>NZ_QUAC01000031.1 GCF_003389455.1 Streptomyces inhibens | reverse complement strand
CGGGCGGGCCGTAGCCACCGGGGGGCTGGTTGCCGCCGGGGGGCGGGCCGTACCCGCCCTGGCCCTGGCCGCCCGGGCCGTAGCCACCGGCCGGCGGGCCGAAGCCGCCGGGGTTGTCGTTGGGCGGCTGATTCGGCTGATGCGGCGGCGGAGGCGGAGGGAAACTCATGGCGGAAATGATCGCTTCTTTACTGGGTTTTGAGGGACTCGGTGACCAAGCTGGAACAATTCACGTCTGAAATGTCCACCCCCTGGGCACCGTTGGCGACAGGCAGCAAACCACCCTACGGCCCGGAGGTTTTGCGTGTTCACCGACCTACCCCTGGACGAGCTGCGCACCTACCGCCCGCCGCTTCCCGAGCCGGCCGGGTTCGACGCATTCTGGCAACGCACCCTCGACGAGGCCCGCGCCCATGACCTCGACGCCCGCTTCACCGAAGTCGATGCCGGGCTCGCCCTGGTGCGCTGCGACGATGTGACGTTCTCCGGTTTCGGCGGGCACCGTATCCGCGGCTGGTTCCTGATCCCGCGGAGGGCCGCCGGGCCGCTGCCGTGCGTGGTGCAGTACCTCGGTTACGGCGGCGGCCGGCTGCTGCCGCACGACTGGCTGCTGTGGCCGTCCGCGGGGTACGCCACGCTCGTCATGGACACCCGCGGGCAGAGCGGCCCCAACCGGCCCGGTGACACCCCCGATCCGGCCGGCTACGGCAACCCGGGTGTACCGGGCAAGATGACCCAGGGTCTGCTCGATCCCGACGACTACTACTACCGGCGGCTGTTCACCGACGCGGTACGGGCCGTGGAGGCGGCCCGCGCGCACCACGCGGTGGACGCCGGGCGGATCGTGGTCGCCGGCGGCAGCCAGGGCGGCGCCCTCGCCCTGGCGATGACCGGGCTGGTCCCGGGGCTGGCGGGCGCGCTGATCGATGTGCCGTTCCTGACGCATGTCCGGCGCGCGGTCGAGATCACGGACATGGGCCCGTACGGCGAGCTCGCCCGCTACTTCGCGGGCGCGCGCGGCCATATCGACACCGCCCTGCACACCCTGGACCACTTCGACGGCCTGAACTTCGCGGTCCGGGCCACCGCCCCGGCGCTCTTCGGCACCGCGCTGCGCGACGAGGTGGTGCCGCCGTCCACCGGCTTCGCCGCGTACCACCACTATGCGGGCGAGAAGGAGCTGAAGGTGTGGCGGTTCAACGCCCATGAGGGAGGCGGGGGCGAGCAGCGCGCCGCCGAGCTGCGATTTCTGCGCAAACTGCTCGGCTGACGGGCGTCAGCCGGCGGCCACCGGCTGACGGCTCCCGGCAAGCTGACAGAGCCCCCTCGAAGCGCTCACGGGCGGCGCGCCGGCCAGGTGCTCAGACCGTCCCCAGCAAGTGCTCCAGCGCCAGCTGATCCAGATGCTCGAAGGCCATCCCCCGGCCGGCCGCTGCCTCGGCGTCGAAGGTTTCGTAGGCGGTGGCGTCGGCGAGCAGGCCGGCCAGGCCGTCCTCGGCGGTGGGACGGGCCAGTTGGTCCAGGCGCGCGGCGTGCAGCGCGTCCTGGACGGCAGGGTCGGAGCGGAAGGCCGCCGCCCGCTCCTTGAGGATCAGGTAGTTGCGCATACAGCTGGCTGCCGAGGCCCAGACGCCGTCCAGGTCCTCGGTACGCGGCGGCTTGAAGTCGAAGTGCCGCGGTCCGTCGTAGCCGGCCGTCTCCAGCAGGTCGACGAGCCAGAAGGCGGACCGCAGATCGCCCGCGCCGAAGCGGAGGTCCTGGTCGTACTTGATCCCGCTCTGGCCGTTGAGGTCGATATGGAAGAGCTTGCCCGCCCACAGGGCCTGGGCGATGCCGTGCGGGAAGTTCAGCCCGGCCATCTGCTCGTGTCCGACCTCGGGGTTGACGCCGTAGAGCTCGGGGCGCTCCAGCCGTTCGATGAAGGCCAGGGCGTGGCCCACGGTGGGCAGCAGAATGTCGCCGCGCGGCTCGTTGGGCTTGGGCTCGATGGCGAACCGCAGGTCGTAGCCCTGCTCGATGACGTACTGGCCGAGCAGGTCGAACGCCTCCTTCATACGGTCCAGCGCGGCCCGTACGTCCTTGGCGGCGCCGGACTCCGCGCCTTCCCGCCCGCCCCACGCGACATAGGTGCGGGCGCCCAGCTCGGCGGCGAGGTCGATATTGCGGAGCGTCTTGCGCAGCGCGAAGCGGCGGATGTCGCGGTCGTTGGCGGTGAAGGCGCCGTCCTTGAAGACGGGGTGGGTGAAGAGGTTGGTGGTCGCCATCGGGACGACCGTGCCGGTGGCGTCCAGCGCCTGCCGGAAGCGTTTGACGGCCGCCTCGCGCTCGATGGCCCCGGAGCCGAACGGGATCAGATCGTCGTCGTGGAAGGTAACGCCGTACGCGCCGAGATCGGCGAGGCGGTGGACGGATTCGACGGGGTCCAGGGCGCGACGGGTGGCGTCCCCGAAGGGGTCACGGCCCTGCCAGCCGACGGTCCACAGGCCGAAGCTGAACTTGTCCTCGGGCACGGGCTGATACCTCACGGCGACTCCCTCGGTGATTTCGTCAACGCGCTTTACAAATTCCGCCGCGGCCAAACTAATATGCGGCAGCACACCGGGGAACCCCCTGGACCAAGACCATGGAATACGGGCCGCCAAGGGAGAGTGCACGATGGGCGCACAGTCAGCGGGACCGCTCGTCGTCGGCGTGGACAGCTCGACGCAGTCCACCAAGACGCTGGTCGTGGACGCGGAGACCGGTGTGGTCGTCGCCCGCGGCCAGGCACCGCACACGGTCAGCGGCGGGGAGGGCAAGGAGAGCGACCCCGGGCAGTGGTGGCGGGCGCTGGGCGAGGCGCTGGCGCAGTGCGGCGACGCGGCGCGGCAGGCCTCCGCGCTGTCCGTCGGCGGGCAGCAGCACGGGCTGGTCGCCCTGGACGCGGCCGGTGAGCCGGTGCGCCCCGCGATGCTGTGGAACGACGTACGCCCGGCGCCGCAGAGTGAGCAGCTGATCGCGGAGCTCGGCGGCGCAGAGGCCTGGGCGGACCGGGTCGGGAGCGTGCCGGGGCCGGCGTTCACGGTGGCCAAGTGGGCCTGGCTGCGGGCGAACGAGCCGGCCGCGGCCGCCGCCACCACCGCGGTGCGGCTGCCGCACGACTACCTCACCCAGCGGCTGACCGGCGAGGCCGTCACCGATCGCGGCGATGCGTCGGGGACCGGCTGGTGGGCGTCCTCGACCGAGTCCTACGACCTGGAGATCCTGGAGCGCGTCGGGCTGTCCGCCGGGATGCTGCCGCGGGTGGCGCTCCCGGGGGAGGCCGCCGGGACCGTACACGCCGATGACCTGCCACTGCCGCGCGGTGCGTTGGTGGCCGCCGGCACCGGCGACAACATGGCGGCGGCGCTCGGGCTGGGCCTGCGCCCCGGGCAGCCGGTGCTGAGCCTGGGCACCTCGGGGACGGTCTACGCGGTCTCCACCCACCGGCCCGCCGATCCGACCGGCACCGTCGCGGGCTTCGCCGATGCCCGCGGCGACTGGCTGCCGCTGGCCTGCACCCTGAACTGCACGCTCGCCGTGGACCGGGTGGCGGCGCTGCTGGGGCGCGACCGGGAGGCCGTGGAGGCGGGTGGCAGTGTGGTGATGCTGCCGTTCCTCGACGGTGAGCGGACGCCGAATCTGCCCGGGGCTTCGGGCCTGGTGCACGGGCTGCGGCACGGGACCACGGCCGGCCAGCTGCTCCAGGCCGCCTACGACGGCGCGGTGTTCGCGCTGCTGGAGGCCCTGGACCGGGTGCTGGACAAGGACGCCGCGGCCGATGCGCCGCTGCTGCTGATCGGCGGTGGCGCGAAGGGCCGGGCATGGCGGGACACCGTGCGCCGGCTGTCCGGCCGCCCGGTGGTGGTGCCCGAGGCGCAGGAGCTGGTGGCGCTCGGCGCGGCGGCGCAGGCGGCCGGGCTGCTGCTGGGCGAGGATCCGGCGGCGGTGGCGCGCCGTTGGGGTACGGGCCGTGGCGCGGAGTACGAGGCGCAGGAGCGGGACGGGGCCGCCTGGGACCGGATCGCCACGACGCTCGCCGACAGCGGGGCGCTGCTGCGGCGGTGACCGCGGCGGCCGCAGCCGTGGACCACAAGGGACGTCGAAGGGATCTCGACGTCCGCCACCACCCCGAGGAGATTCCGCCACCACCCCGAGGAGATCTTGTGACCGCTTCCGGCGGCGACACCCAGCACGGCATCCGCCGGCGCAATCTGGCCCGGGTGCTGCGGACCGTGGCCGCGCAGGGGCCGGTGTCCCGGCCGGCGGTCGCGGCGCGGATCGGGCTGACCCGGGCGGGGGTGGCCCCGCTCGTCGACGAGCTGCTGCGGGCCGGGCTGCTGGTCGAGACGGGCCGGGCGGCGCCCAGCGGCCGGGGCAGGCCGGGCAGCGAACTGGCGGTCAGTGACCGCGGCCCGGCGGGGATCGGGGCGGAGATAGGCGTCGATCATCTGGCGGTGTGCGCGGTCGATCTGCGGGGGCGGATCCGGGCCCGGGCGGCGACCGATGCGGTGAACCGGCACAGCGATCCGGGTCCGGTGCTGCGGCGGCTGTCCGCGCTGCTCGCGGAGGTGACGGCGGAGATCGCCGCCGAGGGGCTGCGGCCGGCCGGGCTGGCGGTCGCCGTGCCCGGCCTGGTGGCCCGTGGCACGACGACCGTGGTGCACGCCCCCAACCTCGGCTGGCGGGCGGCCGATCTCGCGCCGGGGCTGGCCTCGGTGACGGCTCCGGGCCGCGATGCGCGCGGGATCCCGCTCACCGTGGAGAACGAGGCCAATCTGGGCGCGCTGGCCGAACTGCGGCTGGGCGGCGACGGCGACGGCCGACCGGGCCCGCCGCCGGACTTCGTGCATGTCTCGGCCGAGATCGGGATCGGTGCCGCGGTCGTCGTGGACGGTCAACTGCTGCGGGGGGCACGGGGGTTCGCGGGTGAGCTGGGGCATGTGCCGGTGTATCCGGACGGCCACCCGTGCGACTGCGGCGGCCGTGGCTGTCTGGAGCAGTACGCGGGCGAACGGGCGGTGCTGCGCGCGGGCGGGCTCACCCCCGAGCGGTCGGCGGCCGCGCATCCGGGGCCGGGCGCCCGTATCGCGCTGCTCGCGCGGCGGGCCGCCGACGGGGACGCGGCCACCGTGCGTGCGCTGCACGAGGCGGGGACGGCGCTCGGGATCGCGCTCGCGGGGGCGGTGAATCTGCTCGATCCGCGGGCGGTGGTCCTCGGGGGCGCGCTGGCCGGGCTGGCGCCGTGGATTCTGCCGTCCCTGGAGCGGGAGTTGGCGCTGCGGACGGCCGTTGCGGCGGACCCTGGGCGGGCCGGCGGGCCGTTGGTGACGGTATCCCGGCTGGGCGCCGACGGACCGCTGCTCGGGGCTGCGCATGCGGCGCTCCAGGCCGTCCTGGACGATCCTTTCGCTTCCTGCACCTCGGCACACTCTCCCCGGAGCTGAACCCGCTAAACCTTTCCATGGAAAGAGATTTCCATGCCACCCCATCGGGCGATTGTGCCGATAAAAACAGCACCACTATCTTCGGCTCGGCGGGCTGCCACGGAGCTTTTTGAATACGTTTCCGGCGGTTCGTGTCGCACCCTTCGAGGAGACAGGTGGCATTGTGACCATTGCCGACGAAACGCTGCCCGGCAGTGCGGAAGACGCCCAGAATTCCAGCCTGAGTACCACCGCCGCGCGGAATTTGGCGACCACCACCAAAACCCCGCCGCAGATGCAGGGCATCACGTCCCGTTGGCTGCTGCGTTTGCTGCCCTGGGTGCAGGTTTCCGGTGGCACATATCGCGTCAACCGCCGGCTCACGCACACCATCGGCGACGGCCGTATCGAATTCGATATCAGCGGATCCGATGTTTCGATCATCCCCGGCGAGCTGCGCGAGCTGCCGGCCCTACAGGATTTCACCGACCCCGAGGTGCTCTCGGCGCTCGGCGGACGGTTCACCCAGCACGAATACGCACCCGGCGAGCTGATCGCCGAGGCCGGCACACCGGGCGACCGGCTGGTGCTGATCGCGCACGGCCGGGTGGACCGTATCGGCACCGGCAAATACGACGACGAGACGGTGCTTGAGGCGCTGGCCGGCGGCGACCACCTCGGCGACGAGCCGCTCACCACGGCCGACGCGACCTGGCCGTTCAGCTATCGCGCGGTGACCCGGGTGACCGTCATGGCGCTGTCCCGGCAGGCCGCCCAGGAGATCATCGACCGCTCCCCCGGGCTGCGCGAGCATCTGGCGTCGGCCGGGCAGGGCACCACCCGGCCGACGAACGACAGCGGGGAGTCGGCGGTCTCGGTCGCCTCCGGCCACCACGGCGAGCCGTCCCTCCCGGGCACCTTCGTCGACTACGAACTGGCGCCGCGGGAGTACGAACTCAGCGTCGCCCAGACGGTGCTGCGCACCCACAGCCGGGTCGGCGACCTCTACAGCGACCCGATGAACCAGGTCGAGGAGCAGCTGAAGCTCACGGTCCAGGCGCTGCGTGAGCGCCAGGAGCACGAGATGATCAACAACCCGGAGTTCGGGCTGCTGCACAACGCCGACCTCAAGCAGCGCATCCACACCCGTACCGGCCCGCCCACCCCCGACGACCTCGACGACCTGCTGGCGACCGTCTGGAAGAACCCGGGCTTTCTGCTCGCGCATCCGAAGACCATCGCCGCGATCGGCCGGGAATGCAGTGCCCGTGGGCTGTATCCGACCGCGGTGGATTTCATGGGGCATTCGCTGCCGTCGTGGCGCGGGGTGCCGATCTTCCCGTGCAACAAGATTCCGGTGACGGAGGAGCGGACGAGTTCCATTCTGCTGCTGCGGACCGGTGAGGAACAGCAGGGCGTGGTCGGTCTGCACCAGACCGGAATTCCCGACGAATACGAGCCGGGCCTCTCGGTGCGCTATATGGGCATCGATGAGCGGGCGGTCCTCAAGTATCTCGTCAGCGCCTACTATTCGGCGGCCATTCTCGTGCCCGATGCGCTGGGTGTTCTCGAAGACGTGCAAGTCGGCCATTGATCGACACGCGCATGGAAAAAGCGCGCTCCAAGGACGGCAGCACCATTTCCCCGCCCTGACACACCGCAGCACGCAGACATCACGCGCGGAACGCACAGCACGCAGATCGCAGATCGCAGAACGCACAGCACCGACAGAACAGGTGAGCCTTCTTCATGACCACATCGGTGGATCCGACGTCCGGCCCGCAGTCCTCCGGGATCGAGCAGAACCGTTCCAGCCTGGACACCGCGGCAGCCCGCAATCTGGCGACCACGACCAAGACCGTGCCGCAGATGCAGGGGATCTCCTCCCGCTGGCTGCTGCGCATCCTGCCCTGGACGCAGGTCTCCGGCGGTACGTACCGCGTCAACCGCCGGCTCACGTACACCGTCGGCGACGGCCGGGTGGAGTTCGCCACCACCGGCACCGAAGTCCGGGTGATTCCCGAGGAGTTGCGCGAGCTGGCGCCGCTGCGCGGCTATACCGACGCCTCGACGCTGGAGGCGCTGGCGGACCGCTTCGTCCAGCGGGAGTTCGCACCCGGAGATGTGCTGGCCCGGGCGGGCGGGACGACGGACCGGGTCATCCTGATCGCGCACGGCAAGCTGGACCGGATCGGCACCGGCAAGTACGGCGACGAGACGGTCCTGGGGGTGCTGGCCGACGGTGACGCCCTCGGTGAAGCGGCGCTGCTGGCGCCGGACACGGAGTGGGAGCACTCCGTACGGGCGGTGACCCGGGTGACCGCGCTGACGATGTACCGCAGCGACTTCGAAGAGGTGCTGAGCCGGTCGGAGTCGCTGCGTGCGCATCTCGACGAGTTCCGTGCGGCGCTGGCGCCGGCACGGAACAAGCACGGTGAGGCGGCCATCGAGCTGGCCGCCGGCCATGTCGGCGAGCCGGCGCTGCCGGGCACCTTCGCCGACTACGAGCTGACGCCGCGCGAGTACGAACTCAGCGTCGCGCAGACCGTGTTGAAGGTGCACTCGCGGGTCGCCGACCTCTACAACGACCCGATGAACCAGCTGGACCAGCAGCTGCGGCTGACCGTGGAGGCGCTGCGTGAGCGCCAGGAACACGAGATGGTCAACAACCGCGCATTCGGACTGCTGCACAACGCCGACCTCAAGCAGCGCATCCACACCCGCAACGGGCCGCCCACCCCCGACGACCTGGACGAGCTGATCTCCCGGCGCCGGAAGACCCAGTTCCTGCTGGCGCATCCGCGCACCATCGCGGCCATCGGGCGGGAGTGGAACGCCCGCGGTATCTACCCCTCCACCGCGGAGGTCGAGGGCACGGCGGTCCGCAGCTGGCGGGGCATTCCGCTGCTGCCCTGCAACAAGATCCCGATCAATCCGGACCAGACCAGCTCGATTCTGGCGCTGCGGGTCGGCGAGGAGAACCAGGGCGTGATCGGGCTGCACCAGACCGGCATCCCGGACGAGTACCGGCCCGGCCTCTCGGTGCGCTTCATGGGCATCAACGACCAGGCCGTCATCAATTACCTGGTCAGTGCCTACTATTCGGCGGCGGTGCTGGTGCCGGATGCGCTGGGCATCCTGGAGGACGTAGAGATCGGTCACTGAACCGGCGGTGGAACTCCGTCCGGGTGCCGCGCCCGCGATCGGCCGTCAGGGCCGTGGGAGCGGCACCCGGGTGACGACCGATCAGGTATCGCGCCGCTCCTGACCTGCGCCGTTCTGCCTTTGGTCAAGCCATTGGCAGAACGGCCATTCCCTTGGCAGGGCGTGCCCTGTTGCGCATGATGAACGCACGGCATGTGCGTGACATGTACGCGACCACCCCTCGGTCCTTGTCAGGAGTTCACATGGAGCCCGACCACCGTCGCCCGGCCCGCCGGCGCCTGCTCACCGGTGCGGCCGCGCTCGCCGCGTCCGCCGCGCTCGTACCCCTCACGTCGGCCACCGCCGATGCCACCGCGCGCAGACGGACGCCGGACGGCAGCGGCTATCCCCCCGTCCACTGGAACCCGGCCAACCCCGCCAACTTCACCACCGCCAACCGTCCGACGCAGTACCCGATCGAGATGGTCGTGGTGCATGTGACGCAGGAGACCTACGAGGACACCCTCAGGCTCTTCCGGGACCCCGCGCACAAGGCGGCCGCGCACTATGTCGTCCGGTCCTCCGACGGCTATCTCGCCCAGTGCGTCAACGAACGGAATGTCGCCTGGCACGCCGGCAACTGGGACTACAACACCCGCAGCATCGGCATCGAGCACGAGGGCTGGATCGATGACCCGACATGGTTCACGGACGCGCTGTACGAGCAGTCCGCCCGGCTCACCGCCGCCATCTGCGACCGCTACCGGATCCCCAAGGACCGGGAGCACATCATCGGCCATGTGGAGGTCCCCGGCACCGACCACACCGACCCCGGCGAGTACTGGGACTGGGCGCGCTATCTGCAGCTGGTCACCGAGGCTTCCTGGCGAAAAAATCCTGGTGAGGACGGGCGGGGCGTTTGGAGCGGCGCTCAGTGAGCCGTGCGCAGAAAGGTCTCCAGGCCCGGCAGATCGTCCGAGTTGAGGTGGTCGACGCCGGCGTCGAGCAGCTGGGTCCACACCGCCTCGCGCGCCGGTCCGGCCAGGTCCGGCGTGGCCCAGAAGCGCAGCCGGCGCCGCTCGGAGTGCGCTGCCGTCACCAACTGCCGCAGCCGCTCCCGCTGTTCGGTCGGCATCGGCCCCACGCCCTGCCAGTCGAACATCTCGCTCCAGGACGCGGAGACCAGCGGGGCGAACGAGGCGGGCGCCGCCGTGCCCAGGTCCTCGGGCCGCCCGTCGTAGAACGCAAGACGCACCCGCTCGGCCTCCATGGGCGCACGCGCCGCGCGGTCACCGGAGACGACGGCGGTGACCGGCCCGCCGCGGACCCGGCCCGCGCTGCACACGCTCAGCAGCTCCCGGTAGCGGCGCAGCACCCGGGACAGCGCGCGGTAGGTGGGATCGCCCGCGGTCTTGATGTCGATCAGCAGCTGGAGAGAGAGACGGTGGCCCCGGTAGACCGTGCCGCCGTTGGCCTGAATGCGTCGGCGCAGCGGGGAGAGATAGAGCGCCTCCAGGGTGCGGGCCGGGTCGAGGTCGCCCTCCTCGTGGGCGACCAGCAGCCGGCCGTCCACCAGCCAGATGTCCGCCTCCACGCTGCCGAAGCCGTGGTCCAGGGCGTCGAACAGCGGGCGGGGGTGCTCGTAGTCGTTGTGTGCGTGGGCGCGGCGCAGCGGTGCGGGGCCGGTGGTGTGGACGACGGTGTCACGGGCGGCGGCGGGCGCGGTCAGGCCCGCGGCCAGCGCGGCGCCCAGCGACACGACGGCCGTTCTGCGGGTGTACAGATTCATGACATCTCCGGGCCATAGTGAACGAGGCATAGTGAACTGGGCAGAGTGAACAGGGCAGAGTGAACGTCTTCGGCACCTGGGACAGTTGGCGTGACGTCAGGGGGGATCGTGAAGCAGCGATTCGGTCGAGTTCGCGCAGTGCTGACGGTGTTGGTGGCATGCGGTGTGCTGGCCGGCGGGATCGCGGACGGGGCGCAGGCCACCGCCGCGGGTGCCCCCACCCTCCGCCGCTTCGATGCCGTCCCGGTGGCGCCCGGTGTGGCGTACGGCGAATTCCGGATGACGGTGCCGCGCGGCATCGTGCACGGGCATCTGCTGACGGTGGATCTGGCCGATCCGCGGGTGTCGGTGGATCTGCTGTATCCGGGGGCGGTGGGCGCGCGGGCTCCGGTGTCCCAACTGGCCATGGAGCGCGGCGTGGTGGGGGCCGTCAACGGTGACTTCTTCAATATCACCGAGACCCAGCACCCGGGTGTGCAGGCGACCGGTGCCTCGGTGGGACCGGCGGTTGTCTCGGGGCGGCAGTTGAAGGGCGCGGTGCCCGACGGTCAGCGGTTCGGGCCGGTGATGCCGCCCGGCGCGTCCACCGAGGACGTCATCGGGGTCGGCTACAACCGCCGGGCGCGGCTGGACCGGCTCACGCTGCGCGGTGCGGTGCTGACCGGCGAGGGGGCGCTGCCGCTGCGCGGGCTCAACCAGTACGCGCTGCCGGTGGACGGCGTCGGCGCGTACACCGCGCAGTGGGGTCCAGTGTCCCGGGTGCGCGCCATCTGCGGTACGGACACCGACCGGGCGGCGCCATGCAGCACGGACACCGCGGAGGTGACGGTCCGGCACGGCCGGGTGACCGCGCTCCAGGACCTGCCGGGAGCGGGCGGGGTGGCCGCGGGGAGCGCGGTACTGGTGGGCCGGGAGGAGGGGGCGCGGCAGCTGCGCAAGCTGCATATCGGTGAGCCGGTGAGTGTCGGCCATCGCCTCTTCGGCCGGGTGCCGGGGCCGCTGCGGTTCGCGGTGGGCGGTTTCCCGATCGTGCGGAACGCCGAGCCGGTGGCCGGTCTGGACACCGTCGCAGTGGCGGTGCGGACGTCCGCGGGGATCGGGGCCGGCGGCCGGGTGCTGTATCTGATGGCGCTGGACGGTGCGCCGGGTCAGGGGCAGACCGGTCTGACGGTCCGTGAACTGGCCGATGTGATGGATCAGTTGGGCGCACACGATGCGATGAATCTGGACGGCGGAGGGTCCTCGACACTGGTCACCGGCGACGGGTACGGCCACGAGGTGACGGTACGCAACCATCCGTCGGGCGGGGCGGAGCGGCCGGTGGCGAACGCGATCGGGGTCTTTTCCCTCGGGTGAGCGGGCCGGGCCCTGCCGGTGCCTAGGGCCTGTCCGATGGGTCAGGGTCGGAAAGGNCGATCGGGGTCTTTTCCCTCGGGTGAGCGGGCCGGGCCCTGCCGGTGCCTAGGGCCTGTCCGATGGGTCAGGGTCGGAAAGGCCGCGGCGTCTGGTGCACTGCACTCGCTGCGCTCGCTCCGTCTCGGCTCTTTGATTCATCCTTCGGATGCCGAGCTGCATCGCAAGGCGCCGGAGCGGCCTGATAGCGGAGCTATTAGGACGTTTCGGCAACGCCGCGTGGGGGCACCTCCCAGCGTTAGCTGGGGGAGTGCCGTGCCAGACGCCGCGGGCCCGGCCATGACCCATCGGACAGGCCCTAGCGGCCCGGTCAGGCCTCGGCGGCGGTCCGGGCGCCGGCGGTGCGCATCCGGCCGAAGGCGTAGACGCAGCCGGCCAGCGCGAGGTCGGAGAGCAGCATGAAGCCGAGGGCGTAGGTGCCCTTGCTGCTGTAGATCGCGCCCATGACGAGCGGCGGCAGGAAGCCGCCGAGGCCGCCGGCGGCGCCGACGATGCCGGTGACGCTGCCGACCCGCTCCTGCGGGGTCACCCGCGAGACCAGGGCGAAGATCGCGCCGCTGGCTGCGCCCAGGCCCGCCGCCATGACCAGGAAGTCGACGGTGCCGGCCGGGTTCAGCCGCGGGTCGAAGGCCTGGACGATGGCGGGCAGCGCCACCATGCCGAGCGCCCAGGCGGTGACGACGGCCGGGTGCACCCGGTCCGAGCACCAGCCGCCGATGGGCCGGAAGACGACGGTGACCAGCGCGAAGCCCGCCGCCTTGGTGCCCGCGTCGGCGGCGTCGAGGTGGTACCAGGTCTGCAGATAGGTGGGCAGATAGACGCCGAAGGCAACGATGCCGCCGAAGCCGATGGCGTACAGCGCGGCCAGCTCCCAGGTGACCTTCAGCCGGCCGGCCCGGCCCAGCCGGCGGGCGAGCGAGGTCTGCGGGACGGGCCGGTCCGGGTGGTCGGTGATCATCAGGGCGCCGAGGAAGGCGAAGAGGGCGAGCACCACGGCGACGGAGAGATACGGCATGTTCTCGTCGTAGCGGTGGATCCGTGGGGTCAGATAGCCGGAGAGTGCGACGCCGCCCATGCCCATACCGAAGATGCCCAGCGCCAGGCCCCGCTTACGGGGCGGGAACCAGGCGTTGACGAGCGGGATGCCGATGGCGAACGTGGTGCCGCCCAGGCCGAGCAGAAATCCCACGCCGAGCATCGCGGGGTAGGAGTGCTTGGCGGGGATGAGCAGCAGTACCGGCACGATGGTGAGCGCGGAGATCAGGGGGAACATCACCCGGGCGCCATAGCGGTCGGTGAGCGCACCGACCGGCACCCGGCCCAGCGAGCCGACCAGCACCGGCACTGCCACCAGCACCGACACCTGGAAGTGGGTCAGGTGCAGGCTGGTCCTGAAGGCGTTCCCCAGGGGGGCGATGAGGTTCCACGCCCAGAAGGTGACCGTGAAACCGATGGTGGCGAGGGCGAGGTTCCGGTAGGCCGCCACCGTCACGGGCGCACGCTGCTGACCACGTCGGCGGCGCCGGCCAGCCCGTGGTGGATGTCCCCAGCCAGGCTGCTGCTCGCCAGGTAGAAGCCGAGCAGCGCGCACACCAGGGCGTGCGAGATCTTGAGCTTTCCGCTGCGCAGGAAGATCACGGTCAGGACCACCAGCAGCAGCACGACCGAGATGGAAATTGCCATGGGACGCACACCTCCTCAACCGCCGCCCGAACGGACGGCAAGGGGTGGCCAGTTTGGCGTATTTCGGTGTATGTCCGGTTCGAGTCCGGGTGCTCCGATCAGGTGATCACTGCGGGTCACCGGCTCGGGGTGGCGCTCACGCCCGCGGCGGTCGTCCAAGCCGCGCCGCGACGGTCTCGCCGTACGCCACGACACCCCGGAATCCGTGACATGGATCACATCACTCCCCGCAACGGAGTGTCGGGGTCGGCCGTCTTAGCGGCCGACATCGCCGCCTCCCCGCACCGCAGACGGAAAGCCTCCATGAGCCACACCCCCTCCCCCCACCGCCGGACGTTCCGGCCGCTGCGTGCCGCGCTCGCCCTGGTCCCCGTGATCGGCATGGGCACGCTCACCGCGTGCGGGGGAATCGCGGCGTCGGCACCCAAGGGCGATCCAGTGAAGGTGGTGCTGGGCGCGGCGAGCGGGACCAGGACCGTGCAGGCCGGCGACCGGCTCAAGGTGAGCGCGGAGGGCGGGGTGCTCACCGAGGTGCGGGTCACCGACCCCCGGGGCCGGCGACTGCCCGGCGGGTTCGGGGCCGGCGGGACGAGCTGGACGTCCAGCTCGCGGACCGCGCCGGACACCAAGTACTCCATCGTCGCCAGGACGAAGAACCCGCAGGGCGGTCTGGACGCGGCCAAGGAGTCGCTGACCACCGCGAAGGCGGCCAAGCTCAACAAGCTGGAGCTGGATCCCGGCTCGCAGGGTGCGGCGGCCGGCGCCGACCGGCCGCTCACCGTCCTCTTCGACTTCCCGGTGACCGAGCGGGCCGCGGTGGAGCGCCGGCTGAGCGTCACCACCGACGACCGCACGACCGGCGCGTGGAACTGGGTCAAGGACGGCAGCGGCAAGGACCGGGTGGACTGGCGGCCCGCGCAGCCGTGGAAGCCGGGCACCGAGGTCATGCTGCGGGCGCAGCTGACCGGGGTGGACTCCGGCGGCGGCCGCTACTTCGCCGAGGACTATGACCTGAACTTCACCATCGGCCCGAGTTGCCCCGACTCGGACGCGGCGCAGGTTTGTGGCAAGGTCCACGCGGGTGATCCCATCGAGGTCACCATGTCCTCCGTACGAGGGAGAGACGATCGGACCATCGGAATCGGAGACTGGGATGTCGGCTGGTTCCCGGTGGCTGAGAAGTCGCACCCTCGCGTCGAGCAGCTGACCCCATTCAGAGCCTAATGTGACGGAATGAGCACCGTGCAGGACCAGGATCAACTTACGGGGTGGCGGCGCTTCCAGCGCCGCGTCCCCAACGGCTTCGCCATCATCTTCAGCGTGTTGGGGCTTTTCTGCGCCCTGACGGCGCTGATCGGGCCCCTCAGGCGCGGACTCCACCCGGTGATCTACTGGCTGGACACGCTCACCATCCCGGTGGCGCCGAACTTCGCCTACGCGGCGTTCCTCTTCCTCCTGGGCGCGGCGATGACCGCGCGCAAACGGGTGGCGCTGTGGTTCGTCGTGGCCTACATGGTGCTGGTCACCCTGGCGGACGCGCTGTTCCTGGCCGCGGGGTACTGGGAGTTCGCCTTCTCCCTGGTGCTGTGTGCCGGAGCGCTGGTGCTGCTGATCGTCTCGCACCGCGAGTTCTATGCGATCACCCGCCGCGGCGCGTTCCTGCGGGCCATCCTGGTGCTGATCGGCGGGCTCGTGGTGGCCGTGCTGATCGGCTGGGGGCTGGTGTCACTGGTCCCCGGCACGCTGGAGTCCGGCGCCGCCAACCGGCTGCTGTGGGCCGCCAACCGCGTCTGCGGTGGCCTCGTCGGCGGCCGGCTCGTCGAGGGCCATCCGCCGCACTGGATCAGCACCGTACTCGGTCTGCTGGGTGCGCTGGCGCTGCTGAACGCCGCGGCCGCGCTCTTCCGTTCGCAGCGCATGGAGGCCGCGCTGCACGGCGACGAGGAGGCCCGGATCCGGGCTCTGCTGGACCGCTACGGCAGCCAGGACTCGCTCGGCTACTTCGCCAGCCGCCGCGACAAGGCGGTGGTCTTCTCGCCCAGCGGCAAGGCCGCCGTCACCTACCGCGTCGAGGCCGGTGTCTGTCTGGCCAGTGGTGACCCGGTCGGTGACCGCGAGGCGTGGACCCAGGCCATCGAGGCCTGGCTGGAGGTCGCCGGGCGCTACGGCTGGCAGCCGGCTGTCATGGGCGCCAGCGAGAGCGGCGCCAAGGCGTTCGCCCGCAGCGGCCTCGGTGCGCTGCAGCTCGGCGACGAGGCGATCCTGCATGTGAAGGACTTCGACCTGGACGGCCGGGAGATGCGGGTGACCCGCCAGGCCGTCAACCGCGTCGAGCGGACCGGCGCGACCTTCCGCGTACGGCGCCACTCCGCGCTGACCGACGAGGAGATGCAGGAGGTCATCCACCGGGCCGACGCCTGGCGGGACACCGAGACCGAGCGCGGCTTCTCGATGGCGCTGGACCGGCTGGGCGATCCCGAGGACGGGGAATGCCTGCTGGCCGAGGCGTTCGACGGCGACGGCAACATGATCGCGCTGCTGTCCTTCGTCCCGTGGGGCAAGGACGGCATCTCGCTGGACGTGATGCGCCGTGACCGCAGCGCGCCCAACGGCGTCATGGAGTTCATGGTGGCCCGGCTGTGCGCCCAGGCCGGGGCGATGGGCGTGCACCGGATCTCGCTGAACTTCGCGGTGTTCCGGTCCGCCTTCGAGGAGGGCGCCCGGATCGGCGCCGGTCCGGTGCTGAAGTTCTGGCGCCGGCTGCTGCTGTTCTTCTCCAAGTGGTGGCAGCTGGAGGCGCTCTACCGCTCCAACGCGAAGTACAACCCGGAGTGGTATCCGCGGTTCCTGTGCTACGCGGACGCCGGCGCGCTGGCCCGCATCGGTCTGGCCTCGGGTATCGCCGAGGGCTTTGTGGCCGTACCGAGCCTGGGCACGCTGTGGGGCAAGGGCCACAAGAAGCGGGTGCTGGCCCCGGCGAGCACGGCCGGTCTGCCGTCGCTGGACGAGCTCGGCCTGGTGCAGGCCGCACCGGCCACCGAGGAGGAGCTGCACGAGCGGGAACTGGCCGCGCTGCCCGAGCAGGTGCGGGTGCGCCACCGCAAGCTGGAGCGGCTGCGCAAGGACGGCACCGACCCGTATCCGGTGGGCGTGCAGCGTACGCACACGCTGGGCGAGATCCGCGACGAGTACCCCGAGCTGAAGCCCGGGGCGCGTACCGGCAAGTCGGTCAGCGTCGCCGGGCGGGTGCTGCTCACCCGTGACCACGGCGGGGTGCTGTTCGCGGTGCTGCGGGACTGGTCGGGCGATCTGCAGATCGCGCTGACCCGGGACGGCAGCGGAGCCGAGCAGCTGGACCGCTTCGGCGCGGACATCGACCTCGGTGACCATGTCGAGGCCGAGGGCGAGATCGGCACCAGTGACCGCGGTGAGCTGACGGTGTTCGTGGACCGGTGGCGGCTGACCGCCAAGTGTCTGCGTCCGCTCCCGGACAAGCGACGCGGTCTGTCCGACCCGGAGGCCAAGGTCCGCCAGCGGTATGTGGACCTGGTCGTCTCGCCGGACGCGCGGGAGACCGTACGGGCCCGCAGCACGGCCGTGCAGGCGCTGCGGCAGGGGCTGATCGACCGGGGCTACCTGGAGGTCGAGACGCCGATGCTCCAGCAGATCCACGGCGGCGCCAACGCGCGCCCGTTCCACACCCATATCAACGCCTACGACCTCGATCTGTATCTGCGCATCGCGCCGGAGCTGTACCTCAAGCGGCTGTGTGTGGGCGGTATGGAGAAGGTCTTCGAGATGGGGCGGACCTTCCGCAACGAGGGCATCTCCTACAAGCACAACCCCGAGTTCACGATGCTGGAGGCGTACCAGGCGTTCGCCGACTACGACGTGATGCTCGATCTGACCCGGGAGCTGATCCAGGGCGCGGCGATCGCCGCGTTCGGCAGCGCCACCGCCCGTAAGGCGGACGCGAACGGCCGGCTGGTCGAGCACGACATCTCGGGGATCTGGCCGGTCAAGACCGTCTACGGCGCGATCTCCGAGGCGCTCGGCGAGGAGGTCGACGCCGATACGAACCCGAATGTGCTGCGCCGCCTGTGCGAGAAGTCGGGTGTGCCCGTCAAGCCGGAGAACGGCCGGGGCGACATCGTTCTGGAGATGTACGAGCGCCTTGTGGAGGAGAAGACCACTCTTCCCACCTTCTACAAGGACTTCCCCACCGATGTCTCGCCGCTGACCCGCCAGCACCGCAAGGACCCGCGGCTCGCCGAGCGCTGGGACCTGGTCGCCTTCGGTACGGAGCTGGGCACCGCCTATTCGGAGTTGACCGACCCGGTCGAGCAGCGGCGGCGGCTGACCGCCCAGTCGCTGCTGGCGGCGGGCGGTGACCCGGAGGCGATGGAGCTGGACGAGGACTTCCTGCAGGCCCTTGAGTACGCGATGCCGCCGACCGGTGGTCTGGGCATCGGCGTGGACCGGCTGGTCATGTTCCTCACCGGTCTGTCGATCCGCGAGACGCTGCCGTTCCCGCTGGTGCGGCGGCGCTGACGGGGCCGGTCACGGCGGGCAGGACGGCGAAGGCCACCTCCTTGCGGGGGTGGCCTTCGCCGTTCGCCGGCACTTTCCACGGGTCGGCGTCGTAGTCCCCGGGGAGGGTGAGGTCGCCGCCGGGCGGCTCCGTGCCGCCGGTGTCGGACACCCCGAGTCGAGGTTGTTCTTGATCCAGGTGCCGCCGCTGCCGACGGCGCAGTCGTGCATGTCGTTGCACATGTCCGGGACGACGAAGGACAGCGTCGGCAGCTTGCCGAAGTCGTCCTTGGGGAACTGGGCGAAGGATGTCTCACTCCTTTCCGGTGGTCGGCGGATGCGGGTGCCGGTCCGCGCGGTCGGCCGCGGCCGCGAGAGCGATCCGCAGGAAGCGGGGTACGGGCAGACCGCGGCGGGCGAAGGCATCGGCCGCCGCGGTCCGGATCGCCGCGCGCCGGTCCCGGGGCGCCAGCAGCAGCACACTGCGGCCGGGGCGCTTCCCGGGCCACCAGGCGGACCGGGCACCGGCGCGCAGGGCTTCGCGGACCGCGAGGGCGATGCCGTTGGCCAGGGCCGTGTCACCGGCGCCGGTGGGTGCGCCCTCGTGGCCGTCGGCGGCGATCCGGGCCGTCAGAAGCAGCAGACAGGGATCCGGGCCGCCGTCCTGGGCGGGTAGCGATCGGTAGGTGCTGCCGTCGGCGGCCAGGAGGTGGCCGGACCGGGCGAAGAGCACGGCCCGGCGCAGTGCGTCATCGCCGGGCACGGCGGCGCCGAGCAGCTCCGCCAGCCGTGCGCGGGGCAGCGGGCGGGCACCGCGCTCGGCGTGGACTCCGGCGACGGCCAGCGCGACCGCGCACTCCAGGGACTCGGCGACCGGCAGCCCCACCACAGCGGGCAGGGCGGCGTTCAGATGCAGATCGGCGCCGCCCCGGCCGTATCCGGCGGCGGCGAGTGCGCGCAGTGCGGCGTAGGGGCGGGCCGCCCAGCCGGGGGCGGGGGCGGCCGGTCCGGTGAGCGGGAGTTCGGCGCCGTCGGCCGGGTGGTTGAGGGAGCCGCAGCGCAGCATCCCGTCGGCGCGCGCGGCGACCGCCACACCGACGGACCAGTTGGCCGCCGCGACCCAGTCGGTCCGCGGCGTCGTCCCGGGGAGCTGCGGTCCGGGCGGGACGGCGGACGCGGTGAGATGGAAGGCGTACGGGGCGTGCCACACCGCGCCGGGCGGGTGGTGGTATGCCGTCGCGAAGCCATGGGCGAGCAGCCGCAGCAGAGGGTCCGCCGTGGGGCGGTGGGCCAGGTCCACGGTGTTCACCCCGGCTCCTTGCGGGCGAGCAGCCGGTAGGCGTTACCGCCGTCGGTGGCCCGGGCCACCGCGGTGCGCACCGTGTCGAGGGCGAACGCGGCGCCGTAGCAGGGCACCGCCATGGCCTGTACGGCGCTTCGGGCGGCGCGGCGGGCGCGGGTGGCGGGGACGGTGGCCCAGGGGGCGTGCGGGTCGGGGGCGATCCGGTTGGCGATGAGGGCGACGGCGCCGATGAAGTCGGCGTTGTTCTGGTGGGCCGCGCCGTGCTGTTCGGCGAGGAGGGTGAACCCCCGTTCCGCGAGGGCCTGTTGGAGGTTTCCGGCCGGTATGAGGTGCTGGTGCTGGGGCTGGAACCAGGGCAGCCAGTGGGGGCCGAGCAGCCGGGCGATCCGGGCCTGGGGGTCGGGGAGTTCGATGAGCAGATGGCCGCCGGGGGCCAGGACCTTGACGGCCGCGTCGAGCTCGGCGAAGGGGTCCCGGGTGTGTTCGAGGTAGTGGTGCATGCTCACCGTGTCGTAGCGGCCGGCGAGCCGGTCGGCGAGGTCGGGGAACTGGCCCTGGTAGCCGGTGGCGATCCAGCCGCGGCGCTCGGCCTCGTGGACGCCTTCGCCCATGTCCAGTCCGTCGAAGCGGGTGTCGGGCCATACGGCGCGCGCGGCGTTGCAGAAGTGCCCCGCGGCGGTGCCGACGTCGAGCCAGGAGCTGGGAGTGCCGAAGGGTTTGATCATTTCGGCGCGGGCTCGGTACGTCCCGTTCATCCGGCCCAGTAACAGGGCGGCGCCCTCTCCGCCGAGGCCCTCGTAGAAGTCGCGGTAGTAGAAGTCGAGTCCGTCCTGGGTGAGCCGGGGGTTCTGGAAGATATGGCCGCAGCGGCGGCACTCCTCCAGGGTGAACCGGCCGGGCTTGCCCTGGAGCAGGTCGGGCATGCGGACCCGTACGGCGAGCTCCGGCGCCGAGCACCAGGGGCAGTCCTCGCGGCGGGGTTCGAAGAACCGGTCGGTGCCGTCGGCGAGTTCGGCGGCGTATGCGGCCCGCCGCGCCGGTGCATCGTCGGCCGCGGACGGTTCGGCGGGCGGTGTCCGCAGGGTCCGCAGTGCGCCGGACAGGGAGCGCAGCGGACGCAGCGCGGTGGCGCGGGCCAGGTCGGCGGGGCGCAACGCCCGGGCTGGGGCCAGTACGGCGACGGGCTGGAGCCAGTACAGGGCGGTTGCCGCCGCACCCCAACGCGGCGCCGAGACCAGGCACTTCAGCAGCAGTGCGAGACCGGCGAGCTGGGCGGCGGAGACCAGCCCCGGCGGGAGTCCGCGGGCACCGAGCTCCCCGGCGCGCCGCGCGGGGTCGGGGGGCAGCGGCGTCAGGCCGGGGGCGATGGCCCAGCCGGTGGCGTCGGGGGCGTACTCCTTGAGGGTGCGGGCGAGGCGGAACAGGTCGGCCGGCGAACGCGGCGGTGGCGCGGTGGCGAGCCCGGCCCGCCGGTGGACGTCGTCGGACACCAGCAGGGCGTGGCCCGCGCCGTGGCCCGGAGCGCACCGGTCCGTGCGGTGGGCCGCGGGGTCGAGCAGCCGGAACAGACCGAGCGCGCTCCCGGTGTCCAGGTGCGCCGGGATCAGGTCCAGGACGCGTAGTCCTTCACGTTCGGCGTGGGCGACCGCGGCGCGCAGGGTCGCCTCGTCCGCCTCGACACCGGGTGTGGTGATCAGCTGCCAGCCGGAGAGGTGTGGTTGCCGGGTGTCGTGCGGTCCGGCGGGGTCGAGCAGGGGCAGTGCGGCGAGCCTGCGGCGGGCGCGCACGGTGCCCGCGCCCAGGGCCGTCACAGCGGCGGCCGCCACCCATCGCGTGCGGTGTCCCGAACGGTGTGCGCGCGTCATATGCTTCACGGTCCCTTCTCGGTCTCGGTCTCGGCCGTGCCGGGTGCGGGCCGGCCGAGCGGCAGTTTCTCCAGGCGGTCGGCCGCGGTGGTGGCGCCGCCCGCCGCGGCGAAGGACGCCTGGATGCGGCGGGCCGCACTGCGGTGGGCCGGGTTGTCCAGCACGGCGGCCAGGGCCTGCCGGACCTCGTCCGTACGGGCCCGCCCGAAGCGCACCCGCACTCCCGCGCCGGCCTCGGTCACCTGGCGGGCGACGATCGGCTGATCGTCGCGTACGGGTGCCACGACCAGCGGCAGCCCGTACGCGAGCGCCTCGCACACGGTGTTGTGGCCGCCGTGGCACAGCACCGCGTCGAGGTGCGGCAGCAGCCGGAGCTGGGGAACGTACTCCTGGTGCACGACGTTCGGCGGGACGGCCCCGGCGAGGTCGCCGGGTGCGGCCAGGATCAGCTGGGCCCGGTCCGCGAGGGCGGCCGCGGCGCTCAGTACCACCGGGTAGAAACGGGCGCCCGCCTCGCGGTTGAGGGTGCCCAGGGAGACGAGTACGCGGGCGCGCCCGGGGTCCAGCCGGCGCCACGGGAAATCGCCGCCGTGCGGGCGGGCGCCGAAGGCGGGGCCGACGAACGCGTAGTGGGGCGGATACGTGCCCCGCGCGCTCGCCGTACCCGGGCCCGGCCCGATGAGTTCGGGGGTGGAGAAGACCAGTACGAGATGCGGGGAGAAGCGCGGGTCCCAGCCGGCGGGCGCGCCGCACTCGGCGAGCAGTGCCGCGATGCGCTGCGCCACCCACTCCCCCACCTTCGGCAGGCCCTCGAAGGGGTGGGTGAACTCCGCCGAGGTGGTCGCCGAGGTCACCCAGGGCAGTCCGTGCCGGCGCGCCACCAGGGGCCCGGCGAGGGCCTGTTGGTCGGTGACCAGCACATCGGGCCGGAAGGCTTCGACGGCGGTGTGCACTCCGGACAGCATCGCGCGAGCGAGCGGGATCAGCACCTCCGCCCACAGGAAGCGCAGCGCCGCGATCCCGCGCTCATCGCGCCATCGCTCGTGCAGTACGTCATAGCCGCCGGCCGTGCCGCTGTCTCCCGCCGGGTACAGCCGGCTTCCCGTGGGGAGCAGCGGCGCGAGAGCCGTGACGGGGCCGGTCCAGGCGATCCGGTGTCCGCGCGCGGCGAGTTCGGCGGCGACCGCGACCGTGGGGTTGACATGCCCGGCCAGCGGCGGGACGACGAACAGGACTCTCATCCGGCCACCGCCCCGGCCCGCGCCCGCAGCCGTCCCAGCACCGCACCACGCAGCCCCTCGGTGGCCTCGTTGAGCACGGTGTGGCCCACGTCCGGCAGCACACACAGTTCGCAGTCCGCCGCACTGCGCGCCAGTTCACGTGCTCCGGGAAGGAGTTCGGAGTGCTCTCCGTAGACGGCGAGGACCGGGCGGCGCAGCCCGGCGAAGTCGCGGGCGGTGAAGGCGGTGGCCGCCGCGATGTCCTCGATCAGGGTGGTGCGGTTGAGCAGGGCGTCGGCGCCGGCGGTCAGCCGGGCCTCCTTGCGCCGCCCGAGGGCGGCGAGCTGCTCGGATATCCGGCTGTGTTCGAGGCCGAGGGCCGCGACGGAGAGGGTGTCGGTCATGTCCTCGACCCAGTCGCCGGTCAGCTGGGCGTCGATCAGGACGAGTGAGGCCACCAGGTCGGGTCTGACGAGCGCGGTGTGCAGCGCCAGGGCGCCGCCGAAGCTGTTGCCGATCAGATGGACCGGGCTGCGGTCGAGCCCGAGGGCACCGAGCAGGGCGGCGAGGTCGGCGACCGCGGTGTCCATGTCGTAGCCGGTGGGCGGGCGTTCGCTGCGCCCGTGTCCGCGCTGGTCGTAGAGGAGCACCTCGTGTCCGGCGCGGGAGACGGGGCCGGCGAGGGTGCAGTAGAAGCTCGACAGGTTGTCCATCACGAGCCCGTGGAGGAAGACGACGGTGGGTCCGCCGGGGCCGGGGCCGCGGCCCGGCAGCCGCTGGGTGTGCAGGCGCAGCCGGCCTGTGTGCGTAAGGGCCATGGTGCGCTCAGCCCGCGCAGGCCTGGTCGGCGGCGGTGACCCGGTCGATATGGACGGCGAGTTCGCCGACCGTCATGGCCAGGATCTGGTCGATGTCCTTGTCGGCGAGGAGGCCGAGGAGGTCCACCGCCGTGCCGTAGCGCTGCTGCAGCAGCTCGGCCAGGGCGACGAACTCGATGCTCTCCAGCGCCAGATCGTCGTTGAAGGTGGTCGTGTGGGTGATCTCACCGACGACGAGCAGCTCGTCGCCGACGACGCTGACCAGCATGTTGCTGATCTCTTCCAGGATCGGCCGGATGCGTGCGGGGGCGGGGTCAGATGCCATGGGTGGCCTCCGTGGGGGTGAGGGGGTCGGTGCCGGCACGGTCCCCGGGCCGTGGTCCGGTCCAGGCGACGACATGGCGCGCGGACAGTTCATGGACGCGATCGAGGTGGACGAGGTGGCCATGGCCGTCCGGGGAGACCACCCGGAGCGCGCCGCCCGGTGCGGGCGTCACGGCCCACTCCAGCGGCCGGCCGTCGAGCCCGCCGCCCGCCGCCTTCGCCGCGGCCTCCTTCGCGCACCACAGTGCGGTGAGCCAGTAGGAACGGTCGGTGTTCCCGGGTACGCCGTGTGCGAGGAGGCCGTCGGCCAGGCGGCGTTCGGACGTGCTGAGGGCGAGCCTCTCCAGGGCCGCCGGGTCGTCGGTGACGGTCTCGACGGCGATCCCGACGGGGCCCGAGCGGTGGGCCAGGGCGACGGCGATCCGGTCCTTGTGCGCGAGCGAGAGATGGATGCCGTCGGCGAGCGGGCCCTTCGGGCGGGGGCGGCCGTGTGCGTCGTTGCCGAGGGGGACCTCGGCCGGGAAGACGGGCCCGGCCCCCGACTCCCACAGCAGTTCGCGCACCGCGTCCTTGGCGGCGATCCGGCCCAGCAGCCAGGCCGCGCGGGCGCGGGGCGGGCATTGTGCGTAGTGTGCGCGTTCGGCCGCGCCCAGGTAGCGGCGCATGACCAGCTCCTGCGAGGCCGGGTCCGACCAGCGTCGCCGGGCCAGGCACCAGCCGCCCGGCCGGGGTTCGCCGATACCGCACACCTCAGGGGTGAACTTCATCGGCCACACCCGCTCGTCGGACCCGAAGCGCCGGTACGTCCAGCCCTCCAGTCGCGCCCATACGCGGCCGTCCGTGCCGCGCAGCTCCACATCGCCGCGTACCGAGCCGGGGCGTACCTCGCGGATCCGGGCGGTGGCCGCCAGCAGCGCGCCCTCGCGGGGCGGGGGCCCGTAGAGCCGTACGCGGTCCAGGGTCGCCGGGAAGACGAGTCGGTCACGGGTCAGTTTCAGCTGCATCCAGTGGCCGAGGAGCTGCCCGGCGGCGTCCAGGAGGGCGCCGGGCGCGGGCAGTGCGCGCAGCTTCCCGCTGATGCCGTCGGCGGCCAGCGTCGTGACCTCGTGAACCCCGGCGAAGGCCGGGCCGTGGAACATCCACCGGTCCCGGTAGAGGGCCTCGGCACTGACGGGCGCAGGGCCGCCGGACGTCAGTGCCGAGGGGTCGGGGGGCGGCGGGGCCGGGTGGTGTGCCGCGAGATGGACGGTGACGGCGGCGTAGTCGCCGAGGCTCACGCGTACCCGGCCGGCCTCCAGGGGCCCGGCGGTGACCGTCAGCTCGACGGGCGGGGCGACCGGCAGCCAGCGCAGGGCCCGTACGTCGGAGTAGCCGGTGACGGTGTGTCCGGGCCGTGCCTCATGGGCCGCCTCGGCGGCCAGTTCCAGCAGCGTGGTCATGGGGACGACGGGAAAGCGGTCGGCGGGCTCGGGCCAGCTGTCGGGCTGGAGGCAGACGCAGTGGTCGCGGACGTACGGGAGGGTGTCGAGGGACAGGCGGCGGCTTGTGCGGCGGGGGCCTTGGGCCGGCGGCGGCGGGGCGGCCGCGGCGGCCAGCGCACGGGTCGCGGCGGTCGTCGCGGCGGTGGTCTCGGCGAGGACCGCGTC
>NZ_QUAC01000030.1 GCF_003389455.1 Streptomyces inhibens | reverse complement strand
GGTGGGCGGCCGGCGGTCCGAGGCGCGGCGGCGCCGTCTGCCGGCCGCTCACGAGGCGGTGGCGGCGGTCGGCGGGCGGCCGGCGATCTGCAGCAGGGCCGGCTCGGGCTTGCCCGCCGCCTCCCACTGCACCGAGGTCACCTCGGGCGCGAAGCAGGCGACCGCGGCCTCGACGGCTTCTTGGGCGGCCTGGGTGGTGCTCGGACAGCCGCAGCCGCCGGCCTCGGCCGACCGCAGCCGTAGCGTGCCGGTGTCCGCGTCGAAGTCGGCCACCTCGGCGGCGTGCCGGCTGCGGACGCTGTCCAGGGCGCGGGCGATGCGTGCCGTGGTGTTCTCGGGGTGCAGATCGTGCAGCACGAGCAGGCTGCTCACCAGCTCGTCGCGCAGCAGCGCCGTCTGCGGGCCGCCGTCGCCGGTGCCGTGCTCCAGCAGCTGCATGATCCGGGCGAGTCCCGCGCCGTAGAAGTCCATCAGGACGCGGACGAGCTCCTCGGCGGCGGCGCTCGCCTCGCGGTCGTCGCGCTGCGCGAGGCGGTCCAGGACGTCTTCGACGCGGCGGCCGGTGGCCTCGGCGCTCATCCGCCCAGTCCGCTCAGGCCGGTGGGCACATGCATCTTCTGTACGGACTTGCCGTTGCCGACGTACATGTGGACGCCGCAGGGCAGACACGGGTCGAAGCTGCGCACCGTGCGCATGATGTCGATGCCCTTGAAGTTGTCCGGGGAGTTCTCCTCGAAGATCGGGGTGTTCTGGACGGCGTCCTCGTACGGGCCCGGGGTGCCGTAGGTGTCGCGGGTGGAGGCGTTCCACGGCGTCGGCGGATACGGGTGGTAGTTGGCGATCTTGCCGTCCCGGATGACCATGTGGTGCGAGAGGACGCCGCGCACCGCCTCGGTGAAGCCACAGCCGATGGACTCGTCGGGGACCTCGAACTTCTCCCAGGTCTGGGTGCGTCCGGCGCGGACCTCTTCCAGGCCCTGTTCCGCGAAGTGCAGCGCCATGGCGGCCGCGTACGCCTGGAAGTAGGTGCGGGCGCGGTTGCGCTCCAGCGCATTGCTCCACTTCGGGATCTTCCATTCGAAGCGGGTCTCGGGCTTGGTCATGCTGCGCGGCAGGTCGATGACCACGCTCTGGCCGGTGGCCTTGACGTAGGGGGTGTCGACGAGCCCGGACAGCGCGGTGGACCACAGGCGGGCGATCGGGCCGCCGCCGGTGTCCAGTGCCAGGTGTTCCTTGCCGTCGAACCAGCGCGGCGACATCACCCAGCTGTACTTGTCGGCGAAGTCCCGCTTCTGCGGGGCGGGGATGGTGTGCTGGTTCCACGGGTGGCGCGGGTCGACGGGGTTGCCCAGCGGGTCGTGGGTGACGAACTGCTCCTGGCCCTGCCAGTCCTGGTAGTAGGAGCTGCCGAGCAGGATCCGGATGCCGAGGTTGATCTCGGTGAGGTCGTTGGTGACCAGTTTGCCGTCGACGATGATGCCGGGGGTGACGAACATCTTCCGCCCCCAGTCCGTCATGTTGCGGTACGTGAAGTCGCAGTGCTCCGGGTCGTTGAGCGCGCCCCAGCAGCCCAGCAGGACGCGCCGCCGGCCGACTTCCTCGTATCCGGGCAGCGCCTCGTAGAAGAAGTCGAACAGGTCGTCGTGGAGCGGGACGACGCGCTTCATGAACTCGACGTAGCGCATCAGCCGGCTGAGGTAGTCGGTGAAGAGCTGGACGCTGGCGACGGTGCCGACGCCGCCCGGGTAGAGCGTGGAGGGGTGCACATGGCGGCCCTCCATGAGGCAGAACATCTCCCGGGTGTAGCGGCTGACCTGGAGCGCCTCGCGGTAGAACTCGCCCTCGATGGGGTTGAGGGAGGTCATGATGTCGGCGATGGTGCGGTAGCCGTGGTCGCCCGCGTGGGGGGCTTCGGTGCGCTGGGCGAGCTCCCAGACGCCGGGGTTGGTCTCGCGGACCATCTTTTCGCAGTAGTCGACCCCGACCAGGTTCTCCTGGAAGATGTTGTGGTCGAACATGTACTCGGCGGACTCGCCGAGGTTGATGATCCACTCCCCCAGGTGCGGGGGCTTCACGCCGTACGCCATGTTCTGCGTGTACACGGAGCAGGTGGCGTGGTTGTCGCCGCAGATGCCGCAGATCCGACTGGTGATGAAGTGCGCGTCGCGGGGGTCCTTACCGCGCATGAAGACGCTGTAGCCGCGGAAGACGGACGAGGTGCTGTAGCACTCCGCCACCCGCTTCTGCTTGAAGTCGATCTTTGTATGGATTCCGAGGCTGCCCACGATCCGGGTGATCGGATCCCAGGACATCTCCGTCAGACCGCTGCCGTCACCGGCCGCCTTCGTCTTCGGTGCCATCGTGTGTGCCGTGCCCTTCTTTGCGCGCGGAGGTGGGGGTCGGACGGAGGGTCCGGGCTGATTCGGGCGGCTACGGGTGTGCGGTCACCATGGTTTCCGGTAGCCGGTGGTCAGTTGGTCGCCGCGGTGGCGCCACTTGGGCTCGTGGTCGACGGTCTTGGCCGTGATGTCCCGCAGCCGGCGCACGACGCTGCCGTAGGCGGCGCTGGCGGTGCTGGAGATCTTGCCGCCGGGCGGCTCGTCCATGAACGGCATGAACTTGTCGGGGAAGCCGGGCATGGTGCAGGCGATACAGATACCGCCGACGTTCGGGCAGCCGCCGATGCCGTCCATCCAGCCCCGCTTGGGCACATTGCATTTGACCACGGGGCCCCAGCATCCGAGCTTCACCAGACACTTGGGCGAGTCGTACGTGGTGGCGAACTGGCCCTGTTCGTAGTAGCCGGCCCGGTCGCAGCCCTCGTGCACGGTGTCGCCGAAGAGCCAGGTGGGCCGCAGCTGGTCGTCCAGCGGGATCATCGGGGCCGCGCCCACCGCCTGGTAGAGCAGATAGACCAGCGTCTCCGAGAAGTTGTCCGGCTGGATCGGGCAGCCGGGCACACACACGATCGGGATCCCGGCCTTGGACGTCCAGTCCCAGCCCAGGTAGTCGGGCACCCCCATGGCGCCGGTCGGGTTGCCGGCCATCGCATGGATACCGCCGTACGTGGCACAGGTGCCGATCGCGACCACCGCGAGCGCCTTGGGGGCGAGCCGGTCGATCCACTCACTGGTGGTGATCGGCTGACCGGTCTCGGGGTTGTCGCCGAAGCCGCACCAGTAGCCTTCCGGCTTGATCGACTCGTTGGGGATGGACCCCTCGATGACCAGCACAAAGGGATCGATCTCGCCGCGTTCGCCCTTGAAGAACCACTCGATGAAGGTGTCCGCGCCCTGGACCGGACCGGATTCGAAATCGATCAGTGGCCAGTGGACGGCAACCTTGGGCAGCCCCGGCAGCACACTGAGCGCAATCTCCTCGATGCTCGGCTGGGTCGCGGCGGTGAGCGACACGGAGTCGCCGTCGCAACTCAGGCCGGCGTTGATCCAGAGAATGTGGATCGGGGACTCGTCCTCGGCGGACGGCTTTCCGTTCGCTGCGGCCTTGGGGGCCACGCTCGATGCTGCAGACATGGGGATGTCTCCTAGGCAGATATGCAACGAAAGCGCTCATTCAAGGCTTCCATCCACCTTGGTAACACCGATCCCCAGGGCCGGGGCGGTCACCGGGGGCCGTTGCAGTGACGCCTCACCCGGGTACCCGATCCGCCGGGCGAAAGCGCCGCGGCCCGGACGCGGCACGCCCCCGGCGGGTGGCCGGGGGCGTGTCGTCGTGGCGGTGTCCGTCGTCTCGTCGTGGCGGTGTCCGTCGTCGAGGGGCCGGTCCGCGGACCGGTTCGTCAGCCCAGGGACCCGGCCTCCACCGCGGTCACATCGAACCGTCCGCCGCACACCCGCAGTCCGCGGCTGCCGGTGGTCATCGACTCCTTGGAGCCGGGCGGGTAGGCGTAGACGATCTGCGAGTTGGCCCAGCACGGGGTGTCCGAGAAACCCTCGTTGAGGGTGTGCAGCAGGGCGTGTGCGCTCTGTCCCGGCTGGAGCCGGACGGCGCCGCCGGCGCCGCCCTCGCGGGTGGCGGGCTTGCCGACCTGCGAGCCGTCGCGGTTGATCAGCGAGACCCCGGGGAAGCCGCGCAGCGTACAGGCCTTCTTGCCCTTGTTCGTGAAGACGAGGGGGTAGCGGATATTGCCCGCACCGACGTCGGAAGCGCCCAGGCGCAGCGACATGGTGGCCGCGGTGCAGCGGTCCGACGCCGTCATCGCCGAGCCGTGCGGCGGTGCGGCGGCGCTCGGGGCACCGTTCGTCGCCTTGCTCCCGGAGACGGCCGTCGCCGCATTCGCCGACGGGCGCTCGCCGGCGGCGGAGGACTGCTGCTTCACGCCGGACGGCGTCTTGCTGCTGCCGGACGACTGCGCGCCGTTGCCGCTTCCCGCGTCGGACGTGGCGCGTGCGGCGGCCGACGAGGGGCGGGACTCGGCGCCGGTCCCGTCCTGGCAGGCGGTGAGCGTGAGCGCCGCGACGGCGATCAGCGATCCGGCGGCGACACGACGGCCGCGGCCGAGTGTCTTGATGGTGAGCGACATAAGTGTCCCCCTCGTCTGGTAGGTGCGAGCTCTCGTATGGGTGCGCGGTCCGTCCGTTGCCCTTCCAGCGTGACCCCGGTCACTGCCGGTCCGCTAACGAGGCACTAACACACCACTAACGATCCGACGCGTGCGGCGCGCCGATGACCCAAGAACCTCTTTGACCAGCTGGGATTCCGGCGCGTTGCTCAGGCTCGCAGAAAATTCCCGAGTTGCGGATGCGGCACCGCCAGGTTCGGCCGTTCCGCCGACCGAAACCGACCGCACCAGCGGTCCCGGCAGCCTCACCGACCCCAGTGAATCCGCGGGTCCCGGGCCTGCCGGTGCGGTGCCCCGCCGCCTACTTCCCGGGCCTCTGGTCGGCGCCGATGTTCGGCGGGTCGGGGACCGGGTTGCCGTAGTAGTCACGGTCGCCGCCGCCCGGGACCCGTACGCCCGCGCCCAGGGCCGGGGAGCCGGCGCGCAGCCGTACATCGTCGGGGCCGACGAACCGCGGGTCGGCACGCACGGCCCCGGTGTCGCCACCGGGAATCCCGGAAATACGGGCGTAGAGGTTGCGGTCGTAGGTGTTGTGCGGGTCGGCGATCGGCGAGCCGGCCGCGGCGCCGGCGAAGATGTTGTTACGGAAGGTGACACCGCCGGGCCCGTTGCTGCTGACCATGGCCGTGCCCGGGACGCTGGTGGCGACGGTGTTGTTGTGCACCAGCGTGTGGGGTCCCGGGGCCGCAGACGACCGAAATGACGCCATAGGGCGCGGAGGTGTTGCGGTCATTGACGCTGACGTTGTAGCGGACGCTGTTGCGGTCCGACACCATCCCCTCGCCGTTGCAGATCAGCAGGAAACCGCCCTCGTTGTCGTGGCTGTAGTTGTACTGGTAGACGTTGCCGTTGTTGCCGCCGTCGATGTTGTACGCCATCGAGTCCCGGGTGCCATGACCGCCGGTCACCTCGTTGAACTGGTACAGCACCCGGTCGGAGTTCCAGGCCCAGATGCCGGCGTTGTAGCCGCCGGAGCGGGTGTTGAAGCCGTCGACGAGATTGTGCTCCACCCGCGCACCGACGGCGGCCTGGACGACGATCCCGTCGCCCAACTCCTCAGACAAGCTGAGAACCTGAGATCTCGGCACCCGAGACGTAAGCGCCCGGGACCGAGCACCTGAACGGAGAGGTGACGCGGGATGTCGCTCGACGCGCTCCGCCCCAGCCCCCTGGTCGAACAGGCCGCCCAGCGACTGCGCGACCAGATCACCGGCGGGCACTGGCCGGTGGGCACCAAGCTCCCCGGCGAAACCACCCTGGCCAAGACGCTCGGCGTCGGCCGCTCGACCGTGCGCGAAGCCGTACGGGCCCTGGCCGGCGCGGGGTTGGTGCAGCCGCGCCAGGGCGCCGGCGTCTTCGTGATCGCCACCGAGCCGGCCGAGGACTGGCCCACCCGTCTGCGCCGCGCGGCCGTCGCCGATGTCTACGAGGTCCGCGCGATGGTCGAGGTACAGGCCGCCCGTCTGGCCGCCGTCCGGCGCACCGACGCCGATATCGCGGCCATGCGGTCCGCTCTGGAGGGACGGCGCACGGCCGCTGCCGGACGCGACGACGCGGCGTTCGTCGACGCGGATATCGCGCTGCACGCGGCCGTGGTCGACGCCGCGCACAATCCCGTACTGACCGATCTGTTCACCGAGTTCGTGCCGGCGCTGCGGCAGGGCCTGATCGACCTCGTGGAGCTGCTGGGACTTCGCGGCCAGGACCCCCAGCACGGCGGTGCCCGTCATGCGGCCCTGGTCGAGGCCGTCGCCGACGGGGACGGGGAGGCGGCGAGCCGGACACTGCGGGCCGAATTCGACGAGACGGCAAGGCAGTTGGCGAAGGGCTGAGGGCGGCCGCGCCGCGCCCCTCCTCTCTCCCCCGCTGGCCTTCGGGGGAGAGAGGGCCGTACGTCAGCCCGTGGCGGCGGACGGCTGGGCGAGGTCCAGGTCGAGGATCTCGTCGGCGCCGCGCGCCAGGGATATCGGGGCGGCGTGGGGCGGGTAGCCGGCCGCTGTGAGGGTGTAGTGGCTGCCGCTCAGGTCGGAGAAGGCGAAGGCGCCGTCCGCGCCGGTGACGGTGTGCCCGGTGACCGTGCCGTCCTCGACGAGGGTGACGGCGGCATCGGCCAGCGGGCGGCCGTGCGGGCCTCGTACCGTGCCACGGACGGTCGCGGACGGCTGCAGCCGGGCGTCCTGCCGCTCCGGCGCGGCGCCGGACAGTTCGACGGCACGGGCCTGCGGCTGGTGGCCGGGGGCGCTGAGGACCAGGGTGTAGCTGCCGGGCGACAGCCGGCCGACGTCCCAACTCCCCTCGGCGCCCGATGTCGTACGGGCCACCACGTCGCCGCCGGCATCGGTGACCACGACGCTCCCGCCGGCCAGCGGGGTGCCTTCCCGGCCGCCGAGCAGGATGCCGCCGAGCCGCCCGGAGCCGGCGAGTATCAGATCGAGCTCGGCCGGAGCGCCCTCGCCGCGGTAGGTGGCGGAGGCGGCGTACGGGGCGTGGCCGGGCGCGGCGCCCGTGAGGACGTAGGTGCCGGCAGCCGGAGCGCCGAGCGCATAGCGGCCGTCGGCGCCGGCCGTGGTGACGCCGGCCTGGCGCCCCTGCCGGTCGATCAGGGTGACGCTCGCGCCCGGGACCGGTGCGCCGGACGCGTCCGCGACGCGGCCCCGGAATCCGCCGCGCCCGGCCCGTTCGGGCAGTGTGCGCACGGTCGGCTCAGTGGCCGCTGCCGCGAGCCGCTCCACGCTCTCCGCGCCTCCCCCGCCTCGTGCGCCGGGCACACCGACCGCGCCGTCCGCCTCCTCCGCACCGTCCGTGCTCTGCGCGACCAGGGTCGGACGGGATGCCTTCCGCTGCGACGGCAGGAAGGACGCCAGCGCGACGCCGACGAGGACCGAGGCCGTGGCGATCAGGAAGGCGACCCGGAAGCCGGCCATCGTGGGCACCGTGACCGGGCCCGCGCTCGTGGACATATGGGCCAGCACCATGCCGATCACGGCGCTGGACACCGAGGTGCCGATCGAGCGCATCAGGGTGTTCAGACCGTTGGCCGCGCCGGTCTCGGACGGGTCGACGGCGCCGATGATCAATGCGGGCAGCGACGAGTAGGCGAGACCGATACCGGCGCCGAGGACCACCGCGATGATGACGGTCTGCCAAGGGGCGCTCATCAGGCCGATGCCGGCGCCGTAGCCGAGCGCGATCACCAGCATGCCCAGCAGCAGCGACACCTTGGGGCCGCGCAGTGCCGCGATCCGCGCGTACAGCGGGGCGACGAACATCATCGTCAGGCCCAGCGGCGCCACGCACAGACCGGCCACCACCATCGACTGACCGAGGCCGTAGCCGGTCGACTTGGGCAGCTGCAGCAGCTGCGGCAGCACCAGCGAGACCGCGTAGAACGCCACTCCGACGGTGATCGAGGCGAGGTTGGTCAGCAGCACCTCGCGGCGGGCGGAGGTCCGCAGATCGACCAGCGGATCGGCGATGCGCAGCTCCATCACACCCCACAGCAGCAGGATCAGGGCCGCGATGCCGAACAGGCCGAGGGTGGTGGGTGAACCCCAGCCCCAGTCGCTGCCCTTGGTGAGGGGCAGCAGCAGCGCCACCAGCCCGGCGGACAGCCCGATGGCGCCCACCACGTCGAAGCGTCCCGGGGCGCGCACCGCGGTCTCCGGAACGACGAGGAGGGTGAGCAGCATCGACAGCACGCCGAGCCCGGCGGCGCCGAAGAACAGGGTGTGCCAGTTGGCGTGTTGGGCGACCAGGGCCGCGGCCGGCAGCGCGAGCCCGCCGCCGACGCCGATGGAGGAGCTCATCAGGCCCATGGCCGACCCGAGCCGTTCGCGCGGCAGCTCGTCGCGCATGATGCCGATGCCGAGCGGGATGGCGCCCATGGCGAAGCCCTGTAGCGCCCGGCCGACGATCATGGTGAGCAGGTCGCTGGTGAATCCGCAGATCAGCGAGCCGACGACCATGACCGCCAGGCTGGTCAGCAGCATCCGGCGCTTGCCGTAGAGGTCGCCGAGGCGCCCCATGATGGGCGTCGAGACGGCACCCGCGAGGAGGGTGGCCGTCATCACCCAAGTGGCATTGCTGGGCGCCGTGTTGAGCAGCACCGGCAGGTCCTTGATGACCGGCACGAGCAGCGTCTGCATCACCGCGACGACGATGCCGGAGAACGCGAGAACCGGAACGATGCCGCGGGTTCTACGGCGCCCGCCCACAGCCGGGTCGGGCACCGTTGGCGCGGCGGCGGTGGTCGCCGCCCTTCCGGGTAGCTGGTCCGTCGTCGTCCGGGTCATGCGTGCGGCCTCCAGGGCGGCAGAGGTGAATGGGTGTCGTCGGGGGCCGGCAGAGCAGCGGCGAGCGGCAGGCGTGGGGGATCTCGGGCGTCTTCTACAGGCGTCGTCTACGGGCGTCGGCACAGCCGAGCCGTTGATACGTGCATGCCGAACGTTTTTTCTCGGAGCCCTATTCCGCCGCACAGGGCGGCATCCCACCACAACGGCGGTGATCTGCCTCACGCTTACCGCCGGCCGCCGCACCCGTCAACCGTCGAGAGGCGCCGCGGATCCTCCGCGACGCCTCTGTCATGCACGACGTGACCCGTGCACCTCTCCACGATCAACACCGTCTGCGCGGTATGTTTTTGCCGCCTTCAATGTCCTAAATATTCAGCATCATCCAGTTCGGACTCAGCCGCTCCGGCCCGGCCCGGCGAGTCTCAATGCAGAGCAACATCAGCGTCGGCACTCGCATCGGCGCCGGTCTCGGCCTCGGCCTCCGCCAGTACCTTCCCCTGCAGAGCGGCGTCGAGTTTCGCGCCACGCTCCGGGTCCAGGTTCAGCTTGGCGAGGATGGCCGGGACCGCAACGCTGGGGAGGGTGTGCTCGAAGAAGACCGTCAGCCTGTAACAGAGATCAGCCTGATTGGTCAGCGCGTGGGACATCATCTGGAGCCCGGCGAATGCGCCGACGAACAGCTCGGCGGTCTCGTGTACGACAATGCTCTCCAGGACTTCGCCGCGCTCTTTCGCCTCGGTCAGCAGGCCCTCGACGAACCGGGTCCACGACAGCATCGACCGCTTACGATCAAGGCGGTTGGAGCCCTGCTCGACCGCCAGCCGCGCCGCACCGCGCTGGATCGGATCACTGCGCAGCCGGAACGCCAGCACCTGACCCGCGTCGACAAATTCCTGCAGCTTGATCTTCTGCGGTTCCACCGCAATGTCGACCACATGCTCCTCGAGCACCGCGAGCGCGAGCTGCTCCTTGGAGGCGAAGTGGAAGTACAAGGCGCCCTTCGTCACGCCGGCGCGTTCCAGAACTTCGGCGATGGTCGCGCGGTCGTAGCCCTGGTCGTCGAAAACCGACGCGGCCGCCTCCAAGATCACTCGCCGGGTCCGGATCGCGCGGTCCTGTTGTGCCACAGGACGCCTCCTGTCTTTCGAAGTTTTCAAGTTCCGCAACAGTTAGCTACAGCTCAAGTCGCCGCTAGATCAGCTACTTACCCCTTTTCGTCGACCTGGCATTGAAAATAAAACCGGATGGTACGTATCTTAACAGCGATGGACCTCATCCCGTAGAGACGCCTGGGGGCAGTCATGAGCGACACGATGCACGTCAGCGGCACGGTACAACCCAGGGCTCCACATCAACTGCGCCTGAATCGGAGCCAGCGCTCCACACCGCGGACCCGCCCCAGCGCCCATGTCCCCCGCGAGTTCGTGCACCGTCCCCTCGTCGACGACATTCTGGTCACCTCGTGGCACAGGCGGGACGACTCCCACTTCTCGCTGACCGCCCAGTGGCCGCACGATCATGGGTACTTCATCCCCAACCACGGCCGCCACCATCTCATTCTCACCGGCGAGACCATTCGCCAGGCGGGGCTGCTGCTCTGCCACACCGAACTCGGCGTACCGGTCGGCCACCACTTCATCCTCGGCGACCTCGTCTACACAACGCACCCCGAGCATCTGGCCGTTGGCAGCGGGCCCACGCCGCTGACCATCGATGTCACGTGCAGCAAGATGCGGATGCGGGCCGGCACCATGACCAGCGGCCGGTTCGACATGACCATCCGTAAGGGTGGACGCATCGTGGCGACGGGTCACTCCAACGTCACCGTCACCTCTCCCGCCGTCTACCGCCGGATCCGCGGCGAGCGGCTGACCGCACGGCGCACCCTCGGCCCGCTGCCCACGTCCGTCCCGCCCCGGCTGACCGGCAGCCTCTCCGACAGCGATGTCCTGCTCGCCCCCACCGACCGGCCCGACCGCTGGCTGCTGCGCATCGCGCCGGGCCACGCCGCGGTCGTGAACCCGGCGAACGACCACGTTCCCGGCATGGTGCTGCTCGACGCGGCACAGCAGGCCGCCCGCGTACTGACCGCCCCCGATGCCTTCGTGCCGTACGCCTTCGGTACCGAATTCCGCCGCTACGCCGAGCACGCCACTCCGTGCGTGATCGAGGCCCGCCGGGTGCCGTCGGCGCTGCCCTGCACCACGACGGTCCAGGTCACCGGCTCCCAGGACGGCGAGCCGGTGTTCGTCTCCACACTGACGGCGCTGGACCCACGCCCCTGAGCGAACAGCTCACGGATGCGTCCTGGGCACCTCCCCGACGGGCAGCAACAGCCCGCACCCACCGGAAGTCGCGCGGTACGGAGCACTCGTACCCCCCGGCCGACAGCCGGCTCAGGAACCTGGCCCCTACAGCCGTGTGCTCGTCAGCCGGCCTGAAGACATCGCCACCGATCGCGGCGGAAGCACGCCCACCACAGGCAAACGGAAGGCCTACACATCATGGGTGACCTCAAAGGGAAGACCGCGCTGGTGACGGGATCCAGCCGGGGCATCGGCCGAGCCATCGCCCAGCGCCTCGCCCAGGACGGCGCGCTGGTCGCCGTCCACTACGGCAGCAATGACCTCGCGGCCAAGGAAACGGCCGAGAGCATCGGAAGAGCCGGCGGCCAGGCCTTCATAATCGGCGCGGAACTGGGGATTCCCGGTGATGCCGAAGCCCTCTTCGCCGCCTTCGACGCCGAACTCGCCGCGTACGGCGCGGAACCCGGCCTCGACATTCTCGTCAACAACGCAGCGCTCAACTTCCCCGGGCACATGGATGACGTGACTCCCGAGGAGTTCGACCGCACCATCGCGGTCAACACCAAGGCCCCGTTCTTCATCGCCCAGCACGGTCTGCGCCGGATGCGTGACGGCGGACGCATCATCAACATCTCGTCGGCGGTGACGAGTACGGCGCTCCCGTCGCAGATCGCCTACAGCGTCTCCAAGGGCGGGATGGACACCCTCACACTCACCCTCGCCAAGGATGTCGGCGAGCGCGGGATCACGGTGAACACCATCGCCCCCGGCTGGGTCGAGACCGAGGTGACCGCGGCGCGGAGGGCGACGCCCGAGGGCCGGGCCGCGCTGGCGGCCTATTCGGTGTTCAACCGGATCGGGCAGCCCGCGGACATCGCGGACGTCGCCGCGTTCCTCGCGTCGGACGACTCCCGCTGGATCACCGGCCAGCGCTTCGACGTCACCGGCGGCTCCATGCTCTGAGCCCGTCGCGCACTTCCCCGGGACCGGGTCGGCGGCAGGGCGTCTTCAGGCGTCGTGGAAGACCAGGCCCAGGGAGTGCCGGTGGCCCGAGCGGACGGTACTGACACCGTGGCGTACGGGCCCCGCCGACCAGCCCCGCGTGGCGCGTACGGGGCGGTCGCGGGTGGTGAAGACCAGGCCGTGGCCCTGTGGCAGCACGGTGCTGGTGCCGCGGGACTGGGCGCGCGGCCGCTGCTCGACGAGGAGGAATTCACCACCGGTGTAGTCGGTGCCCTGCTCGTCCAGGCCGACGACGACCTGGAGGGGGAAGACCATCTCCCCGAAGAGGTCGCGGTGCAACGCGTTCCAGTCGCCCGCCCCGTAACGCAGCAGAATCTGGGAGGGCTTGGTCTGCCCGGCTTTGTGGCACAGGGTGAGCCACTCCCCCAGCGTGTCCGGCCAGGGCGCCGGCCTGCCCAGCCGGTCCGCCCAGTCGCGGGCGATCTTCAGCAGATACGGGTAGAACGCCTCGCGCAGCGCCTGGACCGGCTCGGGCAGCGGGTCGGCGAAGTAGCGGTACTGGCCCGAGCCGAAGCGGTGCCGTGCCATGTCGATGGTCGAACGGAAGCGCTCGGCCTCGTCGTACAGCGCGCTCAGCGCACGGCAGTCCGCCGGGGTGAGCAGCCGTGGGGTCAACGCGCAGCCCACGGTGTCGAGTTCCCCGGCCAGAGCCGTCCAGTCGGCGGCCGCCACACGCTCGGCGGGCACGGTGGTGGGGCGGGCCCGGTGCTTGGTGGTCGTAGGGGTCGTGGTGGTCATGACGTGCTCCAGCGGGGCGTCGGGCGGGGGCGGCTCACGGGGATCGGAGGCGGCGCCGGGCGGGCTCAGGCCGCGTCCGGTACGGCGCCCTCAAGGCCGAGGAGCTGCCGTTTGCGTTCCGGCCCGCCCGCGTAACCCGAGAGCGACCCGTCCGCGGCGATCACACGGTGGCAGGGCCGGACGACGAGCAGCGGGTTGGCGCCGATCGCCGTTCCGATCGCGCGCACCGCACCGCGCGCCGCACCGATGTCGGCGGCGATCCGCCCGTACGTGGTCGTGGTGCCGTACGGAATGGCCTCCAGGGCCTGCCACACACGCTGCTGGAAGTCCGTGCCCCGGGTGCTCGCGTACTCGATGCTGAAGCGGGTCAGCTTGCCGTCGAAGTACGCATGGAGCTGCTGGACGATCTCGGTGAACGCGGCCGGGTCGTACGTCCAGCCGTCCTGGACGGTCGCCCCGCCCTTCTGACCGGGCAGGGACAGCGAGGCGAGTGCGGTACCGCCCGGCGCGGTGGCCGATTCCTCGCCGACCAGCAGAAGTTCACCCAACGGGCTGTCGAGGGTGGCGTAGAGCGTCATGGGCCTGTGCTTTCGGTGGTGGGAGGACGGGCGGTGGTGCGGGTGGCCGAGGCGTTGCGGGCCGGCACGTTCCAGAAGTGGTGCATCGCGTACGAGCGCCAGGGGCGCCAGGCCTGCGCGTGCGCCTTCAGCCCGGCCGTCGAGGCCCCGGCCCGACGCATACCGGCCAGTACGGCCACATCGCCGGACAGCAGCACATCAGGGTCCCCGAGGGCTCGCATCCGGATGTAGCCGGCGGTCCACGGGCCGATGCCGCGCAGACCGAGGAGCGCGCGCTCGGCCTCGTCACGGTCGGCTCCGGCGTCCAGAGTGACGGCGGCGCCGGCGAGTGCGGCGCTGAGAGTGCGCAGGGTCGTACGCCGCGACTCGGGCATCCCGAGTTCCGCGAGCGAGGCCTGCGCCAGGTCATCGGCACGGGGGAAGAGATGGGTGAGCGCGCCGGCCGGCTCCGGCAGCGGCTCTCCGTAGGCGGCGACCAGGGCGCCGCCGAGCGTGCGGCCCGCGGCGACCGATACCTGCTGGCCGAGTACGGCGCGGACGGCGAGCTCGTGCGGGGCGGGTGCGCCCGGCGAGCGCAGCCCGGGGCGCTCGGCCACCAGCCGCGCGAGTACCGGGTCCTCACCGAGCCGTTCGGCAACCGCGTACGGATCGGCGTCCAGGTCGAAGAGGCGGCGCACCCGCTGGCCGGCGGTGGTGAGATCGCGCAGCTCGGTGAGGTGCAGCCGGCAGTCCAGCCAGCCGTCGCCGGGCGGCTCGTCGACCTCGGCGATGCCGGGTCCGTGCGGCAGCCGCAGGGTGCGCCGGTAGGTGCGGGCGCCGGGCTCCCCGGTGACGTCCTCGATACCGGTGAGCGCACGCCGCTGGAGGTGGTCGAAGATCTCCCGTGCGGCGTACGGGCCGCGGAAGGCCAGCCGCAGGGGCAGCACGCCGGGCGTGGCGAGCGGGGCCACCGGGCCGAATCGGGCTCCCTTCCCGGGGCGGGCGGCGCGCAGCTCGCTCGGGGTGAGCGCGTAGATCTCCTTGATGGTGTCGTTGAACTGCCGCACGCTGGCGAAGCCGGCCGCGAAGGCGATCTCGGCCGCCTGCAGTCCGGTGGTCTGCAGCAGGACCCGGGCGGTATGGGCACGCTGTGCCCGCGCCAGTGCCACGGGTCCGGCGCCCACCTCGGCGTTCAGCTGCCGCTGCACCTGCCGGGCGCTGTAACCGAGCCGGTCGGCCAGCCCGGAGACTCCTTCCCGGTCGACCACGCCATCGCCGATCAGCCTCATGGCCCGCCCGACGACATCGGCGCGGGCATTCCACTCGGCGGACCCGGGCACCGCATCGGGCCGGCAGCGGCGGCAGGCACGGAAACCGGAGCCCTGAGCGGCCGCGGAGGTCGGGAAGAAGGTGACATTCCGGCGTCGCGGAGTGGTGGCGGGGCAGCTCGGCCGGCAGTAGATCCCGGTCGTGGACACGGCGAAGAAGAACGCGCCGTCAAACCTGGCGTCCCGGCTGCGCACCGCCTCGTATCTGCTGTCCTCGTTCGTCACAAGGTCCACTGTGCAGCAGGTCGGACGGCGGCGCTGGCGGAAATCGGACGGCGAGTTCGGGGGTCGGGTCCGGGAGTCGAGTCCGGGCCGCGTACCCCGGTACGCCCGGCGCCCCTGGGGACGCCCCACCCCCATCCGTCCGACAACACTCGTCAGCAGGACGGCAGTTCGGGCAGGCCGTCCTACCCGGCGAGGGCTGGGCGTTACGACATCGCCGCCGCGAGGATCACCAGAACCACGACCAGCACAAGGGTCTCCCAGCGCATGGCCCGCCGCAGGACGCTCCAGGTCGGGAGGCTCGCGGTCCGGCTGTTCCCCGTCGGGCTACCGGTATCGCCACTGTCTCCGCCGTAGCCGCCGCTGTCCCCACCGTCGCTCACGGCGTGCCCCCGGTCTCCGGCATCTCCGGACTCTCCGGCATTTCCGCCCCCTCTGTCGCGCCTTGCCGCGTGAAGTGTCCCGGCCGCCGTGCGTGGTTTCGGTCGCCGTGACAGCTTCCCCCATTCATACCTGCTCCGGCCGTCACCGCATGCGGTGGCCGCCGCGGGCCGCTCTGTGTGGCGGTACTGCGCACAGCAGGTGCCCGGCCGGGAAGAGTCCGGCCGTCATACGGGGTGAGCGGTCACGCCGGCGGCATCGGCCAGTCGTTCAGTGAGCCACCGCGCCATTCGACGAGCCGCGGGTCGTCGAGCTCGATGTCTTCTGCCGGGCCGGCGACTCCCGCGCGGCGGAGGAATTCGGCGACATCACCGCGGCCGTGGGCCAGGCCGACGATCTGCCCACGCACGGTCACCCGTCGGCCACCGGACGGCGTCGGCGGGTGCACGATGACAGGCGGGTGCTCGGTCATGCCTCCAGCGTGCGCCGGGCTCCGCGCTCGCGCACGTCGACAGCCGCCGCGAGCGTCGATCCTTGAGGCCGCAACCACTCGCTAGGCTGGCCGAGTGGCACACCACCCCATGGACTCTGCCGAGTTCTCCCGGGACCCGTATCCGCTCCTCGCCGCCTTGCGGGCGCGCGGGCCCGTACAGCGGATCGGGACGGGCAACGGCCGGACGACATGGGTCGTCACGGGATGGGCGGAGGCACGTGCGGCGCTGGCGGATGCCCGGCTGTCGAAGGACACCGCCCGCTACTTCGCCGACCGGCCCAGCGGCCGCAATCTGGCCCCCGCCGTCAGCCGTACCATGCTCGCCACCGACCCGCCGGAGCACGGCCGGCTGCGGAAGCTGGCGATGACGGCGTTCACCCCGGCGGCCGTCGCACGCCTGGAGCCCCGTATCCGCGAGATCGCGGCGGAGCTGGCCGATGCCCTGGCGGCGCGCGGGTCCGCGGACCTGATGGAGGGGTTCGCCGTACCACTGCCGATCGCCGTGATCAGCGAGCTGCTGGGAGTTCCGGAGTCCGACCGTGCGGCGGTACGGCAGTGGTCCAACGAGCTGTTCGCCGCGGCGGACCCGGACACCGTGGACCGTGCCTCACACTCCCTCAGCGACTACATGACGCAGCTGATCGCGGCCCGGCGCGCGGCCCCTGGGCACGATGTCCTCAGCGGTCTGATCGCCGCGCGTGACGCCTCGGACCGACTGTCCGAGCCCGAACTCGTCTCGCTGGCCGTGCTGTTGGTCGTCGCCGGGCACGAGACGACGACCCATCTCATCGGCAACGGCATGCTGGCCCTGCTCCAGGACGACGCACTCCGTGCCTGCTTGGCGGCCGAGCCCGCTCTGCTGCCCGCCGCGGTCGAGGAATTGCTGCGCTACGACGCCCCGATCACCATGGCGACCTTCCGCTATGCCACCGAACCGATCGACCTCGGCGGCGCCCGGATCGCGGCGGGGGATGTCGTACTGGTCTCCCCCGGCGCCGCCAACCGTGATCCGGCGCAGTTCACGGCGCCCGACGCCGTACGCCTGGACCGTCCCGGCCGTACGGACCGTGGGGAGCGTGCGGACCGTCCGGGCGGGCATCTCTCCTTCGGGCACGGTCCGCACCACTGCCTGGGGGCGCCGCTGGCCCGCGTCGAGGGCCGGATCGCGTTCGAGGTGCTGCTGACGCGTTTTCCGGACATGCGACTGGCGGCGGAGCGCGAGGATGCGCCGGAGTGGCGGCGTACGCGCCTGATGCGCGGCCTGGCGAGGCTTCCCGTGACCCTCGGCCGATGAGCGTCCACCCGATGGACTTCCACCGACGAACCTCGACCGTGAACCTGGTCCGCTGAACCTCGACCCGGCGGTCCGGCGTACGCGACAATCGCGGCCATGACGATGGATGATCTTGTGATCCCCGAAACCCGTGCCTGTCGCGCCGCACTGGAGGTGGCGAGCGCCTACTGCTCGCCCGCACTGCTGAACCACTCCGTACGGGCATATCTCTGGGCAGCCGCCTACGCCTCGGCGAACGACATCGCCTTCGACCCCGAACTCCTCTATGTGTCCGCGATGTTCCACGACATCGGGCTGGTGAAGGAGTTCGACAGCCACACCGTGCCGTTCGACGAGGCGGGTGGCCATGTGGCGTGGGTGTTCGGTGCGGGCGCCGGATGGCCGGTGGAGCGGCGGGTGCGGGCCTCCGAGGTGATCGTCCGGCACATGTGGGACGAGGTGGACGTCGCACTGGATCCGGAGGCGCATCTGCTGGTGTTCTCCACCTCGTTGGACATCTCGGGGCAGCGTCCCGACGCACTGCCGGCGGAGCTCCGCGCAGAGGTGCTGCGGCGCCGGCCGCGGCTCGGCCTCGGCGAAGAGTTCCTGGCGTGCTTCCGCAGCCAGGCGGAGCGCAAGCCGGACAGCTCGGCGGCGGACTCGGTGCGCAACAACATCGCCGCACGGATCGCCGCCAATCCGCTGGATGCGCATCAGCCGTAGCGCCCACGGGAAAGCCCCGGCCAGACGGGGGGAGCTGGCCGGGGCTGCTTGGGGGGGGTGCTCCATGAACACCCGCACCCGATGAACGGTAAACAATGGACGGATGTGTCGTGAAGAGAACGTGAGAGTCATCACATCTCCGACACCATGCTCCGACATCGCGCACCGACCTCACACGCCGATGCCACACACCGACGCCGCGACTGCGGTGCGGCAGTCGCGGCGTCGGCCGTTCGAGGGTGGTCGCGGCACGATCCCGCGAACCGGNCCGACCTCACACGCCGATGCCACACACCGACGCCGCGACTGCGGTGCGGCAGTCGCGGCGTCGGCCGTTCGAGGGTGGTCGCGGCACGATCCCGCGAACCGGCTCAGCTTTCGGTGGTGTGTCCGGAGAGGCGTTCGACGCCGCGTAGGAGGGCGGAGTGGTCGAGGCTGCCGTCGCCTTGGGCGCGGAGGGAGGCGACGAGGCTGGCGACGAGGGTGCCGACGGGGAGGGCGGCGCCGACGGTGCGGGCGGCGTCGGTGACGATGCCCATGTCCTTGTGGTGCAGGTCGATGCGGAAGCCGGGCTTGAAGTCGC
>NZ_QUAC01000032.1 GCF_003389455.1 Streptomyces inhibens | reverse complement strand
CGTCGGCGGGCCTGGTGTGCCCGGCGGCGCGCGGCGCGGACGGCGGCTGGCTGGAGTGCCGGCTGCGGCTGACCGATCTGCGGGACCTGTCGACGGCCGTGCAGCGGATGCGCCGGCTGTTCGACCTGGACGCCGACCCGTACGCCGTCGCCGAGCGGCTCGGCGCGGATCCGCTGCTCGGGCCGCTGGTGGCCGAGCGCCCGGGGCTGCGCTCGCCGGGCGCCGCGGACCCCGAGGAGCTGGCCGTACGGACCGTGCTCGGCGGCTCGCCGGAGCGCGCCGCCGCGCTGGTCCGGGCGTACGGAAAGCCGCTGGACGTGGCGGACGGCCACCTCACCCACCTCTTCCCGGCGCCCGCCGCACTGACCGGCGCCGAGGTCGAGGAGCCGGTGCGGACGCTGTGCGGCGCGCTCGCCGACGGCACGATCGCGCTGGACGCGGGCGCGGACCGCAACAGCGCGGAACGGGCGCTGGCCGCACTGCCAGGAGTCGGCCCGCGGGCCGCCGCGTACATCAGGATGCGGGCGCTCGGCGACCCGGATGTGGGGACGCAGACGGAGCCGGAGCCCCGGACGGCCCCGGAGGCGGGCATGGCCGGCAGGTGGCGGCCCTGGGGCGCGTACGCCCTCCACCACCTCTGGAACGCCGGGCTGCTCCCGGCGGGCGAGATGCCCGGGACGGCCGGGCTGCCCGCGTACGCCGCGGCCGGCCGGGCCGGATGACCCTCAGCCCGCGAAAACGGCCCCGGCCCAGGCGCCGAAGACCAGCAGACAGACGAACAGCTCGATCAGCACGCTCAGACCGATGGCGCGCATGACCGTACGGGTCGAGGCCCAGGCATCGCCATGGCTGCCGAGCCGGAGCCGCTCCAGCAGATAGAGGCCGCCGACGGCGCCCAGCAGCCCCCCGATGACCGGGATCACGAAAAAGCCCACGATGCCGGCCACCCCCGCCAGGAACAGCGTGCGGTAGGGCGCGCCCGCGGCACGCAGATTGCGGGCCGGCAGCAGCCATTTCACCGCCTGGTTGAGCAGCAGGACGGCGGTGGCACCGATCAGCAGCCCCCACGCGAGGGAGGACTTCTCGGACAGCGTCCACCACAGCACACCCGCCCACACGATCAACGGCCCGGGGATGCCCGGCACCAGCACCCCGAGCAGCCCCAGCAGCATCACCAGGCCGACCGCGACCAGCTGCCACACGCTCATGTGACGGCTCGTACGCTGCGCTCTCTCATGGCCCAAGAGTGCCGGAAGCGGCCCGGAACCGCTTGCCGACGGGACGAACGGAGCAAGTGCGCCCGGTGAGCGGCGGGTGCCGCACCGTACGACTACCACCCCGCCTTCTCCGAGCGCGGCCCGGCCACCTCCGGCCACACCTACCGCGTACGCGACAAGAACCTCGCCGCCGTACGCGCCGACCGGCACGCGGTGGGCACGGCGGCCGACCACCGCGATCCGCTACGAACTCCGGCAGGACACCGAGCAGATCCCCGCCTCCGACCGCAACCGGCCGCGCCCCCAGGCCACTTCGCCCACCTGCACCTTCCGCTCACCTCTCGAACCGGAGGTGACACCCCCGGAGCCCTCACCAAGGCCGCACCGCCCTACTCCACGGCCAGACCGTCCGCGCCTATGACCTGCGCCGACCGCTGAACCCCGCCGGGCGGCCACCTGCCGGGGGCCGGCCGCCCGGCGGACCCGCTTCTTCGCGCCCTGTTTCGGCAGCGGCCCGCTGGGGACAATGCGCCGCATGAACCAGCAGCGGGCACGACGCGGTCACGAGGACGACTGGTGGCGGCAGTTGTACGGCGATGGTGAGGGCGGCGGCCAGGGCGCGGCAGGGGGCGTCGCGGGCCGCGCGGGGGTGCGAACTGCCGGGCCGTCGGATGCCGGTCCGTCCCATGCCGCGGACACCCTTGACGACCGGGTCGAGTCGGCGCTGCGGGCGGTGGGGCCGCCGGCCGAGCCGAAGCCGTGGGAGCCGCCCGTACGGCCGGCGGCCCCACCGCCCACACCCTCACCGCCGATCCCGCTCCCGGCCACCGGCCCGGCCTCGCGCGATACCTCACCGGACGCCCCATCGGACACCGCATCGGACACCTCACCGGACACCGCACCGAGCACTCCATCGGACACCCCACCGTCCCGTACCGCCGGCTTCGTCGGTGACCGGCCGCCCACCTATGACCCTGAGCCGGGCGCGCTGCCCGCCGCCGACCCCGGCGCGCTCGACGATCTCGTACCCGACACCGCGCTGGACGGCGCCCGCTACGGCTCGCTGACCCTGCGCGCCGCCTCACAGCGCGGCGACTCCGCCCGCTACCGCGGTGACGTACGCCGCGATGCGCTGCTCACCGCCCGCTTCGGCGCCGGCCGGCAGGCCCTGATCCTGGTCGCCGTCGCCACCCCTCCGCCGGCCGCCGAGGGAGCCCACCGCGCCGCCCGCGACGCCTGCGCGTGGATCGGCGGCGCGGTCGGCCGCAGTTACACCCAACTGGCGGAGGACATCCGTACGGACCATCGGGACGCCCTCAAATCCGGGCTGCAGCGGCTCACCGACCGCAGCTACGGCAAGCTGCGCGGCCGGGCGCGGGAGCTGGGCGCCGCGCCGGAGCGGTACACGGCCGCGCTGCGCTGTCTGCTGCTGCCCGCCGACCCGGACTGCCGCACCCGGGTGTTCTTCGGTGTCGGCGCGGGCGGCCTCTTCCGGCTGCGCGACGGTGCCTGGCAGGACCTGGAGCCCGCCACGGCCGACCACGCCACGGCCGACCACGACACGGGCGACGCACCGGGCTCCGACGGCGGACCGCCCCGCTCCGCCCCCGGCCTGCCGCACGGCCCGTACACGGCCGGGAGCCCGGCGCGGCCGGCGCCCTTCCTCTTCCGGGCGGCCTTCGCCCGTCCGGGGGACACCCTGCTGCTGTGCAGCGCCGGCCTGGCGGAGCCGCTCCAGGAGGAGCCCGCCTTCGCCGCCCGACTGGCCGCCTGTTGGAAGGCACCCGAACCACCGGGCCTGGTGGACTTCCTCGCCACCGCACAACTACGGGTCAAGGGCCACACGAAGGACCGCACGGCCGTCGGGGTATGGGAGGCGTAGCGCCGGGCAGCGGAGGCGCGCCCCCGCCCGCCGTGGGTTCATGGGAAGGAAGCCGCCCGACCCGCATCCCGTCGAAGGAGCGACAGCGACATGGCGAAGCAGACCGTGGCCGAGCAGTTCGTGGACATCTTGGCGCGGGCGGGGGTGCAGCGGCTCTACGGCGTCGTCGGCGACAGCCTGAACCCGGTCGTGGACGCCATCCGACGCAACTCCGCGATCGACTGGATCCAGGTCCGGCACGAGGAGGTCGCGGCCTTCGCCGCCGGGGCGGAGGCCCAGCTCACCGGCAAGCTCGCCGCCTGCGCCGGCTCCTGCGGCCCCGGCAATCTGCACCTGATCAACGGGCTCTTCGACGCGCACCGCTCCATGGCCCCGGTCCTCGCCCTGGCCTCCCACATCCCCTCCAGCGAGATCGGCACCAGCTTCTTCCAGGAGACCCACCCCGACCGGCTGTTCGCCGAGTGCAGCCACTACAGCGAACTGATCTCCAGCACCAAGCAGATGCCGCGGGTGCTCCAGACCGCGATCCAGCACGCCATCGGGCAGAGCGGGGTCTCGGTCGTCTCCCTCCCCGGCGATATCGCCGCCGAGCAGGCCCCCGAGCGCGCCATCGAGCATGCTCTGGTCACCGCGCGCCCGTCCGTACGCCCCGGTGACGACGAGATCGACAAGCTGGCCCGGATGATCGACGAGGCCGGCAAGGTCACGCTGTTCTGCGGCAGCGGCACGGCGGGTGCGCACGCCGAGGTGATGGAGTTCGCCGAGCGGGTGAAGTCGCCGGTCGGGCATGCGCTGCGGGGCAAGGAGTGGATCCAGTACGACAACCCGTACGACGTGGGGATGAGCGGACTGCTCGGCTACGGCGCGGCCTACGAGGCCACCCATGAGTGCGATCTGCTGCTCCTGCTCGGCACGGACTTCCCCTACAACGCGTTTCTGCCCGACGACGTCAAGATCGTCCAGGTCGATGTACGGCCCGAGCACCTGGGCCGTCGCTCCAAGCTCGACCTCGGCGTCTGGGGCGATGTCCGCGAGACGCTGCGCTGTCTGATCCCCAAGGTCCGGCCGAAGACGAACCGCAAGTTCCTGGACCGGATGCTGAAGAAGCATGCCGATGCGCTGGAAGGTGTGGTCAAGGCCTACACCCGCAAGGTGGAGAAGCACACCCCGATCCACCCCGAATATGTCGCCTCCGTCCTGGACGAGGAGGCCGCCGATGACGCGATCTTCACGGTCGACACCGGTATGTGCAATGTCTGGGCGGCCCGCTATCTCAGCCCCAACGGCCGCCGCCGGGTGATCGGTTCGTTCAGCCACGGCTCGATGGCCAACGCGCTGCCGCAGGCGATCGGCGCCCAGTTCATCGACCGTGGCCGCCAGGTCGTCTCGATGTCCGGCGACGGCGGGTTCACCATGCTGATGGGCGACTTCCTCACCCTGGTCCAGTACGACCTGCCGGTGAAGGTGGTGCTGTTCAACAACTCCTCGCTCGGCATGGTGGAACTGGAGATGCTGGTCTCCGGCCTCCCCTCGTACGGCACCACCAACCACAACCCGGACTTCGCGGCCATCGCCCGCGCGGCCGGCGCACACGGCGTACGCGTGGAGAAGCCCAAACAGCTGCGCGGCGCACTGCGCGACGCCTTCAAGCACAAGGGCCCGGCGCTGGTCGACGTCGTCACCGACCCCAACGCCCTGTCGATCCCACCGAAGATCAGCGCGGAGATGGTGTCCGGCTTCGCGCTGTCGGCCGGCAAGATCGTGCTGGACGGCGGGGTCGGCCGGATGCTGCAGATGGCACGGTCCAACCTGCGGAACATTCCGCGGATGTGAGACCCGCCGGGCGGCTAACGGCGCTGGGGCACGAGCCGCAGCGTCAGGATCTGGAACGGGCGCAGTTCGAGTGTCACCTCCGATGTCGGCCCTTCCTTCTCGTCGTGCAGCGGGCGTTCCAACAGGTCGGTCACCATGGCTCGTTCGAGGGGGAAGCCGGGGGAGAGGATGCCGGTCGCGCGGCCGCCCCGGGACTCGTACAGGCGCACCACCACATCGCCGCTGCGGTCCTCGGCGAGCTTGACCGATTCGACGGTGAGGGCCGGGTGGTCGACGCGGATCAGCGGGGGGACCGGTGGTGCGCCGGCGGTCCTGAGCGGGAGGTTGAGCGCCAGGCCCTCGGCGACCGCGTCGCCGACCTCGGCGCCCGGCAGCAGCGCGTAGGTGAAGCGATGGGCGCCCTGGTCGGTCTCGGGGTCGGGGCTGTGCGGTGCGCGCAGCAGGGTCAGCCGTACGGTCGTGCCCAGGCCCTCGGCGTGCGGTGTACGGGTGACGTCATGGCCGTAGGTCGAGTCGTTGAGCAGTGCGACGCCGTAGCCAGGCTCGGCGACCCGTAGCCAGCGGTGTGCGCAGATCTCGAAACGCGCCGCGTCCCAGCTGGTGTTGGTGTGCGTGGGGCGGTGCACATGCCCGAACTGCACCTCGGCGGTGGAGCGTTCGGCGTGCACATCCAGCGGGAAGGCGGCCTTGAGGACCTTCTCCGACTCGTGCCAGTCGATGTCGGTGGTGATGTCGAGGCGGTGTGAGCCCGCGCGCAGGGTCAGCTCCTGGGTGATCCGGGATGCGCCGAACGCCCTGGTCACCCGCACCGTGGCGGACAGCGGTCCGGCCGCGGTGAGCTCGACGGACTCGGCGTCGGTCAGATCGGTGTGCCGGTTGCGGTAGTGCCGGTCGAGGTCCCAGGCGTCGTACTTGTTGGGGTGGTCGGGGTGCAGTTGCAGCAGATTGCCGCGCGCGCCCGGCGCCAGGGCCTCCCGTCCGGTGTGCAGATCGCGTACGGAGGTCAGCAGGCCGTCGGTGTCGAGGCGGACGCGGAGCAGCCCGTTGTCGAGGGTGAGGGTGCCGTCGGCCTCGGTGCCCGCCCGTACGGGCGGGGGCGGCGGCGTGGGGGAGTCCGGGCCGGGCGGGCGGACGGTGGCCGAACCGAGCGCGGGGACATGGACCGGGACGGCGGCCGGCTCATCCGGCCCCGCCTCCGTGGCCCGCGCCGGCAGCTCGACGATCTCGTCCCGGTCGTAGGGCGAGGCGTTGAACACCGCCGGCACCCCGGCCGCCCCGTCCCCTCCCAGCGCCCCGATCGCCGTCTCGATGATCTCCGTCAGCTCGGCCGCGACGGCCGCGTAGGTGTCCCGGGCCTCGCGGTGCACCCAGGCGATCGACGAGCCCGGCAGGATGTCGTGGAACTGGTGCAGCAGTACGGTCTTCCAGAGCCGGTCGAGCGCGTCGTACGGGTAGGCGTACGCGGCGCCGCCGCCCGCCCGTGCCGCGGTCCGCACCGCCGCCGTCGCCGCCCACAACTCCGCCTCGCGCAGCAGATGTTCACTGCGCCGGTTGCCCTGTTTGGTCTTCGCCTGCGAGGTGTACGTACCGCGGTGGAACTGCAGATACAGCTCGCCCGACCAGACCGGGGCTGCCGCTCCGTACTCCTCGTGGGCCGCCTCGAAGAAGCGGGCCGGTGGCTCGATCTCGACGCGCGGTGAGCCCTCCAGGGAGCGCAGCCGGCGGGCCCGCTCCAGCATCTCGCGGGTCGGGCCGCCACCGCCGTCGCCCCAGCCGAAGGGCACCAGGGAGCGGGTGGCGCGGCCCTTGTCGGCGAAGTTCCGTTCCGCGTGGGCGAGTTCGCCGGCGTGCAGACGGGAGTTGTAGGTGTCGACCGGGGGGAAGTGGGTGAAGACGCGGGTGCCGTCGATGCCCTCCCACCAGAAGGTGTGGTGCGGCATCTTGTCGGTCTGGTTCCACGACAGCTTCTGGGTCAGGAACCACTTCGCGCCGGCCAGCCGCGCCAGCTGCGGGAAGGCGGCGGTGTAGCCGAAGGAGTCCGGCAGCCAGATCTCCTCGGTCTCCACCCCCAGTTCGTCCAGGAAGAAGCGTTTGCCGTGGACGAGCTGGCGGGCCAGCGCCTCACCGCCGGGCATATTGGCGTCGGACTCCACCCACATCGAACCGACCGGCGCCCAGTTGCCGTCCCGCACCGCCGCTTTGATGCGTTCCCAGATGCGCGGCTGGTGCTCCTTGACCCAGGCGTACTGCTGCGCCTGGGAGCAGGCGAACACCAACTCCGGGTACTCCTTGGCGAGGTGGGTGACATTGGCGAAGGTGCGGGAGGCCTTGCGCACGGTCTCGCGCAGCGGCCACAGCCAGGCCGAGTCGATATGCGCATGCCCGGTGGCGGACAGGCGATGGGCGCTCGCGGAGGCCGGGCGGGTCAGTACGTCCGCCAGGTGGGCCCGTGCCGCGGCCGCCGTGCCGCCGACATCGTGCAGATCGAGCGCGTCCAGCATGTCTTCCAGGGCACGCAGGATCTCGTGCCGGCGCGGGCGGTCGACGGGCAGCTCGTACATCAGCTCCGACAGCACCTCGATATCGAGGATCAGCTGCCAGACGGTCTCGTCGAGCACCGCGAGATCCGCCGAGGCGAAGCGGTACAGCGGACGGTCCCCCGCGGTCCGTACGTCGCCGAGGTCGGTGGGGCGAAAGTCCCGCAGCACGGCCGGGTTCGCGGCGGCCTCCAGCAGCAGCCGCACCTCCTCACCGCCGTGGACCGGGGAGCCGACGGGGATGTGCCGGTTGCGCGGATGGATGCCCTTGACGGGTACCCCGTCGGCGTCGTACACCAGCCCCTCGGCCTGGAAGCCGGGCCCGTCGCCGCTGAAGCCGGGGTCGATGACGGCCTCCACCCGCCGGCCCGCCCACTCCTGCGGCACCTCGCCGGCCAGCCGGAACCAGCTCGTCGACCACGGCGGCCCCCAGAGTTCGCCGGCCGCGAACGGCTCGTACGCGGCCCGCAAGGCCTCACCCACCGGCCGGGGTTCACCCGGCGCATGCCAGACGGTGAGCCGCAGCGGCACCCGCGCCGCGTACTGCGCGGGCCTGATGAACTGCCCCAGCGCCCGCTCCAGGCGCCCCTCCACCAGCAGTCGGTCGTCGTGCACAGCGGCTCCTCACGCTCGTACTCGCCCACGCATCGGGTCAGGCATACCCACTCGGTCCCGGCCCGGCCCACCCGGCGCGCGGGCCGCCGGCGAGCGGCCGCGCAAGCGGAAGCATGGCGGCTGATCCGATGGGCATGCTGACCGTGAGGCTGTTCGAGACCGGGCGCCGAGGTTCGTGGGGGGCGGGGGAGAGAATGCGTCAGCCTGTGCGGCGCGAGGAACGGGACAGAAGGCAGGAGTCGGCCGAAGGGGCCCGCGGCGGGGGGATCGCCGCGCGAGCGCCGGGCGTCCTGGAGCGGAAGGTGCGGCATGCAGATCTGCGCGCGGTCGGCGAGGTGCGCCGGGAGTTACGGCAGCTGCTGAGCCGCTGGGCAGCGCCGGGCAGCGGGGAGCTCGCGGAGGTCGCGACGCTGCTCACCAGCGAATTGGTCACCAACGCCCTGGTGCATACGGAGGGCGGCGCCGTCGTCACGGCCAGGGTCGGCGACCGGCTGAGGGTGGAGGTCCGCGATCTTGCGCCCGGGCGCCCCGAGCCGCGTGCGGCGAGCACGGAAGGGACGTCGGGCAGGGGGCTGATGCTGGTGCGCTCGCTGGCCGACGCGTGGGGCATACGCTCCGAGGGGTTCGGCAAGTGCGTGTGGTTCGAGCTGGGCGGCGGACCGGCCTGACCCGAATGCAGGGGTGTCGGTCGGCGCGGTCCGCCACCGGTCAGCCGAATTGCCGTTCGATCTCGGCGAGTTTCTCTTCGAGGGAGTCCAGACGGGGCAGCGTCTGGGTGTCGTCCTCGGTCGTGAGGTCCACGGTCCGGCGGGTCCCGATCGCGCCGTCGGTGGCATCGGGGTCGGCGCCCGACAGGGCCTTGAGGGCGGGGCGGGCGCGTACGGACAGCTCCGCCGTGGTCAGCGGTGCGGGGTCGCCGGCTATCGCGGAGTCCGGGCCGGCCATCTCCGCGGGTGCCGCAGTGGCCTGAGCGACCGTCAGTTGCCGGGCGCCGGTACGGCCGATGCCCCAGGTGCGGTGCTGCCGGTTGATGGCCTTGATCCGCGCCCGGTCGAGCTTGCCCTTCTCGCGCCGGCGAAGCCGGTTCAGCTCCTTCTCGCGCCGGTCCTCACGGACCTCCTCGACCGCCTCGTCCAGCGTCCGTACGCCCTCCAGCAGCATCAGCGACCAGGCCGCGAAGGTCTCGCGGGGAGCCCGCAGCCAGCGGACGATACGGATCTGCGGCAGCGGGCGGGGCACCAGGCCCTGCTCGCGCAGCGCCGCCCGGCGGGTCTGCTTCAGCGCCCGGTCGAAGAGGACCGCGGCCGACAGCGACATCCCGGCGAAGAACTGCGGTGCGCCCGCGTGGTCCAGGCCGCGCGGCGCGTGCACCCAGTTGAACCAGGCCGCGGCGCCCGCGAACGTCCACACCAGCATCCGGGAGCCGAGCGCGGCGTCACCGTGGCTGGCCTCCCGCACCGCGAGGACGGAGCAGAACATCGCCGCGCCGTCGAGGCCGAACGGCACCAGATACTCCCAGCCCCCGGTGAGGTTGAGGTTCTGCACACCGAAGCCGACCAGACCGTGGAACGACAGCGCGGCGGCGACCGCCGCACAGCAGAACAGCAGCAGATAGGAGGCGGAGGCGAAGACGGCCTCCTTGCGGCGGCGGCGCTCCTCGCTGCGCTCCCAGGAGTCGTCGGTGGCGGACCGGGCGGCGGCGCGTTTGCCGCGCAGCACCAGGGCCGCGGCCGCCGTCACGCCGACGAGCATCAGGGCGCCGGGAATCAGCCAATCCAGCGATATAGCGGTCGTTCTCATTCTGGGGACCCCTTGCCTCGGATACGCGATTTCGCGCGACATCCTGGCGGAATCCAGCCCTCCCACAGGGGGTTTCGGAGCAAGAGAACGCCAAGGAGGGGCGGGGACCCGCAGATAGCGACCGCGGCCTCGAACTGCCTTGTGTTGACGCTGAGTTGAGTTCGAATTCAGTGACCCGAACGGGTGGTGTGGGGGTCAGCTGGTTGCGGTGAGGCGCTTGATGCGGTCCTCGTCGCAGGTGCGCGGGCAGGTGACGCAGGTGTCCTCGGGGCGCAGGGTGTACAACATGCAGCAGCTGGCGCGGTCCCGGGTCGGCAGCATCGCGCCGTCCGGCCCGGTCAGCGACCGGAACCCCGCGCTCCCCACATACGGGGCGGTGGCGCCCGGCAGCAGCCGCTGCAATGCGGCCACCGCGCGCGGCTCCTCGCCCAGCAGATGCCCCAGATACCAGAGCCCCTCGACGATCTCGTCGGACGCCATGCCCCACAGCGCCCGCGGGCCGCGCCGCATCCGGCTGCGGAAGCCCTCCAGTACGGGCCCGAGATGCGCGGCCACCGCCGACCGCACCTCGGCGCGCAGCGCCTCCTCGTCCCGTACCACCCGGGCGCCGGGCAGCGCCGCCGCCGGATCGTCCGGAAGGCATCCGAACGAGCTGACGCGGACCGCCATCCGGCCCAGCTCGCGCTGGAAGGAGACGTCCTGTACAGGCAGGTACGGGACCCGGCGGTGCAGGAACCAGGGGATGGTGATCAGCAGACAGGCGGGCCAGGCGTAGCGGTGCAGCGCGAAGCCGGCGATCACGTCCGGCCGGGCGCGCTGTCCGTAGTCGCGGACGATCTGTGCGTCGTCCCAGGCGAGAAAGGTGTCCAGGGTCTCACCGCCGGCCGCGAGCCCGGCCGCGCACACCCAGCCGTCGCCGGTGGGCGGTGCCGCGTCCCAGGCGGTCACCTGCAGACCTGGGAAGACCTCGGAGAGCCGGGCGTAGGCGGCGGCGACGGGGTGGGTCGCGGGCGGGGCGGCGAGGGCAGAAGTCATGCGGGAGACCACCGAATCGCGAGCGTAAGCAGGTAAGCCTTACCTTATCCGAAGACTGTACCCGCCCCCGCCTGAAGCCAGTCCTGGCAGCCCTCGCCGGCTGCGGGACCGGCTCCCGGATTTGAACTGTGGCCAAGGCCGCCTATGGTGCTGGGGACGTCAGGAGGAACCGTCATGGAGCAGGGCACGGCGGAACAGGAGCCGCTCGCACGGGCATGGGTGCCCGCGCAGGCCGGTCCCGCGGCGCTCCGGCGGCACTCGGTCCGCGGCCAGGTGCTGGCCGCGCTGCGCCACGCGCTGGTCGGCGGGGAGCTGACCCCGGGCGAGGTCTACTCCGCGCCCGCGCTCGCCGAGCGCTACGGCGTCTCCGCGACCCCGGTCCGCGAGGCCATGCAGCAGCTCGCGGGCGAGGGCGCCGTCGAGGTCGTCCCCAACCGCGGCTTCCGGGTCGCCGAGCGCAGCTCCCGTGACCTCGCCGAGCTGGCCGAGGTCCGCGCCATGCTGGAGGTGCCCGCGATCGTCCGGCTGGCCCGGGCGCTGCCCCCGGAGCGCTGGGAGACGCTGCGCCCGCTCGCCGCGGCGGGCGTGAGCGCCGCCGCCCGCGGGGACCGGGTCGGTTACGCCGAGGCCGACCATGCCTTCCACGACGCCTTGATCTCGCTCACCGGCAACCGCCGGCTCACCGAGGTCACCGGCGATCTGCTGCGCCGTGCCCAGTGGCCGGCGGCCGGCGGCTCCCGGCTGCGTACGGCCGAGCTGCTGGCGGACGCCTCGGAGCACACCGCGCTGCTCGATGCGCTGATCGCCCAGGAGTACGCGGTCGTCGAGCGGATCGCCCGTGAGCATGTCTCGGCGACGCGCCACCCGCACTGACCCCGCGGGCGGCCGGCTCAGCCCGGCAGCAGCTCCACCAGTGGCAGCGCCGCGATATCGGCGGCGGGCCGGGAGAGATACAGATCGGCGTGGTAGAAGCCGTCGGCTTCCTTGCCGGTGACGGTCAGACCGCGCCCGGCCAGCGCCTCGAACGCCGACCGCCGCTCACCACCGTCGGCGAACCGCCGCTGGCGGAACGTACGGGTGGTGAGCTTCTCGGTCACCAGGCCGGCGCGGGCCAGCAGCGCGGAGACCGGCCGGTAGTTCACCTCGCGGAGCACGAACGCCGCGACCCAGGGCGGCGACGACACACAGTCGAAGAGCCGGCCGAAGGTGCGCGCGGAGATATAGCCGACGCCGCCGGTGACGGTGATCAGATCGGCTCCGGCCAGTGTGCGCCGCATCGCCGGGCTCGGGTCGTCCAGCTCCAGGTTCTCCGCGAAGCCGTGGTCGAGCAGACCGACCGTGCGCGCATAGTCGACGGCCCGGTCCGCCGAGTCGATGCCGGTCACCCGGAAGGGTTCGGCACGCAGCCGGCTGGCGAAGAATGTTCGATCCTCCTCCATGAGTTGACGGGTCGTCGGGAATTCGGGGCGCTGTACGGCGTAGCGCCCGTAGAGGTCGGTGAGGGACAGCCGGTGGTTGAGCAGCGCGGCGTTGACCCCGTATGAGCAGCAGAGGTCGACGACGTGCAGTGGTGGGCGGTCGCTCCGGCGCCGCCGCAGGGCCTCGGCCACGACGCGGAACACCGCTTGGCCGTGGTGCGGAATCTGGTAGTCCAGTGGTTGCAGTGTGGTGAAGTACCGGCGCGGATCAGGGCAGTTGTAGATCGCCTCGAAATCCGCCTTGCCCCAGTCGGTTCCAGCGGTCGTCTTGGTCACTCCTGCTGCCATGGATCGCCTCCTGAAAAGGCTCCGTCAATGGGTGGGGGGCCCAGCTGGTCACGGACCAGCATCCAGTCCCCACCGGCGCCTCACAGTGCGACTTGCGGCCATTCTCGGGGCCTGTGGGGCGTGGAGAGGCGCCGCTGCCCCGTGGCCTTCGCCCATGGTCCCACCTCATGCTTCGCTCGTCGCGTCGAAGCCCGGGGGGTGCGGTAACCGGTGCGCCCCGGCCGATCCCCCGCCAGGGCAGTCCGGATCCGGCCAATCGGTGCGGGGGCCCGCATGGCTGAGGACGGGGGGTTGACGGCGAGTGGCCGCGGGCGCGACGACGGTCGGCCACCAACGGGGCGTGCCCCGTTGGTGGCCGACCGTGATGTGTGCCCTCGTCGCCGGTCCGGTCCGGCCGCGCCTAGGTCGCCGCCGAGGCCGTGGAGAGATGGTCGGCGAGCCAGGTGGGGACGCCGCCCATGAGGCGGAACAGCCGGGCCGCCTCGGCGCGCAGCCGTTCCGCGTCGGCGTCCGGGGCGGCGTCGGCCAGCGCCGCGAGCGCCGGCGCCGTGCCGACGAGGAAACCCAGCTCCTCGCGGATCCGCAACGACTCGGCGAAACCGTGCCTGGCCTCCGCCAACTCACCGTCACGCAGGGCGAGTCCGGCCAGATGGCGCCAGGTGAAGGACAGCAGCAGGATATCGCCGTGCGCGGTGGCGCCGGCGTGTGCGCGGCGGTAGGCGGCGCGCGCCGAATCCGGGCTGTCGGCGATGTGCTCGGCCATCAGCCCGCGGCGGAAGTCCAGCAGCGGGCGGCCGGCCGAGGCGGGGGCGAGCAGCGCGGCGGCCCGGCCCAGCGCCGAGCGTGCCTCGTCGGCCCGGTCCCGTACGCCGAGGACCGTGGCGGCATATGCCAGATGACCGCGCTCGCAGGCCGCGCCGCCCCGCTCGTCGTCGTCACCGGCCAGCGCCTCGGCGGTGCGCAGCGCGTCCTCGGCCTCGGCCCAGCCGGTGGCGGTGAACATGCAGCGCTCCACCAGGAGCGCGGCGCGGCGCAGCGCGGAGGGGGCGTGATGGACGGAGTGTGGCTCCAGCAGCGCGGCCGCGTCGTCCCAACAGCCGCGGGAGCGCAGCCGCCAAACGGCACGGTCGAGGGGATCGTCCCCCTCGACCGCTCTGGCTGCCGGTACCTCCGGTGCGGGTGCCGGCCCCGGTACCGAGATCGGCACCGGATCCTTGGAACTGACCGGATCCGCGGGATCCGCTGACTCTGGCATGGCGGTATCCGCCACATTGCCCTCCCCGAGCGCGCCATTGAGCTGGAAATTGGAAGCCGTGGGCGAATCTCAGCACGAACTCCGTCGTGCGGCCAAGGGGGTGGGTGAATGATTTCACAATCGCCGGATGGGCGTTTCGGGTGGGCGCAGTGGCCCTGATCGGGCGTGTCGTGGCGCGGCCGGTCGGCGTGCCGCCAAGCGCAGTTGACGGGATGACGCCCGATCGGGTTACCCCGAATGGCCGATGCGGGAGCGCGGAGTCGCGGCGGCCGGACCCGGGCACCGGTGGCGCGCCGCCGGACGGCCCGCCGCCCGGCGACGGGATCCGCGGCGCGCCCGGCGGTCAGCTCATCCGCAGCGCGAGGAAGAAGTCGAGCTTGTCCTCCAGGCGGGACAGATCGCGGCCGGTGAGCTGCTCGATCCGGCCCACCCGGTAGCGGAGCGTGTTGACGTGCAGGTGGAGACGGGTGGCGCAGCGGGTCCAGGAGCCGTCGCAGTCCAAGAACGCCTCCAGCGTGGGGATCAGCTCGGCGCGGTGGCGGCGGTCGTAGTCGCGCAGCGGGTCCAGCAGGCGGGCGGTGAAGGCCCGGCGGACGTCGTCGGGCACGAACGGCAGCAGCAGGACGTGCGAGGCCAGCTCCTCGTGCCCGGCGGCGCAGACCCGGCCCGGGCGGGCGGCGGCGACCCGTCGGGCGTGCCGGGCCTCCTCCAGGGCGCCGCGCAGCCCCTCCGCCGAGTGCACCGAGGCGCTGACGCCGACGGTCAGCCGCCCGTCGTCCGCCAGGCCGCGGCTGAGCGGCTCCTGAACGACGGAGAGCAGCTCATTGGCGTGCAGACCGGTCGCCGAGGAGTCCCCGGACTCGTCCGGGACGGGCAGCGGCACCAGCGCCACCGCGTCGTCGCCGGTCTGTGCCACGGCGATGCGGTCGGAGGGCTCGGGGCCGAAGGTGCCGGGGTCGACCAGCATCTCCTCCAGCAGGCTCTGCGCGACCGGCCCGCCGGGGATGTCGCCGTCCTCCCACTCGACCCTGGCCACCACGATCTGCCAGTGCGGGGCGCTGCCCAGACCGGGCAGCAGCACCGGGGCCGCCACCCGCAGCCGGGCCGCGATCTCGGCGGGCGGCGCGCCGGTCTGGACGAGCTCCAGCACCTCCTGGGCGAGCCGTCGGCGGACCGTACGGGCGGCATCGCGCCGGTCGCGTTCGACGGCGATCAGCTGGGTGACCCCGTGCAGCAGGTCCAGGCGCTCCTCGGGCCAGTCGCCGGCGTCCGCCTCGACGGCCAGCAGCCAGTCGCTCAGCAGCGTCTGGCGCAGGTCACGGCCCTCGTGGCGGATCGGGAAGAGCGAGAAGGTGGTTCCTCCCAGGGTGGTGCGGTGCGGGCCGCGGCGGCCGGTGCGGGCGGCCGCCAGATGCTCACCGGCGAGCCGGGCGGCCAGCTCACCGGACAGCTCGGGCCCGGAGTCCGCGAGGGTGGAGCCGGCGATCTGCCGGCCGGTGGGGGAGAGCACCCAGGCCCGCAGATCGAGGTCGGAGCCGAGCAGGTCCAGGACCACCTCCGGACCGCCACCTGTGGGGCCCGAGGTCATCAGACGGCGGTGGCGGTCGACCACGGCGGCCAGGTCCCCGGCCCGCTCGCCGGAGACCTGGCGGACGACATGCTCGGTGATGGAGGCGAACGAGACCGCCTCCTCGACCGAGAACAGCGGCAGCCGGTGCCGGCGGCAGGCCTGCACGAGATCGTCCGGGATCGCGCCGAGCTCCGCCTCGCCGGCCGCGAGCCCGGCGACGCCGGCCGCGGCCAGGATGCGGACGAACCGCTCGGAGTCCTCCGGCTCGCGGCGCCAGGCCAGGCCGGTGAGCACGAGTTCGCCGCCGGAGAGGTAGCGGCTGGGATCACGCAGATCGGTGGTCATCACGCCGCGTACAGTGCGGTCCAGCTCGTCCTCGCCGCCGAGCAGCCGAAGGCCCAAGGTGTGGGTGTCCAGGAGTGCGCGGAGCCGCATGACCTCGCCCGCCGTTCTTTGCTGTCTGGTGTTGCCGGTGGAATGCCGCGAGGTTTCAGAGCCTCGTCTTTCGTTCGAATCTACAAGACGGGTGGCTTGGCCAGCCAACCGCTTCATGGTTTCGGTGACTGCACCGGGTGGGTGCAGGGCGCGTTCACTGAGTCCAACAGCGTTAACAAGACATGAACAGCTCGATGGCGACCAGGGCCCCAGGGCCCCAGGTCCTCACCATGAGCAGCGAATGACCGATTCGTAGAATTCGTAGAAGAGGCCACCCATGGACTTCCTTCGCCCCGCCAGCTGGGAGGAGGCGCTCGCCGCTAAGGCCGAGCACCCCACCGCTGTGCCCATCGCGGGCGGCACGGACGTGATGGTCGAGATCAACTTCGACCACCGCCGCCCCGAGTACCTGCTCGACCTGAACCGTATCGGTGACCTGAGCGAGTGGGAGGTCGGAGAGAAGACCGTACGCCTGGGCGCCTCGGTCTCCTACACCAAGATCATGGAGAATCTGCGGGCCGAACTCCCGGGCCTGGCGCTGGCGTCGCACACCGTCGCCTCCCCGCAGATCCGCAACCGGGGCGGCGTCGGCGGCAACCTCGGCACCGCCTCCCCGGCCGGCGACGCGCACCCCGCGCTGCTCGCCTCCGGCTGCGAGGTCGAGGTGGAATCCCTGCGCGGCCGCCGCATGATCCCGATCGACGACTTCTACGTCGGCGTCAAGCGCAATGCGATGGAGCCCGACGAGCTGATCCGCTCGGTGCATCTGCCCAAGGCCGACGGCCCGCAGCAGTTCTCCAAGGTCGGCACCCGCAACGCCATGGTGATCGCGGTGTGCGCCTTCGGTATCGCACTGCACCCCGAGACCCGTACGGTGCGCACCGGCATCGGCTCCGCCGCACCCACTCCCGTACGGGCCAAGGAGGCCGAGGACTTCCTCGCCGCGGCGCTGGACGAGGGCGGCTTCTGGGAGTCCGGCAGCCCCATCCCGCCGTCCGTCGCCAAGCAGTTCGCGCAGCTCGCCTCGGGCGCCTGCAACCCGATCGACGATGTACGCGGCAGCGCCAAGTACCGCCGGCACGCGGTCGGCATCATGGCGCGCCGCACCCTCGGCTGGACCTGGGAGTCCTACCGCGGCAACGAGAGGAGCGCACAGTGCGCGTGACATTCACCGTCAACGGCCGCCAGCAGGAGGCCGACGATGTCTGGGAAGGCGAGAGCCTGCTGTACGTCCTCCGCGAGCGGATGGGCCTGCCGGGTTCCAAGAACGCCTGTGAGCAGGGCGAATGCGGTTCGTGCACGGTCCGTCTGGACGGCGTGCCGGTCTGTTCCTGCCTGGTCGCCGCAGGTCAGGTCGAGGGCCACGAGGTGGTGACCGTCGAGGGCCTGGCGGACTACGCCAAGCAGCGCGCCGAGCACGGCAGTTGCGGCAGCGGAGCCTGCGGTACGAGCATCGACGCGGCCAAGCAGTGGGAAGCCAGGCCCGCCGACTCGCAGACCGGCGAGAACACCGAACTCTCCCCGATCCAGCAGGCGTTCATCGACGCCGGCGCGGTCCAGTGCGGTTTTTGCACCCCGGGCCTGCTGGTCGCCGCGGACGAACTGCTGGAGCGCAACGCCTCCCCGTCGGACGCCGATATCCGCGAGGCGCTGTCGGGCAACCTGTGCCGCTGCACGGGCTACGAGAAGATCCTCGACGCGGTCCGGCTCGCGGCCGCCCGCGGCGAGGGCCAGACCGCAGGACAGGGGGCCTGACATGGCCGGCACACCTACACCACGAGCCGCCACCGCTCCGGCCCGTACACCCACCAACCTCACGCAGGGCGGCAAGACCAAGGCCGGCATCGGCGAGTCCACGCTGCGGCCCGACGGCACCCTCAAGGTGACCGGCGAGTTCGCGTACTCCTCGGACATGTGGCACGAGGACATGCTGTGGGGCCAGACGCTCCGCTCCACCGTCGCGCACGCCGAGATCAGGTCGATCGACACCTCCCAGGCCCTGGCGACGCCGGGTGTCTACGCGGTGCTGACCTACGACGACCTGCCGACCGAGATGAAGAACTACGGCCTGGAGATTCAGGACACCCCGGTTCTCGCGCACAAGAAGGTCCGCCACCACGGCGAGCCGGTGGCCCTGGTCGCCGCCGACCACCCGGAGACCGCCCGCCGCGCCGCCGCCAAGATCAAGATCGAGTACGTCGAGCTGCCGCTCATCACGGACGAGGCGTCCGCGACCGCCCCCGACGCGATCCTGGTCCACGAGGGCCGCGACGACCACCACATCGGTCATGTCGCGCACCCGAACATCGTGCACCGCCAGCCGATCATCCGCGGCAACGTGGCGGAGGCCCGGAAGCGGGCCGACGTGATCGTCGAGGGCGAGTACACCTTCGGCATGCAGGACCAGGCCTTCCTCGGCCCGGAGTCCGGCCTCGCCGTGCCGTCCGAGGACGGCGGCGTGGAGCTCTACGTCGCCACCCAGTGGCTGCACTCGGACCTCCGCCAGATCGCCCCGGTCCTCGGCCTGCCCGAGGAGAAGGTGCGGATGACGCTCTCCGGCGTCGGCGGTGCCTTCGGTGGCCGCGAGGACCTGTCGATGCAGATCCACGCCTGCCTCCTGGCGCTCCGCACCGGCAAGCCGGTCAAGATCGTCTACAACCGGTTCGAGTCCTTCTTCGGCCACGTCCACCGGCACCCGGCCAAGCTCTACTACGAGCACGGCGCCACCAAGGACGGCAAGCTCACGCACATGAAGTGCAGGATCGTCCTGGACGGCGGCGCCTACGCGTCGGCCTCCCCGGCGGTCGTCGGCAACGCCTCCTCCCTGTCGGTCGGCCCGTACGTGATCGACGACGTCGACATCGAGGCCATCGCGCTGTACACCAACAACCCGCCCTGCGGCGCCATGCGCGGCTTCGGCGCGGTCCAGGCGTGCTTCGCCTACGAGGCCCAGATGGACAAGCTGGCGGCGAAGCTGGGCATCGACCCGGTCGAGTTCCGCCAGATGAACGCCATGGAGCAGGGCACGATCATGCCGACCGGCCAGCCGGTCGACTCGCCGGCCCCGGTCGCCGAACTGCTGCGCCGTATCAAGGCGATGCCGCTTCCCCCGGAGCAGCAGTGGCTGGCGGCCGGTGAGGGCGCCGATGTCCGGGCGCTGCCCGGCGGTCTGTCCAACACCACCCACGGCGAAGGCGTGGTCCGCGGCATCGGCTACGCCGTCGGCATCAAGAACGTCGGCTTCTCCGAGGGCTTCGACGACTACTCCACCGCCAAGGTGCGCATGGAGGTCATCAACGGTGAGCCGGTCGCGACCGTGCACACCGCGATGGCAGAGGTCGGCCAGGGCGGCGTCACCGTCCACGCACAGATCGCCCGCACCGAGCTCGGCGTCACACAGGTGACCATCCACCCGGCCGACACCCAGGTCGGCTCCGCCGGATCGACCTCGGCGTCCCGTCAGACGTACGTCACCGGCGGTGCGGTCAAGAACACCTGTGAGCACGTCCGCGAGGCGGTCCTGGAGATCGGCCGGCGCAAGTTCGGCTCGTACCACCCGGCCTGGGCGACGGCCGAACTCCTCCTGGAGGGCGGCAAGGTCGTCACCGACGGCGGCGAGGTCCTCGCGGATCTGGTCGATGTGCTTGAGAGCGAGGCCGTCGAGCTGGAGCTGGAGTGGCGCCACCGCCCCACCGAGGCGTTCGACCTGCACACCGGCCAGGGCAACGGCCACGTCCAGTACTCCTTCGCCGCACACCGCGCGGTCGTCGAGGTGGACACCGAACTCGGCCTGGTCAAGGTCATCGAGCTGGCCTGCGCCCAGGACGTCGGCAAGGCGCTCAACCCGCTGTCCGTCGTCGGCCAGATCCAGGGTGGTACCACCCAGGGCCTGGGCGTGGCGGTCATGGAGGAGATCATCGTCGACCCCAAGACCGCGAAGGTGCGCAACCCCTCCTTCACGGACTACCTCATCCCCACGATTCTCGACACCCCGACCATCCCGGTCGATGTGCTCGAACTCGCCGACGAGCACGCCCCGTACGGGCTGCGCGGCATCGGCGAGGCCCCGACCCTGTCGTCCACTCCGGCCGTCCTCGCGGCGATCCGGAACGCGACCGGGCTGGAACTCAACAAGACGCCGGTGCGTCCCGAACACCTCACCGGCACATAGTGAGCCGTCCGGGGGCGATCCCCCGGACACCGGCTCCGGGCGGTGCGTGTCAGGGGTGCCCCTGTCCGTCCTCCTCCGCGTATCGCCCGGAGTTTCCCCCCTCGCACCACGCAGTTGCTGCTGCCTCGTACGCAGTCAGTCCCCACGTTCGCCTCGGGCCGTCCCCCGGGTCGTGCAGCCGAAGTTTCATCCCAAATCTCGCACTGCGATGCGAGTGCCCCTGTGAACCTTGGGAGTAAGGCACCATGACCCAGCAGTCCACTGAGCCGAGGACCACGGCGGAAGACGCGGGCGACGGCTCGCGTCAGCCCGCCGGCCGGTCCTGGCTCGACCGGTACTTCCACATATCCGACAGAGGGTCGACGGTCGGCCGGGAGGTGCGTGGCGGCGTCACCACCTTCATGGCGATGGCGTACATCATCCTCCTGAACCCGGTGATCCTGACCACGACGAAGGACATCACCGGCGCCACGCTCAATGCCGACCAGGTGACCACGGCGACCGCGCTCGCCGCCGCCGTCACCACGATCGTCATGGGCTTCCTCGGCAATGTCCCTCTCGCGCTGGCGGCCGGCCTGAGCGTTTCCGCCGTGATGTCCTTCCAGGTCGCCCCCACCATGACCTGGGACAACGCCTGGGCGATGTGCGTCATCTACGGTGCCGTGATCGTTCTGCTGGTCGTCACCGGCCTGCGTGAACTGATCATGAACGCCATCCCGTTGCCGCTCAAGCACGCGATCACCATGGGTATCGGTCTGTTCGTCTGCCTCATCGGCCTCGTCCAGGCGGGCTTTGTGACCTCCATGCCCGGCCCGGGCGGTCTCGCCGGCGCCAAGCCGATCCAGCTCGGCACCGCCGACATGCTCACCGGCTGGCCGGTGCTGTGCTTCGCCTTCACCGTGCTGCTGATCTTCCTGCTCCAGGTCCGCAAGGTCCCCGGTGCGATCCTGATCGGTATCGTCGGCGGCACGCTCTTCGCCGCGGTCGTCCACCAGCTCGCCGGGCTGAGCGTCAAGGACTGGGGCGGCCGCAACGCCCCGGTGATCTCCGGTTCCGTCGTCTCCAACCCCGACTTCGGACTGCTGGGCCATGTGTCCTTCAGCGGCCTGGGCAACGTCGGCGGGATCACCATCGGTGTCATCGTCTTCACACTCGTGCTGGCCGGCTTCTTCGATGCCATGGGCACGATCATCGGCATCGGCCAGCAGGCCAACCTCGCCGACAAGGACGGCAAGATGCCCGGTCTGAACAAGGCCCTGGCCATCGACGGTGCGGGCGGGATCATGGGCGGCCTCACCGGCGCCTCCGGCCAGACCGTGTTCGTGGAGTCCACCGCGGGTGTCGGCGACGGCGCGCGCACCGGCTTCGCCAGCGTCATCACCGGCCTCGGCTTCGCGCTCTGCCTCTTCTTCACCCCGCTGGCCCAGGTCATCCCGACCCAGGTGGCGGCCGCCGCGCTGGTGGTGATCGGCTCGATGATGCTGACCAACGCCAAGCACATCAACTGGGACGACCCGGCGACCTCGATCCCGGTGTTCCTGACGACGGTCCTCATGCCGTTCACGTACTCCATCACCGCGGGCATCGCGGCCGGCGTGGTCGCGCATGTCGCGATCAAGGCCGTCCAGGGCAAGTGGCGCGAGCCCGGCTGGCTGATGTGGGTGCTCTCCCTGGTGTTCCTGGCCTACTTCTCGCTCAACCCGATCGAGAGCTGGCTGGGTATGCACCACTGATCCGCCGCTTCCACCCATCCGTTATCCGTAAGGAGACCGACATGCTGGACATCGCCGAAGAGCTTCATCGGTGGGTCGAGCAGGGCCGCGAGTTCGCGGTGGCCACCGTGGTGGCCACCAATGGCAGCGCGCCCCGCCAGCCCGGAGCCGCCCTTGCCGTCGACAGTGACGGCACGGCCATCGGGTCGGTCTCCGGCGGATGCGTGGAGGGGGCGGTGTACGACCTGTGCCAGGAGGCGCTGCGGACCGGTGAACCGGTCCTGGAGCGCTTCGGCTACAGCGACGAGGATGCCTTCGCCGTGGGCCTGACCTGCGGCGGCATCATCGACATCCTCGTCCAACCGGTACGGACGAGCGTCCCGCGATCCGCAGGCGACAGCGGATCGGCGGGGGAGTGGGTGGGCAGCACCGCCGACACGCTCGCCGCCGGGCTGGCCGCCGCCGCCACCGGGGAGGCGGCGGCGCTCGCCCGGATCATCCAGGGCCCCGCCGAACTCCTCGGCCGCGCCCTGCTCGTCCGCCCCGACGGCAGCCACACCGGCACCCTCGGCGGCCATCCCGCGCTCGACCGCACCGCGATCGAGGGAGCCCGCGCCCTGCTGGATGCCGGACGCACCACGACGGTGGAGATCGGCGAGGGCTCCGCATCCGAGGAAGAATCGGAGGGCGAAGGCGGAGCGCTGCGGAGCGGCTCGCGGTGCGGCCGGCAGGTCGTCCTCCTCGTGGAGTCCTCCGCCCCCGCGCCCCGCATGATCGTCTTCGGTGCCATCGACTTCGCCGCCGCCCTGGTCAGGGTCGGCAAGTTCCTCAACTACCACGTCACGGTCTGCGACGCCCGGCCCGTCTTCGCCACCCGGACCCGCTTCCCGGACGCCGACGAGATCGTCGTCGACTGGCCGCACCGCTACCTCGACTCCCAGGAACTCGACTCCCGCACCGTGCTGTGCGTCCTCACCCACGACGCCAAGTTCGACGTACCGCTGCTGGAGCGCGCGCTCAAGCTCCCGGTCGCCTACGTGGGCGCCATGGGCTCGCGCCGCACCCACCTGGACCGCCAGCAGCGCCTGCGCGACGTCGGCCTCACCGAGCTCGAACTCAACCGCCTGCGCTCGCCCATCGGCCTCGACCTCGGCGCCCGCACCCCGGAGGAGACCGCGCTCTCCATCGCCGCCGAGATCGTCGCCAACCGCCGCGGCGGCACCGGTATCCCGCTGACCGGAGCACACACGCCCATCCACCATGACGCGGCGCGGCCGGTGGGGCGGATCGGGTCGGTGGCCTGAGGCGACCGGGCCCTTGCGGACACGGTTCGTCCGCAAGGGCCCGTACTGTCGTCGGCATGACGCAGCGCCGCACCGCTCCCGTGCTCACCGCCCGCGCCCTGGGCCGGGCCACCCTGGACCGCCAACTCCTGCTCCGCCGTGGCGAGATGGCCGTCCTCGACGCCGTGGAGTGGCTGGTCGGCCTGCAGGCCCAGGCGCCCCGCCCGCCGTATTACGCGCTGGCCGCCCGGCTGGCCGATTTCCGGCCGCAGGAGCTGTCCGGTCTGCTGGAGACCCGGCAGGCCGTCCGTATCTCGGCGATGCGCTCCACCATCCACCTGGTCAGCGCCCGTGACGCCCGGCTGCTGCGCCCGCTCCACCAGCCGGTGCACGACCGCACCCTGCGCGGCAACTTCGCCACAACACTGGCCGGCGTCGATCTGGACCGGCTGGCCGCGGCAGCCCGTACGCTCGTCGAGCAGCGACCACTGACCTTCCAGGAGCTGGGGCAGCGGCTCCAGGAGGACTGGCCGCAGCACGACCACCGGTCGCTGTCCATGGCGGCCCGCCAGATGCTCCCGCTGGTGCAGGTCACCCCGCGGGCTCTGTGGGGACGCAGCGGACCGGCCGCGCACACCACCCTTGACACCTGGCTGGCCGGGGCGCCGCGGCCCGCGGCGGAGCCGGGCCCGGCCGCCGAGGATCCTCAAGAAGCCCTGGCCGCCGTCCTGTTGCGCTACCTGGCCGCATTCGGCCCGGCCTCCGTCAAGGACATGCAGACCTGGTGCGGGCTGACCCGGCTGCGCGAAGTGATCGCCCCGCTGCGGCCGCGGCTGCGCACCTTCCGCGACGAGAGCGGGGTGGAGCTGTTCGATCTGCCCGACGCGCCGCTGCCGCACCCGGACACCGAAGCGCCGGTCCGCTTCCTTCCGGAGTTCGACAACCTCACGCTCTCGCATGCCGACCGCGCCCGCATCATCGCGCCCGAGTACCAGGGCCGCACCTGGGACCGCAATGTCGCCCACCGTGTCCTGCTCGTCGACGGCACCGTCCGCGGCCTGTGGCGGATCGATACGGCGGGCGGCGCCGCTCAGCTGACCATCGAGGCCTTCGCCCCGCTGACCGGCGCCGAGCGCGCCGCGGTGGAGGACGAGGCGGCCGGGGTGCTGCGGATGACCGCCCCGGACGCCTCGTACGACATCCGCTACGGCCGGGTCGCCAAGGGCGCGACGCCGTGACATAGCAGGCCGTGACGCAACGGGCCGTGGTGCAAAGGGCCTTGACGCAACGGACCGGGACGCAACAGGCCGTGACGGACGGGCGCTCACAGACAGGCGAGGGAAACGGGCGGCGTCAAAAACGGGATGAAGGGTCGCCGCGCGCCGGGTTAGCGTCCCCGGGTGACAAGCAACGACCACGCCCGCCCGAGCACGGACATCCGGGACATCCCCGAGGCCGGCCTCGACCAGGCCCTGGACCTGGCCTATCTCGCCTTCCATCTGAAGCCCGGCGACAACACCCGCCGGTATCACCGGGAGCTGCTGGAGGCCTGCGCCCGGATCGGTGTGTACGACGGCGAGCGGCTGGCCGGTCTGGCCGCCGCGCACCGCCTCNCGCCCGGATCGGTGTGTACGACGGCGAGCGGCTGGCCGGTCTGGCCGCCGCGCACCGCCTCACCCTCTCCGTCCCGGGTGGCCAACTCCCTTGCGCAGCCGTGGACTTCGTCTCCGTCGCCCCCACGCACCGGCGCCGCGGAGCGCTCACCGCGATGATGGACGAGCTATGGCGCCGCTGCGCCGCCGAAGGGCAGCCGCTGGCCTGCCTCTGGGCGTCCGAGAGCGCCATCTACGGCCGCTTCGGCTTCGGCGCCGCCACCGAGGCGTACGGCATCGAGATCGACTCGTCCCGGCCGCTCGCCCTGCGCATCGCCCCCGACCGCCGCCCGCTGCGGCTGATCGACCCGGCCGACGCGCCCGCGGTGCTCGCGCCGCGCTACGACGCGAGCCTGGCCCACCGCGCCGGCCGGTTCACCCGCGACGAGGAGTGGTGGCGCAAACAGGTGCTGGACCTCAACGGCGCCCGGATGAATGCCGAGCAGGACGGCTTCGGCGCGGTACGCGTCGTGGTGCTGGGCGCGCCCGGCGAGGTCCCCGGCGGCTATGCGGTCTACCGCACCCGCGGCGCGGGCGAGGGCCGGCCCGGCAGGGTCGCCGTCGAGGAGCTGGAGGCGGAATCCGCACCGGCCGCCGCCGCCCTGTGGTCCTACCTCGCCTCGATCGACCTCACCACGACCGTGGTGGTGGAGGCCCGCCCCGCCGACGACCCGCTGCTGCACCTCGTCGCCGACCGCGACCAGGTCCGCGTCACCGGCCAGGAACCCTCGCTGTGGGTCCGGCTCGTGGACGTCCGCGCCGCCCTGACCGCCCGCTCCTGGGCGTCCCCCGTCGACCTCGTCATCGACCTGGGCGATCCCGCCCTGCCCGCCAACGCGGGCCGCTTCCGCCTGACCGCGGGACCCGACGGAGCCACCTGGACGTCCACCACCGAGGCGCCCGATATCGCCCTGGACGTACGGGAGTTGGCCACCTGCTACCTGGGCGGCGCCCGTCTGCGCAACCTCGTACAGGCCGGTCTGGCCACCGAGCACACCCCGGGCGCGGTCCGCCGCCTGGACGCCGCGCTGGAGACCGAGTGGCTGCCCTTCACGGGGGAGAACTACTGAGTTCACGCGGGGAATTACTGAGTTCACACGAGAACTACTGAGTTCACCAGTGAGAGAACCACCAAACTCCCCGGAGTGAGGTGCTGAGCGGCGGTCGCGGCCCGGACCCCGGACGCCCGCCGCTCAGGCCCGCCGCGGCCGCAGCGCCGCCATCACGAACACGTCATGCCACTCACCGTCCCAGAACAGGGCCTCCCGCATCCGGCCCTCCACCTCGAAGCCGCACTTCTCGTACGCCCGCCGGGCGCGCTCGTTGAAGGCGAAGACCTCCAGCTGGACGCGGTGCAGGCCGACCCGGTCGAAGGCGTAGCCGAGGAGCAGACGGATGGCTTCGCTGCCGATGCCGTGGCCGGTCGCGTCCTGGGTGAGGGAGATTCGGAAACTGCCGTGGGCGTTGTCCGGGTCGATCTGGCTCAGCGCCAGCTCGCCCAAGTAGTCACCGCTCTCCCGGTCCTCGATGGCGAGGTCCAGCCGGTCCTCGCGGTCGGCGCTCCCGGCGCACCAGTCCTGCAGCTCCCGCAGCGTCCAGTCGTGATGGGTGCCGGTCAGCCGGCGGGTCTCGGGGTCCAGGAAGGTGTGGTGAAAGGCGGCCGCATGCCGTATCGACAACGGAGCCAACCGGATACGGGCGCCGGTGAGCACCGGCTTCTCGGACAGCGCGGAGGCATCGATCATGGAGGGATGATGTCGGGGCCACGGGCCGTACGGCAATCGAATTGACCGGTCCGCGGGGTGCCGGCCCGAGCGGGCCGGGAAGGGGGAGGCGTGGAACTGCGGCAGGTGCGGTACTTCGTCATGGTCGCGCAGGAGCTGCATTTCGGGCGGGCGGCGGAGCGGCTGCACATCGTGCAGTCGGCGGTCAGCCAGCAGATCAGGCGGCTGGAGCGGGAGTTGAAGGTCGAGCTGTTCGACCGTTCGGCGCGCCATGTGCGCCTCACCGCCGTCGGCGAGCGCTTCCTGCCGGAGGCACGGGCGCTGCTCGCCGCCGAGGAGCGCGCCCGCACCGTCGTCGCGGAGCTGACCGCGCACCGCGCCGGCACCCTGCGCCTGGGGACGAGCACCGGCCTGGGCGCGCACCTGGACCGGGTGCTCGACGCGCTGGCCGGCCTCGCCCCGGAGATCCGGGTGGAGCTGGTGTCCGCGCGCGCCCAGCAGCGGCTCGACCAGGTCGCCTCCCGTGAGCTGGATGCGGCGTTCCTCCGGGGCGATCCGGACGGCGGCGGCCGGGAGGGCCTGAACTTCGTCCCGCTGTGGCAGGACCCGCTGGTGGCGGTCGTCCCGGCCCGGCACCCTCTCGCCGGCCCCAAGGGCAGGGGAGGGACCCCCGTGCCCGCCGCACCGGGCACGATCACGCTCGCCGATCTCGAAGCCGTCCCGCTGGTGCTGACCGAGCGGCGCAACAACCGCGCCCTGGTCGACCTGGTCGTCAACGCCTGCCACGGCGCCGGCTTCACCCCCGTACCGGGGCCCCGCTACGGCTCGCTGGACGACACCCTGACCGCGATCGGCGCCGCCGGCCCGGCGGACGGGCTGTGGACCGTCGTCTACGCCTCGCACGCCCGCCGGCTCAGTACCCCCCGGGTCGCCTTCCTGCCGTTCCGCAACCCGGGCATGGAGCTGACGGCGTATCTCGCGGTGCGCCGTACCGACCCGCCCGCCGGGCTGGATCTGCTGCTGCGGGCCTGCGCCGCGACGGACGGCGAGAGGCTCGATCTCGATCGGTGATCGCTGTGTGCGCGATCCGCTTCTTGGTCGCACGGCCCGTTCGCGATGGACTGAGGGCACGCCGGTGAACCACCGGAAACCCGGGAGATCCCGGGGAGTCCCCGGCCGGGGAACACGGGGAATTCCCTGATCTTCCCGTTCCCGTACGGCCATATCCGACAAGGGAGTTCAGCCATGCCGATCGTCACCGTCCAGCAGGGCCCGCGCAGCGTCGAGCTCAAGCGGGAGCTGGTCAAGCAGATCACCGACGCGTTCGTCGACGCGTACAAGATCCCCGCCGAGACCGTCCAGGTCTGGATCCAGGAGGTGCCCACCGACAGCTGGGGCGCGGCGGGCAAGCTGATCGCCGACAAGTAGACGACGGGCGGGCCGGCCTTCACGGGGGAGGGCCGGCCCACCGCCCTACGGGAGCAGCCCCGCCCGGCGCGCCGCGATCACCGCCTGCAGACGGGTGTGCGCCCCCAACTTCCGCATGGACGACCGGAGATAGCTCTTGACCGTCTCCGGGCGCAGCCCCAGCCGCTCGGCCACCACCGCGTTCGTCGCACCCGACGCCACACAGGCCAGTACGTCCACCTCGCGCGGCGACAGCACAGGACCCTCCCCCCGTGCCGCAAGGGCATGGGCAGCGGCGCCCCCGGGGCCCGCCCCGCCCGTCCGCCGCGACGAGGCCGCCGCGAGCCGGCTGCACACCGCCAGCATCTCCTGCCGCAGCAGCGGATCGGCGACCCGCTGCGACAGCGCGCGCAGCTCGCCGTGCGCCTCCCGGACCTCCTCCCACATCGCCGGGTCGGCGGCGGTCGATGGGGGTACCTCCCGTGCCCTTGAGGCATGGGGGAGCACCAATGACAGCAGCTGCGCCGCCTCGTCCTGGAGGAGCAGCGCCTGCTCCAGCTCCCGCGCCGCCTCCATCGCGGCCGACAACGGCCGGTCGCCGAGCCGCACCGGCCGGCGCAGCGCCCCGTACAGCACCCCGCGCACCCGGCGCCGGACGATCACCGGTACCGCGAGCACCGACCGCAGCCCCTCGGCGGCCACCGCCGCGTCGTACTCATGGCTGATCACCGAGGAGATGCTGTAGTCGGTCACCGCGAGCGGCCGGGACAGCGCCACGGCCTTACCGCCCAGCCCGTTGCCCTGCAGGATGTCCAGACCGCTCAGTACCGTGGTCTCCGTACCCGACAGCTCCTTGATGCGGTAGCGGCCCGTACCGGCCGGCAGACCGCCGAACGCCACCGGCAGACCGCTGGTCCGCCGCAGCCGCGACAGCGCCGCCCGTACGTCCACCGCATCCTTCGCCCCCGAGTCGAGCCGCACGCCGAAACCTCCGCTTCCCCCCATTAGGGGGTGGTGAGACCTGCGCCACTGATTACACGATGGCAGGTAGCGGTGCGGCAATGAGGAGGACATATGACGGACGCGGAAACCGGTGCGACGGGCCGCGCACCGGCGGCCACCGAGGCATTCCGGGCGGCGCGGGACCTTCTGCTCCGGCACCGGGAGGACCATGACGCGGCCCGCGCGGCCTTCCGCCGGCCCCGCCCCGAGTATTTCAACTGGGTGCTGGACCGGTTCGACATCATCGCCCGCGGCAACGACCGCACCGCGCTGCACATCGTCGAGGAGGACGGCCGCGAGACCCCGCTGCTCGGCCCCGCCGATCTCACCGACCGTATCGACCGCGGCCGGGCCCGGCATGTCGTCGTACGCGCCGCCGACACCGACAAGTTCGCCTCCGTACCGGGCGACTGCACCCGGATCGCGGTCGGCGGCGCGCGTCCCGGCCGGCTGCCGTACGAAGAGGCCTACGACGGCCCCGACACCTTCCTGCCGGGCGGGCCCACCCGGGCCGACGACACGCTGATGTTCTACTTCACCTCCGGCACCACCGCCCGCCCCACACTCGTCGAACACACCCATGCGTCCTACCCCGTCGGCCACCTCGCGACGATGTACGGGATCGGGCTGCGACCCGGCGATGTGCATCTGAACATCTCCTCGCCCGGATGGGCCAAGCACGCCTGGTCCCACCTCTTCGCGCCCTGGAACGCCGAGGCCACCGTCTTCATCCACAACTACACCCGCTTCGACGCGGCCCGGCTGATGACCGAGATGGACCGGGCACAGGTCACCAGCTTCTGCGCCCCGCCCACCGTCTGGCGGATGCTCATCCAGGCCGATCTGTCGGCGCTCCGCCACCCGCCGCGCGAGATCGTCGCGGCCGGGGAACCGCTCAACCCGGAGATCATCGAGCAGGTGCGGCAGTCCTGGGGCGTCACGATCCGCGACGGCTTCGGGCAGACCGAGACCGCCGTCCAAGTGGCCAACACCCCCGACCAGACCGTCAAACCGGGCTCCATGGGCCGGCCCACCCCCGGCTTCGACGTCGTCCTGCTCGACCCGGTCAGCGGCGCACCGGCCGACGAGGGCGAGCTCGCCCTCGACCTGCGCACACAACCGGTCGGCCTGATGACCGGCTACCACGGAGACCCGGTACGCACCGCGGAGGCGATGGCCGGCGGCTACTACCGCACCGGCGACATCGGCTCCCGCGACAAGGACGGCCGGATCACCTACATCGGGCGCGCCGACGATGTCTTCAAGGCGTCCGAATCAGGGGGCATTCCCTTCCAAATGCGGCTGACTGCTTGACCGTTGCCGTCGCAGAATCCGTAGCTTCAACTCCTTCAGCCCAGCACCTGCCAGACTCCCTTTCAGCTTCGAGGCACGTCGCACCGGATCCATCCGAGCACAGGAGAGAACATGCGGACACCGATGACGATCGCGGACTTCCTCGACCGCGCCGACCTGGGCTTCCGCAACAGCCCGGGCGTGGTCGACGAGCCGCATCAGCCCGCCCCGCCGGTGCCCGTATCGACCTACGGGCGGTTCGCTGAACGGGTCCGTGCCTGGCAGGCGGGGCTGGACGCTCTCGGGGTCGGCGAGGGCGAGCGGGTGGCGGTGGCCGGCCACAACTCCGCACGCATGCTGGAGCTGCTGTTCGCGGTGCCCATGAGCGGCCGTATCTGTGTGCCGGTGAACTTCCGCCTCAAGCCGGAAGAGGTCGATTACATGGTGGCGCAGAGCGGGGCCTCGGTCCTCCTCGTCGACCCGGAACTCGACGCCGCACTGTCCGACGTCAAGGTGCGCCACCGCTTCGTTCTCGGCGAGCAGACCGAGACCGAGCTGATGCGGTTCGGTGTCGAGCCTCGCCCCTGGTCCCACCCGGACGAGGACGCCACCGCGACCATCAACTACACCTCGGGTACCACCGCCCGTCCCAAGGGCGTGCAACTGACCCACCGCAACATCTGGGTCAACGGCATGACCTTCGGCCTGCACACGCGGGTGTGGGAGCGCGATGTCTACCTGCACACCCTGCCGATGTTCCACTGCAACGGCTGGGGAATGCCGTATGTGATGGCGGGCCTGGGCGTGAAGCAGGTGGTGCTGCGCAAGGTCGACGGCACCGAGATCCTCCGACGCGTCGACGAGCACGGGGTCACCCTCATGTGCGGTGCCCCGGCCGTCTGGAACATGGTGCTCGATGCGGCAGCGACGTGGGAGGGCGAGATCCCGGGCCGCGACCGCGTACGCATCATCTGCGCGGGGGCGCCGCCACCGACCAAGATGATCCAACGGGTGGGTGAGGAACTGGGCTGGGAGTTCACGCAGATCTACGGCCTCACCGAAACCTCGCCACTCCTCACCTTCAACCGGACCCAGCCCGGCGACGCAGACCTTTCCGCCGAGGAGCGGGCACGCAACCTGTCCCACGCGGGTCTGCCCGCGCTCGGCGTCAAGCTGAAGATCTCGGACTCCGGCGAGGTCCTGGCCCGCTCGAATACGGTGCTCGACGGGTACTGGGACAAGCCGGAGGAGACGTCGGCGGCTCTTGAGGACGGCTGGTTCCACACCGGCGACGGCGGCACCCTCAACGAGACCGACGGCCATCTGACGATCTCCGACCGCAAGAAGGACGTCATCATCACCGGCGGTGAGAACGTGTCGTCCATCGAGGTGGAGGACACGATCTTCAGCCACCCGGCAGTCGCCGAGGTCGCCGTCATCGGCGTACCGCACGAAAAATGGGGCGAGACGATCAAAGCCCTCGTGGTCCTCGCCGAGGGCGCGACGGCTCAGGAGTCCGACATCATCGCCCACTGCAAGCAGCACTTGGCCGGCTACAAGGCCCCGACGTCCGTCGAATTCCGCGACGCGATCCCCCGCACGGCCACAGGCAAGATCCAGAAGTTCAAGCTCCGGCAGCCGTACTGGTCCGAGCTTGAGCGGGGAGTCAACTGACTGGCCGGCCGCAGGCAGCGGGCGCGGAGGCCAACGAAAGGGACACGTTGGGGGCCTGACTATCGTCGTCGAGGTCCTGCGTGCCTGGGCCGGCTCAGTCTTTGGCACATTGCGGCGATTGCGTCTTCTCCGAACTGGCCTGTTCTGCGCAGGCTCGAACTCGTGGTGGGGAACCCACCATGGGAACGGGGAGCCCCGCCGGTGTCCGGGGGAGAGCTCGTGGTCCAGGAGGTCATCCAGCTACAGGGATAGCCGCGGCGTAGGTTCGAGCCGGGGTGGTTGCCACACGACATGCCTGGCCGGACACGGAGCGCCGACCTGCGCATTTGCGCCACGGTGACGGTGGGGATGCGAACCATATGCACATGCCGGTGACGCGGGACGAATTGCCCTTGCCGTAGCCGCCAGCGCGAGCCCTGGGCGGCGCGTCCAAAGCCGACTTGCTCGGCCACGGCCGCCCGGCGGCGGAACACGGAAGCTCCCAGTACCTGACGAACAGCGCCGGGAAATCAGGGCGGAGCGTGCGGCGGCCGGGCGCCATCATGCGACATCGCCCCGCCACCGCGGCAGACGGCACGGAGCGCCCCTCAGGGGGCGCTCTCCGCGGCCCGGAAGCCGGCTCGCCGGGCAGGAGATCGGAGATGTCCGGGACGGCCGCCCGGGCTTCAGGTCGGTCGCCCCTTGTGGGGCGTATACCAGCGCCTGGCGGGCGGGGCCCATCTCGGCACTGCTTTCATGGATGAAATCGACGTGAGCGACGGAGATCACCGCTATCACGCGGGCACGGCGCTCCCCTGTCCGGTCGGCTGTTCCGGGACGCGGGGCGCCCGGTAGGCGCGGGCGAGGTGGTGTTGGAGGCGGGCGTGGCGGAACTGGTAGACCGCACCGGCCTGGCGGAGCACACCCCGCTGGTAGGCGTCCTCAAGGAAGGTGACGACCGACCAGGGCAGCCGGCCGGTCAGCGGCAGCCAGATCCGGGCGAAGACCGCCCACTGGCCCCAGGCGGTCAGGCTGAGCGCGTAGCCGAGGGCGCCTCCGAGCCCGCTGATGACGCCGAGTTTGAGCGAGGCCGTGAGATTCCAGACGAGTGGGCCCAGGATTGCCGGCATGGGCTGGACCACCACCCCGGATCCAAAGCCGACCAGGAGTCCGAAGGCTGGGGCCCAGACGAGGAATTGGGTGGTGACTGTGCGGCAGTTCGTGCGCAGCAGGCTGACCGGATTGACGGCGGATCGGATGTCGAGAGGGGTTTCGAGGAGAGTCAGGAGGCCGAAGGCGGGGCCGGCTCCCAGCGCGAACACAAGTCCGTAGATGATGCCGTCGTCGAGGCCGATGACCAGGTAGGTCGGGAGGCTGACGTGGGCGAGGACGCCGTTGAGCACTCCGCGTGCGAAGCCGTAGGCGACGCCGAAGACGAGCCCGCACAGCAACCCGATCCCGAGTCGGGCGAGGGCTCTCCGTCTGGTCTTGCTTTCCTTGCGGAATATCCGCATGTCCCTGCCGGACAGCCGCATGCGCACGCCGGATGGCTGCACCGGCGCATCCTTGGCCGCCACCAGGAACCAGTACGCGATCCCGAACATGAGTCCGGAGAAGAGCCCTGCCACCATCCCGTCCGTGAGCTGGAATTCGAGGGAGTCGAAGAGGGTGCCTACGACACAGTCGACGAGCCCGATGGTCAGACTGATCACCAGCGCGGTCACCAGCGTGCGCGTGGCGCGACGAAGCCCGCAACCGAGCCGCCACCACTCCAGGTTGGGGGTGTCGAGCCGGGTCAGATGGTGGGCGAGGTAGCCGAGCCAGTACTGGGCGCGTTCGGGGTCGTAGGTGCGACGCGGCCTTCTGCCCGGGCGGTGCTCGGGCAGCGGGCGGTAGACCGTGGCGGTGAAGTTGTCGAGGAGGTGGTCCTCCAGCTTCTCAGGGCTGCCGAATCGCCTGGTATCCAGGAGCGAGGCCGGGTCGTTGCCGGGGGTATCGCTGTAGACGGCGCGGGCCAGCGTGACCATCAGCGGAGTGGTCAGCACCGCAGCGAGATTGGCACCGCCCTGGCTGTGCGCCCCCTCGCGCAGCTCGCGCAACACCGGGTCCCAGGCGGTCGCCGCGGGGACCCCGCCGCGGGCCTTGCGCGTGGTGCGCGGCAGGTAGTCGGCCAGGTCGCCCGGGGTGAGATCGGTCAGATCCACCGCAGCGGCGGAGGTGAGCACGTCGGTCTCCGCCACGGCCGCGGCGTACTCGGACGGACGGCTCGTCAGCAGCAGCGGCATGGTGGTGGCGTTGAGTGCCTCCAGCGCGGGACGGCGCAGACCGCTGGCGATCTCGTCGAAACCGTCCAGCACGGGGAGCACTCGGCCGGTCTCGACCAGTACGGCGGCCAAGCTCGACCCGCCGGGCCCCGGGGCGGCAAGACCGGGGTGATCGCGCGTCAGTTGCGCGGTCAGCCAGTCCCGGAACGTGATGGCGGTGGGATCCCACGAGCCGATGCTGAAGATCACCGGTACGGCTTCGGTGCGGGCCCTCGACTTCAGGTGGTCGAGAACGAACCGCACGGCGAGAATCGTCTTCCCGGAGCCGGACCGGCCCAGCACCACCAGCCGCCCGGACGGGATCCGCCGGTACACGCCCACGATCTCGTCCAGTCGCCCACTCAGGTCCAGCGGACCGGGCGTAGCCCCGGCGGGCAGGCGGCGGATGTTGGCCCAGTGGTCAATCAGCTCCTCGGGAACCGGTCGCCAGCGCACCGGCAGCGGGTAGGGATCGTGGACCTGCCGCTGCTCCTCCTCGCGCTGCCAGCGGGCAGCCGCCGCCTGCGCGAGCTGCTCGGCGACGTCAGCCAGGGTTTCGTGCAACACCGAGCCCGGCTGCCCCCGCGCCGGTTCGACACGGTCGGCCGAGTCGTCCGGCTGGTTCCCCTCCCCGGTCCGGCGGATGGCGGCCGCCAACAGCTCCTCGCGTTCCTCGGGGCTCAGCCCGAGGGCATCGGCCAGCAGCCGCACGGTGGTCACCCTGGGGTCGGCGCGCTCGCCGGTCTCCAACCCGCGGATGGTGCGCACGCCCACTCCTGCGCGCTCCGCCAGGGCCTCCTGAGTCATCTCCGCCTTGTGCCGCAGTTGCCGTAACAGCACGTTGAACTCACTGGTCACAGGTCATGGCCTTCCCCCGCCATCTCGTCTTTCCCCAGGTGAGGGACTCTAGCGCGGCCACCGGCCGGATACGGCCGGTCTGTTGGCCTGTCCGTTGACCGGTGCCGGGGCCAGCGTCGAGGCATCCGCCAGACCGATCCGTCCGGAGCCCAGGGAGCCGCGATGCCGACGACCGCAACCACCGGCCAACCGACCGTCACCACGCTCACGCATCAGGAGCGCGAGGTGCTCTATGCGGTCGGCTGTGGCCTGAGGGACGCCGAGATCGCCTCCGCCCTCGCCATGCCCGAGGACGCTGTGGCCGGACACCTCGCGCGGGTCCTCGGCAAACTCGGGCTGCGCGACCGAGCCGCCGCCATCGTCCACGCCTTCGACTGCGGCCTTGTCGCCCCGAGCCACGGACCCCGCAGGCAGGCGGCAAGCCCGGTACCGCGGACCGTCGTCCGCCGGGCGCGCGCACCGCAGTTGCGGATCTCCGTGCTCGGACCGCTGCAGGCATGGCTCGACGGACAGCCCGTGGACCTGGGGCACCTCCGTCAGCAAGCCGTGCTGGCAACGCTGGTGCTGTGTCCGGACCGGACGGTCAGCCAGCAGGAACTGCTCGACGGAGTGTGGGGGATGGAGCCACCGATGACGAACGTGGTGCCGGTGTACATCTACCGACTGCGCAGGATCCTGCGCATGGGGGACGGTCCGGACCCGGTGATCCAGAGTGACCGGTGTGGCTACCGGCTGACTCCCGGCTCGGTCGAGGTGGACGTGGCGCGCATGGAGGAACGGGTCACCGCGGCCGGGACGGCTGAGCGAGCCGGTGAACTGGCCGAGGCGGTCCGCATCTGCTCCCAGGCGCTGGACCTGTTCCGCGGGGAGCTCCTGTCCGGCCTGCCCGGGCCGTTCGCCGAGCTGGAGCGGCTGCGGCTCACCGAGCGCAGGATCGCCCTCGCGCAGCGGAAGCTGGACTGGCAGCTGCGGCTGGGCCGGCACGCCGAGGTGGTCGCCGAGCTGTGGGCCTTGGCCGCGGCGCAGCCCCTGAACGAACCGGTCGCCGCGATGCTCATGCGCGCGCTGTACCGTAGCGGCCGACAGGCCGACGCGTTGACCGTGTTCGATCGCACCCGCCGCCGTCTGGCCGACGACCTGGGGGTGCCTCCGGGCCAAATGCTGCGGCGGACGCACCAGATGATCCTGAGCGGGCACGACACCGGGCTCGGCCTCGCCCGCACCAGGCTGTGACCCGCCCGACGCCGCGCTCGCGCGGTGAGGAGCTGCTGCTGGCGAGGATCTCCGCAGCGGCCGGCCGCGAGCACATCGGCAGGCGACGTGCCACCTACGTGGGTACCGCGCACACACCCCACGCATATGCCGTGCCGGTCCGGTGGCTCCGGGGCCTGCTGGCCTTCGCCCGGTACGGTCGGCCTTCCGCGACGAGGACGGGCGCGGACGCACGACTGGACCTGTACGAGCACGGGCTGACGATTGCCGTCAACGGGCGGATCCACGTGGTCCGCTACGACACCACCTCGGTGTTGCAGAAGAGCACCCAGCACCCGCACGACTCGGCCGCCCGCGTCCTCCGCACCACTCGCACCTACGCGCTCACCGACGTCGAAGGGGAGCGGGTCGTGTTGCTCGGCAGGCCGCAGGACAGCGGCGCGGAGGAATGGGGGCCCGCGATCCAGCGGGCCGTCACCCATGCCCAACTGCCCCGGGCACTGGCCGCACTCGAAAGGGGCGAGCGACTGGCCTTCGGGGACGTCTGGCTGACCAGGGAGCAGGTCGGGTCGGGAACGGTGTCCGCGCGATGGCCGCAGGTGCGGCAGATCGACATCACGACGGGGGCCATCAGGCTCAACACCGACGGCAATTGGCACACCCTCATGCCAACGACGTCCACTACCCCGAATCTCTTCCTCTTCTGCGCACTCGTTGAACGCCTTCGAACAGACGGCATGCGTCCATGACGATGAGCCGATCCTGAGGGCTGCCACGGCGACGAGACAAGGCACGGGCCCGATGGGCGATGTCCAGCCTCCACCTCCCGATACGGCGCCGTCAGCGCACTCGTCGTCGTTTCATCGCCATTCCACCGGCCGTGGCTAACGTCTCGGCCGAGCACAGCAGTTGTGTGCCGTCCCGACTGGAGGAGAAGCAGAGCGATGACCCTGGCCCGCAGATGGAAGAAGGCGATCGGCGCTGTCGGTGCGACGGCAGCCGTGGTGACCGTCACTGCTGCCGCACCCACCGTTGCCCACGCCGATCCGGTGCATCACTACTACTTGGAGGTCGGCGGCACGGGCTCGGCGGCGGACGCACCCGACTGCACCAGCACCTATGCATTCGCCAACAAGCACCTCAACGGTGGTATCCCGGTGCCGGTCTGCTATCCGGCGAGCGCCGGACCCTGGCTCAACGGCCACAACGTTCCGGACGTCAACGCACCGAGCTTCGACGCCAGCGTGCGCGAGGGGTACCGCAATCTGCTGGCCACCGCCGAGGACACCTACCACCGCGATCCGGGCGCCCGCTTCACGATCGTCGGCTACTCCCAGGGCGCGCAAGCGGCCGACCAGGTGCTTCAGACGATAGCCAAGGGCGGCACTGACATACCCCGCTCGCAGGTGAACGGCATGCTGTATTCCGACCCCATGCAGCCCGATACCGGCATCTGGGCCCGGGTTCCGCAGGGTTGGAGCGCCTTGGGATTCACTTCCACGGGCGCCGGCCCGGCGAAGTTCGACGGCGTCCCGGTACAACGGTTCTGCATCCGCACCGACCTGGCCTGCGACGCCACCTCGCTCCAGTCCATCCCCGGTTTCCTGAACCAGCACCCCAAGTACTGGCAGGACGGCAACGTCATGACGCAGACCATCGGCCACGACGGCGGTGACGGAGTCGTCTGGTACGAGCCTGACGGGCGCGTCAAGTCCTCGTAACCGGATATGCGGGGTAACGGTAACGGTCCGACCGGCGCAGCCCGGTCGGACCGTTCGCGTGGGGAACGTCCGCTCGGGGACGTGCGCGTCCTACGGGGTGGACCAGTCCGCCGTCCTCTGGGCCATCGCATCGGGGGCACCTCGGAGGACCTGCACATCCCTCTGATGCAACCGAGGGCGCGCCCGTGGCGCCGAGTGGTCCACACCCGACGTCCTGGCGCTGTCCTTTCCTCCGTGATGGATGCCGCTCGCGCATGGCGCTACCCGAGCGCCGTTTCGGCGCGGGCGGCGAAGTCCAGCACGGTGTGGGCACCGAGGGACCAGGCCCGGATGGTGGGGCGGTGCAGGGTCTGGACGAACAGAACCGAACCGTGTGGGCGTGGATCGATCGTCAGTCGGCATGCCACCTGCCAGGTGTGCTGCCGGTCGGGCCCGGCCGTGGCGGGCGTCAGTGCATGGGCCAGGTCGAGCAGCTGGGCGTCCCGGTTCAGGCAGTCCGTGATCGCGGCGTCTCCGTCGAAGCGTGCGGGGACGGAGCCACGGGCTGCACCGAGACCGAGTTCGATGCGGGAGGGAACCCGCGGCGCCAGGGGCACTGCATAGAGGAGGTGGCCCAGTCCGAGGCTTCGGCGGATCCCCGAGCGCCCGCCCATGACCGAGGCACGCAGTTCGAAGGCCCTGGGTGCCAGGGCGTCGACGTAGATGCAGCAGCGTGTTGGCGCGGGCATTCCGCTGAATCGCTCGCGTGGCGGTAACAGGCTGCCGACGGGTACACCGGTGCTCTCGGCCGGCAAGGTCACGGCCAACGGCGGCTCTGCAAGGCCGAGTTCGTCCCCCAGGGCTGCGGCCATGTCGGCGGCAACCTTCTCCGGATATGCATTGCGGCCGGTCCAGATGGCGGCGGGCATTGCGGTCCCCTCGCTCTGTCAAGAAAGTCCGGTGGCTTCCTGGCGGACTTGCGCTGCCTGGTCCCCCTGCCCCATGGCGGCCAGCAGTTCACTCAGACGCCCCAGCGCCGCCCGCCGTTCCGCTTGGAAGCGCCCTGGCCGGACCCGGGTGAGCTCACGCCAGAGAGCGGCTGCCTCCCTGGCCTGCGCCAGCGCTTCCGCCTGCCGGCCCTGAGCGGCCAGCTCATCGCGGCTGTCGTCCAACTGCTGGGCCTGACGCAGCAGCATCTGGCTGCGATCTTCTACCGGAGCCGGCGCGGCGGCCTCCTCTCGGGCGACCCTCCGCCTGCGTGCAGCCACGCTCAGAGCTCCCACCAGGGCAATCAACACACCGGTGAGGGCCGCAGAAACCAGCTTGTGCAACAGATCATCCATCGGGGTCCCCGTTCCTTCACTGAGTTCGCGCACCTACGGATACGCGTCAAGGACACGGATGCGCGACTGACTGTTCGGCACGTTGCCTGCCAACCATCACGGGAGGCTCTGAAATGCCGATGAAATCGCGATGTGCGTGGGACCGGAGGCCTACGTGATGGACGGGGGCTCCCCCACCAGGATCGGCTGGGCCGGCCAACGAGTCGCTCCCTCAGCACGAACCGCCGCCGAAGAACGGCATGGCTCATTTCGAGACGGCGGGGCACTGTTGGGGATTGGCGTAGGGAGGCGCTCGTCGTAGGGGACGTGAGTGACCGGGGTGGGCCGGGTGGGGCCTTCGGAGTTCAGTCAGGGCACCCGCAAGTCGCCCGCGTCGGCTCCGTAAAATGTGGGCCATGGCGGCGGAATCCCCCCAATCCCTCACAATCTCCCCTGATGCGGAGCATGCGCTCGGCCGTTGCCGCGGCGCCCGATGACGTACCTCTGCGGCTGCACCTACCGAGTTGCCTGCCGTCCGCGGGGTACGGCGACGCCACGGTGAGCGACGTTGCTGTGGCGTTGCAGCATGTGCCCGGTGATGCCCAGGCACACGAGTTGATGGTCCGGGCCCTGACCGGTACTCCGGCCTCCACGCCCGGCAAGGCCGCGCTTCCCGCGCCACGGCAGGCCCTGCCGCCCCGTCACACTCCGACGCCCACCCAACCTCCCACCGCCGTGTCGTTACTGGAAGGCCGCCGAGGATCAGGTCGGCGATGTCGTGCCGCCCCGGTTCGTGGAGGCGCCGCTCACCGTTGACGGCAGCGGCGACGCCGGGGACGCCGCATCCCGGGCCAGCGGACCCAGCAGGCGTAACGGCTTCACCGTTTCACGGCGACTTCATCGGGTGTTTCTAACGTCCTGCCTGACGTAGTCGCGGCGCGCAACTACTGAGACGTGCGCCGCCATTGAGAGTGGGAGCCGTTCCATGGATCCGCATGCAATCGTCGCCCCGATCCTCCGGGCCGCGCTGATCGCGCTGGTGGCTGAGCCGGCCGTCTGGTGACGCAAAAGGGCGGTCACCAAGGCGGAGGCGGCCGCTCCGGCTCCGGTCGAGGGTCCGTCGCAGGAGCTGCTGCGCCAGGCCCGGCAAGCCGACCGGAGCCGGGACGGGCCGGCCGAGCGGGGGCTCTGAAGCAGGCCCCGCCGGCGGCCGATCACTGGCGCCAACTCACCGGGACTACGTCCAATCCAGCTGAAACAGAGAGGAAAATCATGACATCCCGGAAGACGCGTAACACAACCATCAGGGGCATCGTGGTAGCAGCCCTGGCGGTGCCGTCCCTCATATTGGCCGCAGGCACAGCGTCGGCCACGACCGACGACATCGTCACGATCGCGAACGCGAACCTCGACCATCACGCCTGTGACACGAACAGCGTGGGCGAACAAGGGTACAACTCCAGTTGTACGGGCGCAGGTGGCTCGCCGGAAAACTGGTGCGCCGACTTCGCGGCATGGGTCTGGGCGCAGGGGGGCTACAACGTCAACGGATTGACCCCGGCGGCCGGCAGCTTCGGACAGTACGGTGCAGGACTGCATCCGGATCCCCACGTCGGTGACGCAGTCGTCTTCAACTACAACGGCGACGGCTACGCCGATCACGTTGCCATCGTCACGGCGGTCAATGACGACGGGACCATCGAGAGCATCGGCGGCAACGAGGTCACCAACGATCCTTCAACCTCCTCCGCCCACCGCGACCAATACCCCGGCGCGGTGGGAGACAGCGCATATTGGGGCATGCAGATCAGCGGCTACGTCTCTCCGACCAACTAGCCTCAATTGTCCGTGACGGTTCGCCGGTTCGTCCGGCGAGCCGTTTCGGCTTGTGGCGCCGGTGGTGGGCAGGCCGCGGGCCCGGTTGTCGCGCCGGGTGGGCGCCGGCTTCCACGGCTCCGGAGGGCGTGCCGGCCGTCGAGGCAGGAGGTTGTTGCTCGTCAGCCGGGTGGGGTAAGGCTGCGTGGCGGGCGAGCGCGCTGGTGATCACGTTGGTCCAGGGCCAGTGGCCGGCGAGGCGAAGCCGGCGTCGTCTGCCCGTGGTGACCAGTTGGGCGTCGGCGGAGACAAGCTGCGGCGGCGGGACTTCAGCCGGCACATCATGCGCCGGTCGCAGCAGAGCCGGACAGGACAGCCTCAGGCGGCACCCCGTGACGGCGGCCGACTGGGCACTCGTGGCCGCCAGATCACTGTGAAAGAGCATCCCTTCCGTCCTGCGCCACTTCGGATCCGCCGTACCCGTTGAGCACCAGGCGATCGTCCAGCCGTTTCCGCCCCCGCAAGGACTCGGGCAGCAGCGGCCGGACGAACTCCCCCTCTGCATCGGACAGTTCAGGGTGACGTAGCACATGACCGTGATCCACTACTCAAGATCATTTGAAGACGCGACCTAGCGGGCGCTGCCGATGTTGCGATCGGTGTCGGAGCCCTGGAGCATCAGGGTGGTCTCCTCGATGCGGTTGAACCGGCCGTCGGTCGCGAGGTCGGCGAAGACATACACCTCCATGCTCACCGTCGAGCCGTCCGGCTTCGTGATGTGGACGGTGTGCCGGTCGGCGTACCTGCTGCCGTCGCGCAGCTCTTCATGAACCTCGACGTGGCCGTCGGCGGCGATGGTGCGCACGTGGGTGATGTGCTCGATGAACTCGGAACGGTCGGCCCACTCTCCGTCCGTGCGCTGGCGGTACTCCGGGGTGAAGTGACGGTCGGCGGCCTCCTCCACGGTGATGTCGCGGTTGAAGATCAGGTCGGCGACGGCGGCCTTGATACCGGTACGAGTCATGGGACTTCCCTTCAGCGTAAGAATGAACAGTGCGTGCGTTTCGCACGCATCTCCTTCACTGTAGCAGCAGAAGCGTGCGCTACGCACGCTATTCTGGAGGTGTGAAGAACGAAGTAGGACACGAGATCGCAGACGCGCTGGCCATCCTGCTCAGGCGCACCACGCGCACACAGCTGCACAAACAGCTCACCGAGGGCATGGGTGAGGGCGTGGACGAACAGACGTACCCGGTCCTCAGCGAACTGGCCCGGACCGGACCCCGCAGCGCCGCCGACCTGGCCCCCGACGTCGGAATCGACCGCTCCGGCGTCACCCGCCGCGCCTCCCGGCTGGAGGCCGCAGGCCTCATCCGCCGCGAGGCAGACCCCACCGACCGACGGGCACACCTGCTCGTCCTCACCGACCAGGGCCGACTCGCAGTGGAAGAGCTGCGAACACGTCTGGCTGCCCACATCACGACAAGCCTGTCCACATGGCCACCAAACGAAGCCGAAACCTTCGCCCACCACCTGGGCCGCTTCACAAGCGAAGGCCCGTTCACATGACAGGCGAACGGATCAGTTCCGTACTCTCACCATCCGCCTCGCCCAGCCATGAGGGGGCTCTTCGCCCATCCCCCCGGACAAGACCCCAAAGGGCCGCACGCCGCCCGTGAACAGTCTGGAGTTCTTGCCGGAGCCGACTTCTCTACCGGGTTGTGACTGCCCAACTGACCAGTTGGCCGGCCGAAGAGGCTCCGTACCACGGCCTCACCATGCCGTCGTCTCCCGCCGTCGCGAGCCATCGTACGCAGGGCCCGGACGCCATCCTGGTCGGCGAGGAACGGCAGGGTGATGGTCCTCAAGGCCAAGCGGCACGGCAGCGGGCAAGGTCAGGCGCCCGCGGCCGTCCCCGTGAAGCCGCCCGTGACCACCTGCAGCGGCGGCCCGGGCCACGCTGTCCGCCCGGTCCTGCATCTGGCCTCCGGCCAGCTCCACCAGGTGCAGCAGTGCCTGGGTCTCGACGTCGGTGCCCGCGCCAGGGGTGATCGTTCCGGTGGCACGGCCCACGTCGGAGAAGAAGAACTCGCGGAGCCCGGATGCCAAGGCTGCCATCGAGCAAGCGGTCCTCACGTTGGCCAAGGAGCGGCAGCGCACCGTACAGCTTCTGGAGGACACCATGCTGTGGCGGCAGGAAGCTGAGGACGCCGCGCAGCGAGGGCGTGACCTTCAGAAGCTGGTCGAACCGGCCCGGCACCGGCTGCGCGACACGGGACCGGAGCAACAGGCCAAGGTTCTCGACCTGTTGGAGATCCAGGTCATCATCCTGGGCGGGATCCCGAGGAAGGTGCGGAGCGATGGCGGCGTCAGTGCGTGGTTCCGTGAGCGTGCTCGTCGCGTTCCTCTGCTGGCGGACGACGCGTGGGCGGAGATCGAACCTCTCTTCGTAGATCGAAAGGGTAGGCGGCTGCGAGATCCTCGGGGCACGCTGGACGCCATGCTGTACAAGGCGCGCACCGGGTGTCCTTGGAGTGGCTTGTCCGCTCCGGCGGGAAACCCTGCGGGTGTGTGGCAGCGATGGCTGGCGTCGGGCTTCTGGGAGCGGCTGATGAACGCATTGGTGGATGTGCCGGGGGAGGCACCCTCGGAGGGCGGAGTGTTGCTTCCGCCCCTTGAGGTCCGGGGACGGGTTGATCCCCGGATGATGATTGGTGAAGATCTGTCCCCTGAAAAGGGCGGTCCGTTCAAGGCGTCCGACTACAAGATCTCACCGTTCGAGTTGGAGAGCGCCCTGCTGGAGCGCGAGGCGGTCGCCGAGGCCGCTGTGGTGCCGGCCCCCGATCCGGTGCGGCTGTCCGTGCCCAAGGCGTATGTCGTGCTCACGGCCGGGTGGTCGCCCGGCCCGGAGACCGCAAAGCTGATCTTCGAGCACTCCCGTGAAGTCCTGGCCCCCTACAAGCGCATCCGGCGGCTGGAGTTCGCCGACCTGCCGAAGACCGTCTCCGGCAAGATCCGCCGTATCGAACTGCGTGAGCGCATCGCGCAGGGCGACGGCGGTGCCGAGTACTGGGAGGAGAACCACCGATGAGCCAGTCGCACAAGGAGCTGTCGTACGCCAGCGGGGCCGCCGAGCGGCCGCTGCTCGGGCACACCATCGGCGCCGATCTGGCCCGCACCATCGCCCGGTTCGGCGACCGCGAGGCGCTGGTCGAGGTGGCCGGCGGCCGTCGCTGGACCTACACCGAACTGGGCCGCGCGGTCGACGAGGTGGCCCTCGGCCTGCTCGCCAAGGGCGTCGGCAAGGGCGACCGGGTCGGCATCTGGGCGCCCAACTGCGCCGAATGGGTCCTCGTCCAGTACGCCACCGCCAAGATCGGCGCGATTCTCGTCAACGTCAACCCGGCATATCGGGTACACGAGTTGGCGTACGTCCTCCAACAGGCCGGTATCACCGTCCTGGTCTCCGCCACCCACCACAAGACCAGCGACTACCGCCGGATGATCGAGCAGGTGCGCGCCGAGAGCCCGGCGCTGCGCGATGTGGTCTACATCGGCGACCCGACCTGGGGCGGACTGCTGGCCGCCGGCGCCGCCGTCCCGCACACCCGGCTCGCCGAGTGCGAAAAGGCCCTGACCGCCGACGACCCGGTCAACATCCAGTACACCTCGGGCACCACCGGCTTCCCCAAGGGCGCCACCCTCTCCCACCACAACATCCTCAACAACGGCTACTGGGTCGCCGAGACCATCGCCTACACCGAACACGACCGGGTGTGTCTGCCGGTGCCCTTCTACCACTGCTTCGGCATGGTCATGGGCAACCTCGGCATCACCTCGCACGGCGCCTGCATCGTCATCCCTGCCCCCGCCTTCGACGCCGCCACCACCCTGCGGGCCGTCCAGGACGAGCGCTGCACCTCGCTCTACGGCGTGCCCACCATGTTCATCGCCGAACTCAACCACCCCGACTTCGCCTCGTACGACCTCTCCTCGCTGCGCACCGGCATCATGGCGGGCTCGCCCTGCCCGGAGGAGGTGATGAAGCGGGTGGTCGCCGAGATGCACATGGCCGAGGTCTCCATCTGCTACGGCATGACCGAGACCTCCCCGGTCTCCACCCAGACCCGCCGCGACGACGACCTCGAACGCCGCACCGCGACCGTCGGACGGGTGCTGCCGCACATCGAGGTCAAGGTCGTCGACCCGGCGAGCGGGGTGACCGTGCCGCGTGGCACACCGGGCGAACTGTGCACCCGCGGCTACAGCGTGATGCTGGGCTACTGGGAGGAGGCCGAGCGCACCGCCGAGGTCATCGACGCCGCCCGGTGGATGCACACCGGCGACCTCGCGGTGATGAACGACGACGGCTATGTCCGGATCGTCGGCCGCATCAAGGACATGATCATCAGGGGCGGTGAGAACGTCTACCCGCGCGAGATCGAGGAGTTCCTCTACTCCCACCCCAAGATCGCCGATGTGCAGATCGTCGGCGTCCCGGACGACAAGTACGGCGAGGAGATCGCCGCCTGTGTCATCCTCCGCGACCCCGAAGACCCGCTCACCCGCGACGAGTTGGCCCGCTACTGCCGCTCCCGGCTCGCCCACTTCAAGGTGCCGCGCTACCTCGACATCCTCGAAGCGTTCCCGATGACGGTCAGCGGCAAGGTCCGCAAGATCGAGCTGCGCGAGCGGCTGGCGAAGGAGCTGGGCAGCGTGCGGCAGTGAAGGTGTGCGGGGCCGCCGGGGTTGCCGAGGGTCAGAGCCGCTTTCCGGAGTGCACGGGGTCGTGCGGCCCGGGCGCCGCGTTCGGCACGTACCCCGGATCGACCGGTTCCGGGACCGTGGCGCGGCCGGCCGTGCCGCGCCACGGGGCGAGCGGACCGGGGAGCCGGGGCGGCCACAGCGGGTCCGTGGAGCCGGGGTTGTCGTACCGGAAGAGGAAGACCGCGCCGTCGGGCGCGAGCACGGCGACGCGGGCCGCCTGGCGGGGTATACGCATCGCGGCTGCCTACGCGGGGCGGCCCCGGGCAGCGGAGCGGAATGCACCCCCACGCGATTGTCAGACCCGGCAGGCAGGATGGAGGAGTGAACGAACAGCGGGGAAGCACCGACGGGGGAAACGGGGACACGGTAATGGTGGACAGTGTCGCGGAGTTGGCGGGCCGGCTCACCGGCGCGGACGCGGGTGGCTGGACCCCGGAGGGAGTGCGGGCCCTGGTCGCCGGGCTCGGCTGGACCTGGACCGACGCCGCCAGTGGGCCGGTCATCGGCACCGGCCGTGCCGCGGGCGACGCGCGGCTGCGCCCGGTCGGAGCGATGGAGGAGCGGTACGCCGAGGGTGAGGCGTATCTCGAACTGGCCGTTCCGGTGGGGCTCGCCGAGCCGGACGCGGGCAGCCAGGCAGCCGCCTTCCGAGCGGTGCGGGACGAACTGACCGCGGCGCTCGGCGCGGCATCGATCATGGGGGTGTACGGCAGCCTGGGACCGTTCTACGACTCCGGACCGCTGTGGGGGACGCCGTTCCTGCGCTGGCGCGACCGGCCGAACACCCTGGAACTGCGCGCCGGGAAGGCGGGTCCCGAGCTGATCCTCCAGCCCACCGACCCGGTGGAGAACTGGTTCTGGCGTCAGGGCATCGGCGAGGAGCACTCGATCACCGGCTTCTTCGGCAGCCGTAACGACCCGTCCAACGGAGGCCTGGGCTTCCCCGGCGGCTGGGACGCGCGCAGCTGGGAGACGGTGACCGGCGCGCTCGCCGACTTCCTGGGCATGCTGCCGGCCGAGACGACCGCACTGGGTACCTCCGTCTCGATGCCGGTCTACGGGCAGCTGCCCGAGGGCGGCGCCCCGATCCTGTTCGATGTGAGCTGCCGCGACCGGCTCTCGCTCGGATGCTTCGCCCCGGACGACTTCGACCCGTCCGCTCTGGGCTGGGGCACCGTCGGCAAACACCCCGGAACCCGGAAGGTGTGGCCCGACGACGATGACCCGCAGTGGCGCATCGACGCGGGCGGCCCCGGTGAGCCGTCGGGCCGGGCGCTGGCGGAGACGCTGGTGGCCACCGCACGCGCGGTGGGGGTGCGCACGCCCGCCGACCTGATAGTCGGCGGCGAGGCCTCGTACATGGACGCGTACCACGTGAGGTTCTACGGCCTGGGCCTGAAGACCGGCTGAGGGCGGCTGCCGCGAGAAGCGCTCAGCGCTGACGTTCCCCCGGCCAGTCGAGCAACAGGCGCTGTGCGCGCGGCAGTGAGGCGACGACCAGGTCGTAGGAATCCTCGATCATGTCGAGGATCAGCCGGTCGGGCAGCTCGCCGTCCAGCGAAACGGTGTTCCAGTGGCGTTTGTTGAGGTGATAGCCCGGCACCACCTCCGGGTGCGCCGCGCGCAGCCGTTCGGCCAGCTCGGGCTCGCACTTGAGGCTCACGGTGAGCGGCAGGTCCGTCAGCGTCGACAGTGCGAAGATCTTGCCGCCGACCTTGAAGGTCGACACATCCGGGTGCCGCGGGAAGGGGAATTCCTCGGTCGCGCCGTTGAAGTCCAGGCAGGCGGACCGGAGAGCGTTCGCGTCGATCATCTTCTCATTATGTCCGGCCCGAGCCATGACCTGACTCAACGTCAGATAGGGCAGTGGCCGGCCGGTCACGGCCCGGAGTCCGACCGGCCCGCCTCCCTCCGCATACACACCCTCGGCCAGCGGTCCAGCCCCAGCGCCGCCTCATGGGCGCGGATGGCCCGCAGCCCCGGTGTGAGTTCGGCGTCGGCGAGCACCCGGAAGCCGAGCCGGGTGTAATACGGCGCGTTCCACGGCACCTCGGCAAAGGTGGTCAGCGTCAGCGCGCCCGGACCGCTGTCCCGCTCCGCCCGGTCGATGAGGGCCCGGCCGATGCGGCGGTGGGCATGGTCAGGGTGGACCGACACCTGCTCGATATGGGTGCATCCGTCGACCGGCTCCCAGAGCAGGTAGCCGATCGGCGGCCCTGCCGTGTCCCTGTCCCGGTTCGTGCTCGTGCCCGCCGGCTCCCGCTCCTCGTACGCGGCCAGCAGTCGTCCAGCCCGCAGGAACCCCGACAGCTGCTCCAGCGACGGCGGCTCGTCGTCCGCGATCGACGCCATGCCCAGGCCGCGGAACGGCTCCCCGGCGGCTCGCTCGATATCGCGCAGTACGGGCAGTTCGGCGGGCGACGGTCCATGGATGATCACCGGGTCAGTGTCGCCGGTCCGGCCGGGCCCGGCGACCCGTTTTCCGCCGTGCCGCTCTCCGTGGATCGGAAAACCGCAGGTCCGGACGGGCCGGCACGAGTCGGCACGATCAGCATGGTCACGGTTGCCGTTCTCCCGGGGGGAGAGCGTCGATGTGCTCGACGTACCGACGGGCCACATCGGCGGCCGGTGTGCCGTCGGACGGGTCCAGGCCCATGCCGGCGAGGGTCTCGGCGATCCAGCCGGGGCTGACCACGTGCAGTCGCAGACCGCGTGGCATCTCGATGGCCGCGGCCCTGACGAAGGCGTCCAGGCCGGCGTTGACGAGTGCGCCGAACGCCCCGCCCGGTGTGGGCTTTTCGAACGTGCCGCTGGTGAGGACGAGGGCGCCGCCGTCCCGCAGATGAGGAAGGGCGCGCCGGACCAGATGGACCTGGCCGAGGAGTTTGCCCTGTAGGCCGGCCGTGAAGTCGGCGTCCGAGGGGGAGTCCAGCGGGGTCAGCCGGCCGCTCGACGCACAGCAGATGACGGCGTCCACCTCCCGTACGGACGCGAAGAGGGCGTCGACGGAGGTCAGGTCCTCCAGGTCGACCCGGACGGGGCCACGGCGCGCCGCGCGGACGACCTGGTGGCCGTGGTCTTCCAGTTGCCGGGCCACGGCGCTGCCGAGGGTGCCGGTCGCTCCGATCACGATGATCTTCATGGGGCTGATCCTGCCGTGCGGCCGCCCGTCCACCCAGCCCCCTGCTGAGGGTAGGAACGCGGTGCCTACCCCTGCCAGGTGCAGGCCGCGCGCCGCCCGGCACACTGAACGTATGGACCGGACAGTGGAGTTGGGAGCGTTCCTGCGGAGCCGGCGGGCGCGGCTGTCACCGGACGATATGGGGCTGGTCGGCCATGGCGGCCGGCGGAGGGTGCCGGGCTTGCGCCGTGAGGAGCTGGCACAGCTGGCAGGGATCAGCGTCGGCTACTACACCCGGCTGGAGCAGGGCATCGGCGGCGGCAGCGCCTCGGACGCCGTACTGGAGGCGCTGGCCCGTGTGCTGCGGCTGGACGGTACCGAGCGGGCGCATCTGTACGGGCTGGCCCGGCCTGCACGTCAGCCCGCCCGCGGCGGGGACCGCCCGGAGGCGGCGGACGACGGGGAGCAACTGCGGCCGTCCGTACGGAACATGATCGAGTCGCTGGGGGACGTCCCGGCGCTGGTGCTCGGCCGGTTCGTGGACGTACTTGCCTGGAACCGGGCGGGCCATGCGCTGCTCGCCGGGCATCTGCCGTTCGACGCACCGGAGCGCAGCGCGGCCGAGCGGCCGAACATCGCCCGGATGATGTTCCTCGATCCGCACACCCGGGCGCTGTACCCGGACCGGCAGAGCAAGCTCCGCGACACCGTGGGCGATCTGCGGCTGATCGCCGGGCGCTGGCCCGACTCGCCGCGGCCGGCCGGGCTGATCGCCGAACTCGGCCGGGAGAGCGCGGAGTTCGCGACGCTGTGGGCGGCGCATCCGGTGCGGACCTGCGCGACACACACCCGCGCATACCGCCACCCGGTCGTCGGGCCGCTGACGCTCACCGACGAGCTGCTGACGTTGCCGGACGACCCGGGGCAGCGGGTGGTGATCTACCACGCCGAGCCGGGCTCGCCGTCGGCCGCTGCCCTGCGGCTGCTGGCCGCGACAGCCGCGGCCGGCCGGCTCACCGTCCCGCCGCGCCGTACCTGATCAGCTCGTCGGCCGGGTCGTTGACCGGCTGCGGGGTGCCCGTGAGATCCATGACGTACAGCGGGATGTGCAGCTCGTCGGCGCGGGCCCGGGCGTCGCGGGCATAGCCGGCGAGCGAGAAGAAGACCGCGATGGCCGAGTCGTTGAGGCCGTTGAGCCAGACGCATTCGATCTCGCGCAGCTTGGTGGAGCGGGTGGTCGGGTCGACCTGGGCGACCACACCCGTGCCGCGCAGGTCCACGCCGGAGGCGGTGCGCTCCTGCGTCCGCGCGGCATCGGCGAAGCCCAGCCACTTCAGATACTGCTCGGCGGCGGTGACGCAGTCACGCGCCGTACGGATCGTGACGGGGCGGAACGCGGGCCGCAGGATGGCGCGCGGAGGGTCGGCGGCCTGTGCCGGCGCGGGCTTGGGGGCGGGCGCGCCCAGCGACGGGGAGGTGGGCTCCGGCGGGACGGGCGCGGGGACGACGGGGACCCGGACGACCGTGCCGCAGGCGCAGCCGGACTCCGGCGCCGGCCACTCGTCCTGCCGTCCGCACACCTCGCAGCGCACCTCCACCCAGGAGGCCTGCCAGGTGCGGTGCACTATCTCGACGGGCACCCCGCCGCGCAGCACGGGCATGGTCAGCGGGGCACCGCACGCGCACGGGAAGGTGGGCGGGGTGAAGGCGTTCTCGCGGCGGCACGTGGGGCACCGCACCGGCACGCTGTCGGCCATGGTCGGCTCCTGGCAGGTAGGGCGGCTGGCAGGTCGGTTCTACAGGTGTCCCCATGCTCTCTCCAAAAGAGGGCGCCGGGGGCCGAATTGTGGTGACAGGCCGGGTCAGGGGGAGAAACGAGGGGAGCCGGGGCCCATGCAGGGGCGCGTCCGCGGCGCACAAAGGTCCCCTCGCACGGCGCACAGGGCGCGCCTTCGTGCCCGCGACGCACACCGGGCGACGCACACAGGGCCCGGAATCCGTGACCGTACGGATTCCGGGCCCTGCAGTGGTTCCCGTCCGACAGTGCGAGAGTTGGGCGCGACATGACATCGCACCGTCGGACGGAGTCTGTGGGGGTCGAGGGAGGAAGCGGGCTCCGCGGCGGGGGAGGCGGCTCGCCCCTCCTTATGGGGCGAGCACTGCCACCGCACTGGAATCTCCCCGCACACCGCGGAGCCCGCGCTACCTCTCCGTACCGGCCGACCACCCCTCAACGGGCCGGCCGGTACGGTCGCGCAAGGAAACCGACCTCCCGTCAGTCCTCGCGCAGCTCACGGACCTTCGCCTCGACGCGCTTGCCGTAGTCCGGGTCGGCGGCGTGGAAGTGGGCGAGGTTCTTCTCGATCACATCGTCGCGGCCGACCTGGGAGAGGCCGCCGGCGATGTTGTTCACCAGACGGTTCTTCTCGTCCTTTGACATCAGACGGTAGAGCTCACCGGCCTGGAAGAAGTCGTCGTCCTTGGTGTGCGCCGGGGCCTCGTGGGTGCCGGTGTAGCCGGAGACGGCGAGCGGGGCGGAGAGCGCCTCGTTCGTCTGGGCCGGGCCGTCGTAGGAGTTCGGCTCGTAGTTCTTGGCGTGCCGGTCGTAGCCGTTGGTGGCCATCAGACCGTCCCGGCCGTAGTTGTTGGCCTTGGTCGCCTTGGGGGCGTTCACCGGCAGCTGGGTGTGGTTGACGCCCAGGCGGTAGCGGTGCGCGTCGGCGTAGGCGAACAGCCGGCCCTGGAGCATCTTGTCCGGGGACGGGCCGATGCCGGGCACGAAGTTGTTCGGCGAGAAGGCCGACTGCTCGACCTCGGCGAAGACGTTGTCGGGGTTGCGGTCCAGGACCAGACGGCCGACCCGCTGCAGCGGGTAGTCGCTGTGCGGCCACACCTTGGTCAGGTCGAACGGGTTGAAGCGGTAGTTCGCCGCCTCGGCCGCCGGCATGATCTGCACATACAGCGTCCAGGACGGGTACACACCGCGCTCGATGGACTGCAGCAGGTCGGTCTGGTGCGAGTTGGGGTCCTTGCCCGCCAGCTCGGCGCCCTGCTCGCTGCTCAGGCAGCGGATGCCCTGATTCGTCTTGAAGTGGTACTTGACGAAGAAGGCTTCGCCCTCGGCGTTCGTCCACTGGTACGTGTGCGAGCCGTAGCCGTTCATATGGCGGTAGGAGGCCGGGATACCGCGGTCGCCCATGAGCCAGGTGATCTGGTGGGTGGCCTCGGGGGCGTGCGCCCAGAAGTCCCAGACGTTGTCCGGCTCCTGCTTGCCCGTGAAGGGGTCGCGCTTTTGCGAGTGGATGAAGTCGGGGAACTTGATCGGGTCCTTGATGAAGAACACCGGGGTGTTGTTGCCGACGAGGTCGTAGTTACCCTCTGCCGTGTAGAACTTCAGGGCGAAGCCACGCGGGTCACGGGCCGCGTCCGGGCCACCGAGGTTGTCGGCGACGGTCGAGAAACGGATGAACGTCTCGGTCCGCTTGCCGACGGTGTTCAGGAAGTCGGCACGGGTGAAGCCGGTGACGTCGTCGGTCACCTCGAAGTAGCCGTACGCGCCGGAGCCACGGGCGTGCACGACACGCTCCGGGATGCGCTCGCGGTTGAAGCGCGCGAGCTTCTCCAGCAGGTGCTGGTCCTGGAGGATGATCGGGCCGCCGACGCCGGCGGTTGAGGAGTTCTGGTTGTCGGCGACCGGGGCGCCAGCCTCCGTAGTGAGAAAGCGCGCCGTCAGCGTGGGCTTCGACATGGTGACCTTCCGTACGAGAGCGCGGAAGTTGGCTTCCGCATGTCGGAGCGTAAGAAGAGCTCCGACCAAACGTCAACAGTTTGTTGAAACAAACCTGGGGTGGGTGTGCGGGTGGGTATTCCGGACGGCGGCCGCGCCTGGGCGCGACAGGACAGGTGTCGGCGCAGCCACCGCCCGGAAGCTTGCGGGAATCCCTAAGCGACCCGGACCTCTATAGCGACCCGAACCTCTATGAGGACCGGTCGCCGCGTCGAGACGGCTTCCTTACGGGCCCACTCGGCCGCCGAGCGGAGCTCCGCCGGATCGACGACATCACGGCCTGCGCAGCCGTACGCCTCGACGAGCTTCACGTGGTCCGTGAAGTCCGCATGGTGGTCGAGTGAGGTGAGCATGATCAGTACGAACGGCACCTCATACTGGGCCGCGGCCGCCAGCTCCTCGGCCATGAACGGGAATCCATGCCGGTCGATGACCACCACGACCTCCGCGCCCCGCTCGCCCCGGGCATCCAGCGCCTTGCGGACACCGATCGCGGCGGGCACCTCCCAGCCCGGAGGGCCACTGCGGGCACAGACGCCCGCAGCGCCGCTGACGACATACGAGTCCGCCCCGAAGAGCTCGGCGATCTCCGCCAGGGCCCCGGGCCCCGGGATGTGCAGGCGGCCGAGATCCGCGTGGTCGGCGCGGCCCGCCGGGACAGGCGGTCGCACCGCTCCACCGCGTACGGACCGTGCGGACCGGAAACCGGCCAAGGGCTCCTGCCCGGGGTCGTACGCGATCTCCGCCGCGGCCAGATCGGCGGGGACATCGATCAGCACCGGGCCGGGACGGCCCTCCCGCGCGATCCGGAACGCCTCGCGAAAGGCCCCCGGAATCCGCGCCGGATCCTCGATCCGCTCGGCGCGCTTGGTGACCGGAGCGGCCAGCCGGAGCAGATCCGGCGGCCGGTAGGCCTCGTGGCGCGGCGGACCGGCCGGCCGGAGTGGGCCGGCCCCCGCCCGACCGGTGATGCACACCAGCGGGACCGCGTCCTGCTGGGCCGCGTACAGCCCGGTGATCAGCCGCGCCGCCCCCGGACCCGCGGCCACCGCGGCGACACCGGCCTTCCCGCTCGTACGTGCCCAGCCGTCAGCCATGTGCGTGGCGGCCTCTTCATGGCGCACCGACAGATGCTCGATGCCGCCAACCTCCTCCATCGCCGCGTACAGCGGGAGGAGGGCGGCACCCGGGCAGCCGAAGGCGATATCGACGCCCTCGTCCTTCATGATCTGGACGGCCGCCTGTATGGCGGGAATCCGCTGCGCCGCCATGGACTCAGCTTTCGGTGGTGTGTCCGGAGAGGCGTTCGACGCCGCGTAGGAGGGCGGAGTGGTCGAGGCTGCCGTCGCCTTGGGCGCGGAGGGAGGCGACGAGGCTTGCGACGAGGGTGCCGACGGGGAGGGTGGCGCCGACGGTGCGGGCGGCGTCGGTGACGATGCCCATGTCCTTGTGGTGCAGGTCGATGCGGAAGCCGGGCTTGAAGTCGC
>NZ_QUAC01000042.1 GCF_003389455.1 Streptomyces inhibens | reverse complement strand
ACTTCCTCGCCTTCCTCGGCCTGGCCGCCGCCCTGACCTGCTACAAGAAGCTCGCGAAACTTGCCACGTGAGACACCCTCTAAGGCCGTGGCAACCGCGTTGATCATCGGGCTCTGGGCCATCAAAGCCAGAGGCGGGCTTCGGCTCGGATTCGCAGCAGCACTCGTGGGAGGCTTTGGCGTCTGGTTCTGGGAAAGCATCATTACGGTGCCGCCCGACCCGACCACCGCTGTCAGACCGCGGCAAGTACTGGCCCAGGACCGCCGGGCCTTCTGGATCATCGCCCTGCTGAGTGGATCCCTCGGCGCAGTTGTCCTCGCATTGCTGATCGTTCTCAAGGTCTTTTACGACGTAGGCCTCAGGGATGGACTCTGGTGGGGGCTGATGGTTACGCCTGTGATCGGCCTCGGGGTCGGGTGTGTCTACTCGGCGTGGTGGAGATTCTTGGTGGTGCGCCTCCCACTGGCGGTGCTCGGGCAAGTGTCCTGGCGCCTGATGGGATTCCTTGCTGACGCACACGAGCACCGCGGGGTCCTGCGACAGGTGGGAGCGGTGCACCAGTTCCGCCACCGCAACCTCCAACGCCACCTGGCGGCACCACTACCGCCACCGCCACCGCCACCGCAGCAGCCTTGGTCCTCTGGCCCCGTACGTGATCGTCCGGACAGGTCCTAGCAGCGCTACGCCCGCTTAACTGGCCGCAGCATGACCGCGAAGACCGGGGAGTCAGGGAAAGGCTGCTGGCGGCCGACTTCCCTGTACCCCCATGCTTCGTACACGGCCTGTACGGCCCCGTCACCGTTGGCCGGATTCACCAGCAGCGTTACCCGCTCTTCCGGTCGATGAGTCAGCCATGCCTCGTGCAGCTGCCACGCGATGCTCCGGCCGCGCCAAGGCTTTCGGACCACGATCTCGTTCAAGGCGACAGTGCGGCTGCCGTTCTCTGCGGTCATCTTCCCGGGCAGCAGGGGTTTCATGTCCTCCCACCACTGGGTGTTCGCCCCAAGGCTGGTCCCGAAGCAGAAGCCGACGGGCTCTCCGTCCTCGAAGCCGAGTACCGCTGTCCAGCCGGGGCGGGAAGAGTACGCGGACAGTCGCTCGTCGAAGCGCTCGGCCTCGTAGAAGGGCCCGGTGAGCCCGAAGTCGCGATGCCTGACCTCGACGTGAATATCGAGTATCTGCTGCCGGATCTCGGGGAGGTCTGCGGCAACGTAGTGCTTGACGTCGACCGTCACAGTGCTTTCGCTCCTTCGGCGTAGCGGTCCGCCCACTCGATCGCGAGGGGGGTTCCGGGGGCTACCTGGTTCAGCCCGCGGTCGAACTGTTGCAGCAGCTGGCCGGTACGTCCCCGCGGGGGCGCTTCTCCCGTGGTGGGGAGAAGCGGCACCGCAGTGGCGACCGCCTGCTCTGCCTCACCCTGGGCGAGCTGCGCGAGCGCCAAGTGCACGCTGTAGTACAGCCGGTTGCGTCGATACTCCGGCTTGAGCTGTGCCAGGGTTCGGTGGAGACGAGCCTCCGACTCGTCGTAGTGGCCCAGGTCGGCCAAGACGAGTGCGGACAGGCCCTCCAGCTCGGCCTTGTCATAGAAGGAGATCCATGCCGGCCTCTCCTCAAGGAGATCCGCGCGCTCGTACGCCTTCTCGGCGTTCTCCAAGTTCCGCATGGCTTCGGATTCGTCGCCGACGGCGGACAGGATTCCTGCCAGTCGTGCATTTGCGAGTGAGCGGAGAAGCGGGTCCATCCGACAGGCGTACGTCCGGCGCCCTGCCTCGGCCGCGGCAATTGCATCGTGCACGTGCTGCTCCTGAAAGGCGAGGAGTGCTGCGTGCCCCCATAGCCGCATCTGCATTTCGCTGCTGCCAGCCAGGCCAGCCAGAGTCATGGCTCGGTGAAGATGGCCTTGTGCGCGTTCGGGCTGCTGGGCCTCAACGGCTGCCCAGAGGGCTGTCCCGGTGAAGGCGGCGGCGAGGTAGTACAGGCGCGCGCGGACGCGAGACTTGGCGTGTCCGATGTTTTGCAACTCCAGGGCGTGCTGGGCGTGCGCCAAGGCTCGTGTCTCCAGCCGAATCCCGGAGTTGCCTTCGTTGTCGGCTTCTACCAACTCGGCGAAGTTGCGCTGCAACCGGTCGGCGTCGCTCATGCCGACGCGTGCAGTGCCATTCGACGGGGTCGTGGGCAGCAGCGCGGCGGCCGTGATGGACGCAGCCGCGGTGGTGAAAGTGCGTCGCAGCACTGGATCCTCCGTTGGTGCTCGCGTTCGTGCAGCGGGAGGAACGAAGCCAAGGTTCTCCGCTGTGGTGCCGAATTCTTCTTCGAGAACGACGCGCTGTCTCTCCTGGGGCCACCGAGTTTTCCCGGTTAACCAGTTCCGGATGTGCCGGCCGGTGAGCTTGCCGGCCTGGTCGGTCAAGACTTCGATCCGCTTGTTCAGACGATCCGCCAGGCCGTCTTGAGTCAGTCCCTTCCGCTCCATCCGAGCGGCCAGGTGCGGGTTCCCTGTCATGTTCCCCACGGTAGGGGCGACAGCCCGGCTGCTCACCCCTCAAGGTAAAAATTTCCGGTCATACGCATCCAGATTTGTGGCGGAATTGCCTGTCCGGGTGGGGCAGTTGCGCAGTTATCTGAGTGCCCCGTCCCTTTCGCTGGTCCCAACGGACCCCGGGGGACGGGCAACCCCAATCCATTCACCGTGAGGTGAGGCGACGATGACCACCCCCGTATCCCTCGGGCTGGGGCACTACGAGCACCCGCTACTCGGCCGTCTCGTGGTCGATCACGCCCATGACGACCGCATTGGCGTCCTGCGCGCTATCGCCCCGGACGTGGGCGGCCCCAATGTGAAACCAATGCTGCGGATCCCGGACACTCCGCCGGTGGCCTGGCTGGTGCCGGAGGGCGGCGGCGTGGAGTGGAGCACGAATCCCGACGCGATCGAGGCCGCCCAGTGAGCTCCCTGACCATCCCCGCCGTCCTCTACGTCTGCGCCCAACGAGTTGGGCCCAGCTCGCTCGCAACCGAGCGAGCAAAGGAGGAAGGGCGTGCGTTCGCGGAGCGCAATGACCTTCGCATCGTGAAGGAGATTGTCGACTCGTATGGCGATCCCGTCCCTTGCCGGCGAAGCGGCTGGGCACGACTTCGCGAGATGGCGAAGAACGGCGAGATGGACGTCGTAATCGTGCGGTGGCCCAACGCGCTGAGCGTTGACCGGGCGTTGCGGGCCCCTGAACTGAAGCACCTCAAGCTGGGCCCCCTTGGCTGCGATGGCCAACGCGGGGGTATCCCGGTGAGCGCCCGACACGAGACAACGGCACCCTCACAGTCGATGCCGGCCGGCCTGCCGCGACGCACGCCGCAGGAAGCCGCCCGGAAGCTGGACGCGGAGCACAGGGAGCGGATGAGTGAACGTCCTCCGGATCTGTTCCGTGTCGCCCCCCGAGAGGTCTGGGCGCGCCTCCACCGGGTGCTCACGGAAGAGGAGGGTGACACGTGACGATGATCATTGGCTTGGGCATCGTCGCTGCGATTGGCGCTCTCGTGTACTTCGGCCCGAAGTGGAAGGGGCCGAAGTGACCAAGGAAGATCCGAGGAAGAGCCTGCCGTATCTCCTTCGTTTCGCCGTGCGGCATCCCGCGAAAACAATTCGGCGCAACCACGGCAAGACGATCCGGTACACAGGCGGCTTCGGGCTCGGCCAATGCGTCGGCTGCGGGGCCTTCGCGATCGCCGTCGTTGGCTGGCTCACCTACCAGTACGTCACGCACCTCACCTAAAGCCGGTCTCCTCCGGCACAACTGGCTCGCCCCTTGCGCCGGAGGAGACCTTCCAGCCGGGGCTCCCTCCGGTCCCGACGAGACCACCGCACCCCCGACAGCGGGCCGGTCCCGGGATGCGCGCAACGGAGGGAGCGGCGAGTTCCTCGCGGTCGATACCGGTGAGCTGCTGCCGGACGGGCAGATCATCGCGCCGCACCGATCGTCCGGCCCCGCATCGAAGGCTGAAGCCGCATGAGCCTCGGCGGCCTTCCAGCCTCTCCTTCTTCCGGTCCCATTCATCTCAACGGAGATCAGCCTTGCCTAACCAGGCACCACCTAGGGCAGAGCAGCGCCATACCTTTGCTGCGGCCGAACCGGCCCTCTCTCACCGCTCAATCCATCTGCGGGTGTATGCGCTGAGCCTGCTTGCTGCAGCACCCGCCTTGATGATCAGCGGGACGACCGCCTACAGCGCATACGTAAGCCCCATCAACCCCTATGCATCCACACTGTTCGTCTACTACGCCCGGTCCGTGTGTATCGCGGTGGCTGCGGGATGGTTGATCTGGCTGGCTTTCACGGCAGGCCAACGGCCGGCCGGCACGCGACCGCTTTCCACGGCGCTGCGCTGGGCAGGACTTGTTGTGGCTGTCACAGCCGTCCTGCTCAACCGGGCGGATCCCACCAGCAATTGGTGGGGGCTGCGGAATCTGACCGTGGCGGCAATGTTCGGGGCGCTGACCCTCGCCGTCATGAGGCGGTGCGGGGTCAGCCGGGCACAGCTGGGTATCTGGCCGCCGAGCGCGTCCACAGCGCGAGGCAGGGCCCAAGCGGTCGCGGTCGGCGCGACGGCCGCGTTCGCCGCGCTCATCACGATCACGATCGTGAACGCAGTGCCCACGTTCCTCCCTGGCGAAGGGAGCGCATATGGCGGATCCCAGGCCGACTACCTCGGCTGGAAGACCTTCTGGCTCCAAGCCGCGAACGTTGTCGTATCGGGGGTTATCGAGGATGTCGTCATGGTCGGGGCCATCGCCGCCCTCCTGACTATGGCGCGTCGACCGGCCTGGGAAATGTACGCCCTCAGCATCGTGCTGGAGGTCGGCATGCATCTGTACTTCGGTGTTCCGGCCATCGGACTTGTTGTCGTTGCTGCTGTGCGCCTTGCGCTGTACCGCGCCACTGGCAGGCTCACTCCCCTCGTCATCGGTCACATCGCCTACGGCCTCTTCAACGGACTGCTCGAAACCGGGTGGGCACTTGGCGCGATCCTCGCAGCCACCGCCTTGGTCGCGGTGATCACCGCCGGTGTCTGCACGCCCGCCCGCCAGACCGAGCCTGACGGCAAGGTGCGGGGGCGGTCCGCGTGACCCTGCCGCGCACCTACTGGTGCTATATGGGCTACTCAAATCCCCCGGCGGCTAAAGCGTCGCACGCGTGGTCGACGACGCCGTATCCCGGTCGAGCGATCGCCGCGGTGATCCGCAAGGGCCTCAAGAGCCCCTACGAAGCCGCATCCAAACTGCGGTCGGCCCTCGAAAAGCACGGCCTGGAGGTGCCTGACCTGACGGTTCAGCAAGGCAAGGTGGACCTGGGAACGATCACTGTGCAGACCGGTGACGCCTTGGCTCTCCTGCTCGGTGCCGACCCACAGAGCCTCGCGACGGATCTTGAGGACTGGGATGCGGGCTGGCGTCTCGCGGACCGGCTGGGCGCCGCGGTGAAGAAGGCCACCGGCGGCGACTTGCCAGACATCAAGTTCCATTCCTACTGCGCGCGTGGCTGCGGAAGCGCCGCCCTGGAGCTGGGCAGCCTCCCGGCCGCGACGGCCCGGCGCCTCGCGGCCACCCTGCGGAAGGCGAAGGCACGGCAACCCCAACGAGAGACCACAGCGGCCGAGAGGCATACCGCATGAAGACCGTGAAGATGCTGAACTGGAACGTTGAGAAGGGCGTCAACCCGCAACTTGCCGTTGCCTGGATGGCAAAGCAGAATGCCGACCTGATCTGCCAGCAGGAAGTACAACCCGGCCAACTCGGTTCCCTAGCAGACCACCTGGGCATGGATGGCTACGGTGCGACCATCCGTCCGGGATCGACCAACGACAACGCGATCTTCGTCAAGAAGGACGGACCGCTGGTCTTCGCCGAGGAGTACGCCCACCACTGGGCGCCGTGGCACGCCCCTGCGAACATCACCGTCAGGCTCCGGAACCTGGACGGGAGCCTGAGCCCACGACACATCAGCTGCGTGAGCGGTCACGCCTGCTACTGGTCGGCGGATATTCGAAGGACCGAGGCGCAGTGGTGCTCCACGCTCGCCAAACCGGGCTGGCTGGCGGTCCATTTCTGGGACTGGAACAGCTACCGAGCAGGTGAAGGCAGCCCATGGGAGGGCTACACGGACCATGCCTTCGTCACCAACCGGACGTACTTCGAGGGCGGCCGGCGGCATACCGACGACCGCCCGGACCGCGAACTGACCGCCGCCAAATACATCGAGATGGGGCGCTACGCGGCCGCACACCTCGACCAGCCTGATGCCATGGGGCCGACCGCTGGCTACCGCAAACACCATGGTCGGCCGACCACGCTGTGCTGCGTTGACCGCGGTTACCTCAGCCCCGAACTCGCCCCGGCTCTCGTTCGATTCACGGTATGCGATACCCCGCACTTGCGACGGATCTCAGATCACTTGCCACTGCTCGCCGAATACAGCTTCGACACCTTGCAGGACATCCTCCACCGGCGAATCGAGGTCTACCGCCCAGCCCTGCCCCAAAGGCACACGGTGACCACGAGCCCTGACTACGCCTCGGCGACCACCCACCTATCGCCAGACCGCGCCGAAAGGTCAACCACCGTGCCCGACCAGCAGAAGCTCACGGATGTGCCACAGCTCCAGAGGCACGACAAACTCACCGGCCAAAGGCGCAAGGCATTCATATTCGTCGCGGCTCGCGCCTACGACGACGGCCACAGCGTCAGGGACATCTCCGAACGCTGCCTGCGCAGCACCGCCTTCGTCCGCACGATCCTTCACGAGGGCGGAGTGGTCCTCCGCGCACGTGGAAGTGGCACCCGCGGACGTGATGGCCATCCGCGCCGGTGATCGGCCACATTCGCACTGCCTCCGCGGAATGCACGCATGAGCCGCCGCACCCAACTGTGGGCCAAAGCCGTCATGGCACTTGCAGTGATCGCGGTTCTCTACGGCATCGGCGCCAGCGGCGCCCACCACTGAAGGGGGAGCACATGCTCCTCGCCGGGCACCCAGCGCCGCCGCCGTTGGACGGCGCACCGCCATCCCGCCGCCGGTACGAGCAGCAGGCCAGAGGCTGATCATGACGACCCCAGAACTCGACGACTACCAGTGGGAGCCGGTCACCACCGCACGTGTGCACGACTATCTGTCAGGCGGCACCGACAATTACGCCGCGGATCGGGAGCTGGCCCACCAGCTCCTCCAGACGGCTCCCTGGCTGCGGATCATGGTCCGCATCAACACAACATGCCCGAACGGTCATGTTCGAAGGGTATGCGGGGACTTCAGAGTCCGGATTCGCCGAGGAGGTCGCGGCGAACGAAGCGGTGGCGCGCATGGACTACCTCGAAGACATCTACCGGGACTGGAACGACGGTGGCACGTCTACCGGAGGGGCCGCCGAGCGCATCTCTGCCGAGTTCGAGCGTATCCGCCGCGAGCTGGGCGACCTGCCCGGCGTCGTTGCCTCCCCCGCCCGGCTCCGCACCATGCTGGAGCACTTGGCCAAGACCCTGCACCCCGGCGTCCTCAACGACTGCTTCTACCAGGCGTCGACGGCGGTCTGTTGCAAGCGGGCCAAGGCGGCAGGGCGGCCCTTGCCGCTGCACAACATGTGCCTGAGCTGCCCCAACGCCCGGCGATCCACGATCCACGTCCCCCGGCTGCGAACAGCACGGGACCAGGCCCTGTCCGTACTGGACATGCGGCAGATGGACCGCGAGGCACTACCCCGGCTTCAGGTCATCGCCCTGGCTGACTACGCCGCGGAACTCGACGACCTGCTCACAGGTCTGCAGGCAGAACAGCCTGAGGGAGGCCGGCACACCGTATGAACGAGGAAACGGACCTGAGGATCCGGCAGACCTTCGACCGTCTGCGCCACGGCAGTCGCCCGCTGACGGATATCGACCAGGCGCTGATGGACGCCTTCGAACGGCTGATGCACGGCCTGTCCGAGACCACCGACGGCAAGGTCACGATCGTCAGTGTGTGCACCGAAGCCGATGTCTCCCGCGCCTCCTACTACCGCTCGCCGGTGGCGCAGGCGGTGAAGGAGATTCTGGAGGCGCCGCAGCCCGGCGCCCGGAACCGGAGGAACTGCGGGCGGAGGTATCCCGGCTGAAGAAGGCGGAGCGCGAGCTTCGCCGAGAACACGCCTCCGAGGTCCGCGAGCTGAAGGACACTCTGGCCGCCTACGCCAATCAGATCCAGGTCCTGACCTTGCGCAATGCCGAGTTGGAGGCGCACAACGCTCGTCTCCTCGAACGGCTGCGGCATTCTGGAGAGAACGTCGCTGTCCTGCCGGCCCCGGGCCGTCCCTCGCCCTGAGCGGGCGCATCACCTGCCGGTTCGCACCGCCTTCGCCAGTGTGACTAATGTGTCGCGCGAGGGGCATACGCGCTCACCGTAGGGATATCCCTGAGCGGGATGAGCGGGCCTTTGTCCTGGCAGAGCACACGGTCTTGGCGAGTGGTATGTGAGCAATCTGGTGATGCGCGAGCTGGATGAGACGGCCACCGGCGGCCCGATTGGGGCACGCCTGGCTGCCTGGCGGCTGCGCCGGGGACTGACCCGCGAGGACCTAGCCTCCGGCACTGGCCTGCCGCTCGACTACGTCGCCGCGCTGGAGACGGGCGGGGAGTGGATGGACCGCCGCGGCCGGTTGGCGGCGCTGGCCGCCGCCTTGCGGTTGGATGTCGCGGATTTGACCGGGCAGCCCTACCCGCCGCGCGGGGAAGAGCACGCGGCGGTGCGGGCGGTCGCCTTCCACCTGCGACGCCGCGTCGCTCGCCTGCATCCGGATTCGGCCGCCGGCATGCCGCTGGAGGAACTGGCCGAGCAGACCCGGGCTGCCGCACGGGCCGATGCGGTGGGCGATGAGCACGCTCTCGCGCTCGCACTGCCGGAGCTGATCGAGGCTGCGGACCACGCGGTCGTCACTGCCCCGGCGCTTGGGCGGGCGGAGGCGATGCGGCTGCGGGTTCAGGTACATGTGCTGGGCGCCGGGCTGCTGCGGCGCCTGGGCTACAAGGACCTGGCGTGGATGCTGCTGCACCACGCCCGCCCCGACACCCATGAACCGCTGCCAGTGCTGGTCGAGGAGGTGCGGCTCCTGATCGACCTCGGCTTGCCGGAGTACGCGCTGGCCCGCGCCGAACGCGCCGAGGACGCCGGAGCCGGGTGGGAGCTGCCGGCGCTGGCCGCTGTCGCCCAGGCCATGGCCGGACGCCGCCAGCACGCCGAACAGCTCCTAGCCAAGGCCGCCGGGCGGGCCGCCGACGCACGGGAGTCGGCCATGGTGGTCGCGGCCCGCTCCGCCGTCGCCGCCGAGCACGGCGACGCCGAGGAGGCCGCCGTGCACGCCCGCGCGGCGGAGCTGACCGCGCTCGACGGCGCTCAGCGATCCCGCCTGCTGACGGTCGCCGCCGCGGCCGAGGCCCGCCAGGACCGCGCCGATCAGGCCGCCGCCCGCCTCGTCGAGGCCGACACGGCGGCGCCTCTGCGGCTTCGGCTGGACCCCTTCGCCCGGGAACTGGTCGCCGCGCTCGCCGCCCGCACCACCAACACCGTCCAGGTCGCAGCGGTGCGGAATCTGGCCGAGCGGGCCGGGCTGCGGTGACGCCACCGGTCTTGGCGGGAAAGACCCCTGGGGGCGGGAGGCTCGCCCTACGCTACGGCTGAGGCACGGGAGTTGAGGCAGGGTTCATGGACGAAGAGCAGGCCAGGCGGATCGGCGAGCGTCTGCGCTCGGCCCGCCGCCAGCGCGGGATGAGCCTGCGCAACCTCGCGGGCATGGCCGGGGTGTCGGTCGGCTACCTGTCGATGGTGGAGAACGGTCATCGGCTACTGGACCGCTCCAGCCATATCACCGCCTTCGCCGAGGCTCTGCAGATTGCCCCGTCCGAGCTGACCGGTCAGCCCTTCGCCCCGGTGGACCCGCACGCGAGCACGGCCCATGAGGCGATCCCGGCCCTGCGGCTGACGCTGATGGGGATCACCATGACCGCTCCGCCGGACCGCCGCCCACCCCGGGTTCCGGCGGCGGTGCTGGCCGAGCGGGTGGAGCAGGCCAACCGGCTCTACCACGCGGCCGAATACTGCACCCTCGCCGCAGGTCTGCCCGTGCTGCTGGCCGACCTGCACGCCGCTGCCGAGGCCGCCGACGGTGCCGCCCGGCGCGCGTTGCTGAAGCTGCTGGCAGACGCCTACCACCCGGCCTGCACGCTGCTGCTGAAGAACCTCGGCTACACCGACCTGGCGTTCATCGCGGTCACCCGGGCGTCCGAGGCGATCGTGGAACTGGACGACCCGGTCTACTCCGCCCTCTCCGGCTTCTTCCACACCCACGTGCTGATGTCGGCCGGCAGCCCCACCCAGGCCCTGGCCCAGGCCACCGCCGCAGCCAACACCTTGGAAGCGCATCTGACCAGCCCGGATGCGCACGCTCTGCTCGGCGAACTCCACCTGATCTCCGCCACCTCGCTGACCCAGGACCGGCAGCGGCCCGGGAAGGCCCGTGCCGCAGAAGTCCGCGGCCACCTCGCCGAGGCCGCGAACCTCGCTGGCCGCACCGGCGAGACGCGGGCCTGGCGCCTGAACTTCGGCCCCACCAACGTCGGCATCCACCAGGTGAGCCTCAACACCGACCTGGGTCTGCACGGCGAGGCCGTCACCGCCGGGGGCGGGGTACATCCCGAGGCCCTGGAACACGCTCCGGGGCGGCAGGCCGCCTTCCATGCCGATCTGGGCCGGTCCCTGTCCCATCTGCGCGGCCGGGACGCCGAGGCGGTCGCGGCCCTGCTGACCGCCGAGCAGATCGCCCCCCAGCGCATCTACGCCAACGCGCCGGTGAGGAACACCGTCGAGTTCCTCACCGACCGGCAGCTACCCGCCCACACCGCCCGGGACCTGCGGGGCCTGGCCCACCGCATCGGACTGCCACTCTGACCGGCGACACCTCTCCGTCCGGCTGAAGAGATAAGCCCGTACGCGTTTGAGAGCACATTCGTACACCGTTGAGCACGTTCGCCCGTACACGCCTGTGCGTGGAGTCCGTACGCGACGGAGCACGGTGCTTCGTACGCGAACGCTCCCTCCGGCGGTGCCTCGTCGGCCCTGAACTGGTTCGGGGGCTGTGGGTTCACGACAGTGAACACCCCTGCATGCTGGGGCTCTTACCCTCGGTCACGGTCCGGGCGGCTGCCGCCCGGAGAGAGGGTGAGCTGCGCGATGTCCAGCACTGCGATGCACCACGACCTCCAGGTGATCTCCACGGCCGAGCACGTCCCGCTGGCCCGCCGTGAGACCGTCAAAGTCCTCACAGGCTGGGGTATGTCCGAGCAGGTCGTGGACACAGCGTGCCTGATCATCAGCGAGCTCGTGACGAACGTGGTGCAGCACGCGGCTGTGCTCTCGCCCACCGCCACGGTCAGCTTCGCCGTTGAGGACGGGGCCGAGCTGATGCTGGCCGTCGCGGATGCCCACCCGTTCAAGCCGAAGCCCCTACCGGCTGCCCACGACCTCGGGGGCCGCGGCCTGTTCCTGGTCAACGCCCTGGTGCGGGAGGTCCGTGGCCGGGGCGAGGTCGTCCCGGAGCCGGCTACCGGAGGCAAGCGGATCGTCATCCGCCTGCCCCTGGTCCCCGCCGAGAACCCCAAGAGAGAAGGAAGCTCCGCGTGTTCATCGACATCCCGAGCGAACTCGAAGCCGCTCTGATCGACCGTTCTCTCCCGCCCTGGGAACTGGACGGCTCGTTCCTGGCGCAGTCCACCATGGAGCGGTACCAGACCGAGCTGACGGCCACCGCGCGGTTCGAGGAAACCGCCGCGATCCTGCGCCACGCGCTGACCGGGGAGGGCGGCGGATACGCCGTGCTGCGCCTGGGAAACCTCGCCAAGGCCCTGGGGACCGGCGACCGGTTCCGGCGGCTGGCGACGGCCTTCGCGGCCGAGGTGGCGGTCCCCTTCTCGCCCTTCCCGCGGTGGCCCCTGTGGAAGGACATCGGAGTCAAGGTCGACAAGGACCCCGGGCGCTCCAGCGGCATCGGGTACAACGCGTTCCACATGGACCTGGTGAACGCGACCCGGCCCCCGGACTACACCACGCTTTTGTGCGTCCGTCCCGACCCGCTCGGCGGCGGCCCCAGCATCCTCTCCGACGCCCACGCGGCGGTGGCGCGGCTGTCGGAGGACAGCCGCGCCCTGCTGGCCGAGTCGGCCTACCACTACGGGATCTTCTTCGACCTGTTCGGCGTGGGCGAGGAGTACAAGCCGTTTCCGATCCTGGAAGGCTCCGACCCGGGTGAGGGGTTCGTCCGGTTCACCGCCAAGATGCTGGAGCGGTCCGAGCTCGGCCAGGCGCACGCCGACGCCGCCCGGGAGCTCGCCGAGGAGCTCGTCCGGGGTCAGGTCTCCTTCATGCTCCAGCCCGGGGACTACCTCATCGTGAACCAGCGCCGCTTCCTGCACGGTCGGGAGGCGCTCCGCAGCGGTCAGGAGACCGTCCCCGCCACCGACAGGCGGCTACTCCTCCAGTTGTTCCTCCGCGCGCCGGCCGGCGCCGGCTCGGCCGCGTAGCCGGCCGACGGCACCGGTGACCCACCGAGTCCCGCCCTTCGGGTCCAGCCCCCGAGCACGCGGCACGGCCACGGGGCGGGGCCCGGTCGGGCACCCCCGGAAACGGTCGCGCACCGGGCTCCCCGGGCCCGTGCGCGTTAGATGCACGAGTTGCGCAGCGACTGCCACACCGCGCCGGCCAGCGCCCGCGTCGCCCGCGGGACCGACAGATGCTCGTGCTCGCGGTACAGGGCCCAGTTGTATTGCACGAGGGAGAGCTTGTTGGAGGACAGCGATCCCGCCTGGTGGGCCCTGTACACCGCAAGCGGCTCAGCAAGGCCCCGGGCGTCAGCGCCGTCCCGCATGATCGACAGCCAGAGGGCGTAGTCCTGGCGCTTGCGCATCTCCGGCATCAGCCTCGTGCCCAGGACATTGCGGTCGTACATGGCGGTGAGAGCACCGATGTGGTCTTGGACCAGCATCGCGCGGTAGTCCACGTGCTCCCGCGCACGGATCACCCGCCCGTTCGGGACCCAGACGGTGCTCTCGCGGTCGTAGTCGGCGTCCATCTTGAAGTACGAGGTGAACGTCAAAGGCGCATCGCCTTCCGCGGCGAAGGCGAGCTGCTTCTCGGTCTTCTCCGGAAGCCACATGTCGTCGCTGTCGAGGAAGGCGATGTAGTCCCCGCGGGCCCGCTCGATCGCGAGGTTGCGGGCCCGGCCCGCACCGCCCCGTTCGGGTGCCGACTTTGGCAGGACGCGCTTGTCCTGCTCGGCGAACTCGCGGAGCAGGTCCATGGAGCCATCGGAGGACTGGTCGTCGGTGACCAGCAGCTCCAGGTCGCTGTGGGTCTGCGTGAGCACCGATCGGACGGCTGCGCCGAGGGTGGCTGCCGAGTTGTACACGGGCATCACGACAGACACCAGGGGCACAGCGCTTCTCCTTGCCAGATCAGGAACGACGGTCCATTCAAGCACCGCAATCGAGTAGGAGCTGCCATGCAGATAGTTGTCGCTGGTCAGGGCTATGTAGGGCTTCCCCTGGCCGTACGCGCCGCCGAGGTGGGTCACCGTGTCGTCGGCTACGACGTGGACCCGCACCGCGTCCAGCAGCTCGCGGCCGGCCAGTCCTACGTGGAGGACGTGGCCTCCTCGCGGCTCCGCGCAGTGCTGGACTCCGGGGTCTACTCCGCGACCGCCGACGCTGCCGCGCTGGCCGGCTTCGACATCGCGGTGATCACCGTGCCGACCCCGCTGCGGGACGGCGTGCCCGACCTGACCTACATCGAGTCCTGCGCCCAGACCCTGGGCGAGCACCTTCGCCCCGGCGCAACCGTTGTACTGGAGTCCACGACCTATCCCGGCACCACCGAGGAACTGCTGCTGCCGATCCTGGAGAAGACGTCGGGCCTCAAAGGCGGAGTGGACTTCCTGGCCGGTTTCAGTCCCGAGCGTATCGCTCCGGGAAACAAGCGGTGGTCGTTCGACGGGACGCCGAAATTGGTGTCCGGAATCGACGCCAAATCACTCGATACGATCAAGGGTTTCTACGACGGCATCTTTCAGACCACGGTACCGGTATCCGGGACCAAGGTCGCCGAGCTGGCCAAGCTGATCGAGAACACGTTCCGGTTCGTCAACATCTCCATGGTCAACGAGATGGCGATGCTGGCTGCTCCCCTCGGCGTGAACATCTGGGAGGCGATCGACGCCGCCGCGACCAAGCCCTTCGGATTCACGCGGTTCACCCCGGGGCCGGGAGTCGGCGGGCACTGCCTGCCCGTCGACCCGTTGTTCCTCTCGTGGAAGGTCCAGCAGGAGCTCGGCGTCCCTTTCCGATTCGTGGAACTCGCCGACGACGTGAACCGGCACATGCCCGACTACGTCGTCCGGCGTCTCGTGGAAGCACTCGACAAGCGCGGCATGACCATCAACGGATCTCGGATCCTGCTGCTCGGCCTGACCTACAAATACAACGCCACTGACCTTCGCAATTCCCCTTCGGCACGTGTCGCCGAACTTCTCATCAACCTCGGCGCCGAGGTCCGCGGCGCCGACCCCAACATCCCGGACGGCGACGACACCAAGCTGATCGTGACCCGGGTCGATGCGATCCCGGAGGAGATCACGGCCTCCGATGCCGTGGTGCTCCTCATGGACCACACCCGATTCGACCTCCCGATGGTCGAGAAGAACGCGCCCTACGTTCTCGACTGCCGAAACCGCCTTTCCGGACCGAACGTAGAAACTCTTTAGCTCCTCGAAATCCCCCGCCCCGCTGCCGATCTTCCATCCCCAGGAGTTCTCTTGCGCGACGAATGGGAACACGCCCACACGGACTACATCATGCCCGTGCAGCGTCGCATTCCTGCCTCGCTGGCCGAAAGCGAGAGCGACTGGCGCCACTACCTGGAACGCTCAACCCCCAACGGCTGGCTGATACGACACAACGCCATGACCGAGGCGCTCGTCAGCGGACAGCCGATGTACCTGCTGCACGTCACCAGGGACATCGAAGCCATCCGCACCAGCCGGCAGTTGCACGTCTCCACCGGTTGCCTGGTCGGAGCCCTGTACTGCTCGCCTCTCGCCAGTCAGCGCGAGGGACTGCGCCCACACAACCTCGGCGCCTACCTGATGCGGACGAAGCCTTCCACCAAGCCCATGGTCTTCGAGGTCATCCCGGATGCACCGATCCGGCCCAAGGGCGTCGACTACCTGCATCTCGGTGCCATCCACCTGCGTACCTACCTGCGTTACCAGAGCTTCCTCACCCCGGCCGAGAACGACCAGCTCGACCGCGCCGTGCTGGCCGGGCTGCGCGCCGCGGCCGTGTTCCTCGACGTCGCCTTGCGCAACGCCGCCGGCCATGCCACTTCGGCACCCGAGTTCATCGACCAGTTGTCCGACGCCGTGGTCCACGTGCCGTTCCTCGGTTACCTGTACTTCGAGGTTCTGTCCGAATACCTGATGCTCCACTCCGCTACTCCGGAGACCAAGACCTATGCCCAGGCGGGAGAGCTGAACAACTGGCTCTACAAACGACTCGCCTTCGCCGCCGTGGACGGCATGGGCCAGTTGTTCGACCTGGCCCGTTTCAATCCGCGCCATCACCGGCTCGTCCAGCTCATCGAAGGCATAGAACCGGCTCTCGGCCCGGGAGTCGCCGAGTACGTTCGGCGACGACTGTCCCACCTGTTCGCCCGGACTGCGCTGCACCCGTCCCAGGATGCGGCATCGGTCACCTTCCAGGGCGCTGATCTCAGTACGATCCAGAAAGCCGCGCCTGGACTGATCGGCCAGATGATCTTCCGCGAGATCCGGTACATGCCCCGCTATCAGCAGCTGTACCACTGCTTCGAGAAAGCCAAGGCTCTTGAGGCATGGGACTACTGGAACAGCGAGGGAATACCCACCCCCTTCAATGGAATCCTCCCCAAGGGAGAGATTGGAATAAATCCCGTCTACCCCCGATCGTCAGTCAGAGTGTGGACGGCAGAGCAGGACAGTAAGGGCTATTTACATCCGGCCGAGGAGGTCACGGCCGTCTTCACGCCGCACCTGGCGTCGTGGTGGGCGCCTCCCCGTCAGCGCGAGATGCAGAACGCCACCGATGATTCACGAGTCGAGTTGGCCCTGGGAGCCCGATCTCCGATTCCCACCCGACGGTTATCGATGAATGGAGTTTCCGCATGACCACCAAACTCCTGAACATCTTGACCGGCATCAACCGCACCTCCGTGCCTTCGTCCGGGAGTATGATCCTCGTCAACGATCTCTACGGCGCGATGCCTGAAATCCATACGACCTTCCTGGGCAGGGCACCGGTCGATCAGGCTTGGAAGGCTGCGTTTGATCAGCTGATCAGCCTCTCCACGACGAAACGCCCTCAAGGCCCGGACTTCGACCCCTACGTTGACGAGTTGACGCGTGAGGTCGGTGTGCTCATCGAGAAGATCCAGCCGAATGCCATTCACGCCCAGTACCTCGGGTTCGCTCTCAGCCTGGCCTTCACCCGAACTGCTGGCAACATCCCGATCATCGCCATCGCCCACGGCCCCGACGTGATGGTGGCCGAGCGCAGCGCATCGGAACGCGAGGTCATGAATGAAGTTGCTGCCGCAAGCGCTGCGATCGTCGCCCCGACCTCCGTGCTCGCCGACCGCATCGACCGTCTCACCGGACGCCGATTCACCGATCGACTCACCGTCATCCCGTGGGGTATCCGTTTGAGCGATGCCCGGGTACGCGATCAACCGCCTACTGGAATCGGACCCCTGTCTCTGGTGCACGCCGGTCGTCTGGACGACAACAAATCCACGATCACCGCCGTCGAAGCCCTCGCTTTAACCGATCAGCCGCACCACTTGACCGTGATCGGTAAAGGAATCCTACGGGAGCATCTGGAACAGCGGGCTATCGAACTCGGGCTACGGGACCGGATTCAGTTTGAGCCGTTCCTGCCCCGCGCCGAACTGTGGCGCCGCCTGCCGAACTTCGACGCCTTCGTCTTCACGACCAGGGGTCTGGAGGCTTTCGGGCTCGTCCTCATTGAGGCCCAAGCCCACGGACTTCCGGTTGCCTACTCCGATCTTCCCGGTGTGAGGGAAATCCTCGGGAGCTCTGGCGTTCCCTACACTCCTGGCGACCCGCGCTCGCTGGCCGTGGCCCTAGACGAGATGGGTCGGGACTTCCACCGGCGCAAGGCCCTGACCAAGGCGGCTCTCAATAACGCACGCCGATACGACATCACTACCACCGGCCGCCAGCTTCGCGAACTGACGCTCCGAGTTACCTCCTAAGCCCGGTGTTTCGAGACCAGCCTCGGGACTGGTGAGGTCGCGTGTTCAGGTGTCGCGTATTCCAGCTTCGCCTTCGACCGCGACGGCTTGCTCGTCCTGCGCGGCGCCCTCGCCCCCGAGGTCCGCGACCGCGCAGGCGAGGCCGCCCTACGGCTCGTGGCCACCGACCGGACCGCGGGCCGGGACCGCTCGGTCGACGGCAAGGACGGCTTCCGCGGCGTCGTCGCCCTGGACGACGCCGAGCGCCGCCCCGGCTCGTTGACTGATCACCCGACCCTGACCGCACACCCGCGAGAGACTGGGCCGTGACTTCCTCCACCGCCTCGTACACGCCCGAAGAGCTGTTCGCGTCCACCGCGCCGTACTACGCCGCCCACCGGCCCCGCTACGCGCCCGAGTTCTACGCCCTGCTCGCCGAGCTCTTCGGCCTCGACGGCACCCAGCGGGTGCTCGCCCTCGGCGCCGGCCCCGGCATCATCGCCACCCGCCCCTGACGACACGCGCGTTGCCGCCTGGCCGACGACCTCGTCATGGGGCCAGGCCGCAGTGCAGTCTTGGGACACTCCCAGGCTGGAACAGGTTGACAGACCGCATAACCATCCAGGACAGACCGCTCTCGATGTGACCGCCAGAGACCGGCCGGCCACCGCGCCGCCATACCGCGCGTGCGGTGGTGGCGGCCGTCGTCGTCCTCCAGGCGGGACAGGCTCCTGGCATACCAGGGTTCACGCATCGTCTGCGCGCTCCGGGCCCACTGGCCTGTACGTGCTCAACCGGACAAAGGGCCTGGCAGCACCGACTGTCAACCGTACGGCATCGCGCTAGACCGGCCGCAGGCCCGCACGCGGGACGTGGGTGCCCCACACACCACCGTGTGACGTCGGTCGGCCCTGCCCAGCGGGGAATGCCGCCCTTGAGGCGCGGCTCATGGTGTCCGTCCAGGGAGCCCGTGGGCCTCAAGCTACGTTGCGCTCCGCCTCTCCGAACTCGCCGGAACTGCCGAGTTGGTGCGCCCGGACGTCTGCCGAAGGGCGTCGAGAAGTCTGCCCGTATCTGCCAGATCGGGCAGCACCACGTCTGCGCCGGCCGCGCGCAGCTGGGCCTGACTGCTCCGGCCAGAGGCAACTGCGATGGCCGGCACACTGTTGGCACGAGCTGCCTCGACATCGGCAGGGGTGTCGCCGATCACCACCGCGTTCTCCGGCCGGAGTACCTCAGATCGGCCTGCTGCACGCGTCAATGCGAGGGTGACCAAGGCGGAGCGCACGTCGTCATCATCGCCGTAGCCTCCTGCCTCCCAGTCGATGCGGCGGTCCAGCCCAAACACCTCCAGCTTGATCCTCGCCACCGCACCGATGTTGCCGCTCACCACCGACTGCCGGATGCCAGACTTCGCGGCCAGGGCTTCAAGGGCAGCAGCTGCCCCCGGCAGCGCGTGGCCGCGCTCGCGTAGCTGTGCGCTGTGCGTGAGGTGAGCCTGGGTGAGAGCGGCTGCGAAGCGTTCGAAGTCGCCGCGATCGGTCGCCAGCCCGTGCAGCTTGGCGGTTTCGCGAAAGATCACGGGTTCAGTGATCCCTTCAACGGCAGCCTGCTCGCGCATCTCGACGCCGGTAGCCTGCCGGAACGCAAGCGCCGACAACTCCCGGCCGACCCCTCCCGTCGAGATCAGTGTGTGGTCGATGTCCCAGAGCACCAGCCGCTCCACGTCCCCGCCCTTCTGCCGCCGTTCGGTCCACTGTCACACGATCGTGCCCATCGGTGGGCATCGGTCACTCTGCGTTCTACGCTGAACCGATCCTCACCTTCCCAAGGGGGCGCCACCATTGACCTCACCACAACGGATGACGGTCGGAGGGCGGATTCGCCATCACCGCCTCACAGGCGGACGTACGCAGGCAGCTGTGGCCAGCCTGTGCGGTATCAGCGAGGACTACCTTGGCAAGATCGAACGCGGGCACAAAAATCCTTCGCAGGCCCTGCTGCACCGCCTCGCTCACGAACTCGGCGTCCAGGTCGCCGCCCTGCTCACCGACGAGCCTGCCGCCGCGCCGCAGGCGCCCGTCACACATGAGGCAAGCATCGCCCAGGCAATGATGGGATGTGGCACCTCGCGCGGCACCGAACCGGCAACGCCGGCCGCATTACGCGAACGCGTAGAAGCTGCATGGCGAATCTGGCAAACCAGCGCCGCACGCTTCACCGATGCCGAAGCGGTGCTGCCCGCCCTCATCACCGATATCGAACTCGCCGGACGCGCCCGCCGCACGGGCAACGACGCTCACGCACGTCGCGAGACCCTGCGCATCGCCGCCGACCTCTACGGCCTGCTGCACTCCTACTGCCGCCGCACCGGACGACTCGACTTGGCCCTGGTGGCCGCTGACCGCGCTATCCGCGCCGCCCAGGATGCCGATGACCCTCTGCGCATTGCGGCCGGACAGTGGAACCTCGGTCATGTCCTGCTCTCCGACGACCGCCCGGACGCACCCGCCGAAGCTGCAGAAGTCGCAGCCCTCGCCATCAACCAACTTCGCCACGAAACGGCCCATCCTGACATCCAGGCTGCTCAAGGCGCCTTGGAGCTGGTGTGCGCGGCCGCTGCCGCGGCGCAACGCAACTGGTGGGAGGCCCGCGAACGCTTGGAGAAGAGAGCCGCACCGCTCGCCGAACAGGCTGGTGAAGGCAACGTTCAGTGGACCGTCTTCGGGCCTACCAACGTCGAACTCCACGCGGTCAGCATCGAGATGCTCGCCGGCGAGGCCTCCGAAGGCCTGCGTCGAGCTGATCAGGTCGACACCAGCCAGCTCCCGTCCAAGGAACGACAGTTCACCTTCGGGCTGCAGGTCGCCCGCTGCTATGACCTGCACCGCGAGGACGCCGCTGTCCTCGTCCACCTTCTCCACCTCGAAGAACTCTCCCCCCAAGACCTTCAGCGCAGCCCCCAGGCCCGCGACATGGTCACCGCCCTGCTGCACCGGGTCCGTCCCACCTATCAGCGACAGGTCGGCAAGCTCGCCGAACGCCTCAATATCGTCTGAGGGCGACCCGTACTCCTGGACAACCCGGACTGAAAGTACGGGTCGCACGCCGAAACACGGCTTACCGTCTCCGCATCCCAATCAGCGCGGAGAGGCGAAGCTCATATTGACGCAGACCCTGAAAACCGCACGCCGAGCCGCCTTGGCGCCCCCGCCAACGGACTGGGCCGCCGTGATGGCTCCCCGATTCGCAGGGCTAAGACGCCGTTTCTGATGGAGTGATGGTTCGTTGAGCCGTGCATGACGGATCTGGTGGAACGGTTGGTCCCGGAGGAGTTGTGGACTCTGTTCCGGCGGGTGGTCCCGCCGACGGAAGTCATACGCCCGCAGGGCGGCGGACGTCGCCGAGCCGGTGACCGTGAATGCCTGGCAGCGATCATCTTCGTGGCCACCTCGGGGTGCACCTGGCGGCAGCTGCCGCCGGTGTTCGGGCCGGCCTGGCCCACCGTCTACCGGCGCTTCGCCCGATGGAGCCGGGACCGGGTCTGAGCCAGGCTCCACCGGGTCGTCCTCGACGAACTCGGTGCCCGGGGAGAATTGGACTGGTCGCGCTGCGCGATCGACTCTGTCAGCGTCCGGGCGGCAAAAGGGGGCCACTGACGGGACCGAATCCGACCGACCATGGCAAGCCGGGATCGAAAATCCACCTGGTCACGGACCGGAACGGTCTACCGCTGTCGCTGGGCATCTCCGGCGCCAACATGCACGACAGCCTCGGCCTGGAACCGCTCGTGCGCGGGATCCCGCCCATCCGCTCCCGACGCGGACCGCGCCGCCGACGCCCGGCCAAGCTCCATGCCGACAAGGGCTACGACTACGACCACCTGCGCCGATGGCTGCGCAAGAGAGGCATCCGCCACCGCATCGCCCGCAAGGGCATCGAGTCCTCGACACGGCTGGGCCGCCACCGCTGGGTCGTCGAGAGGACGGTCTCCTGGCTCGCCGGATGCCGCCGCCTGCACCGCCGCTACGAACGCAAGCCCGAACACTTCCTCGCCTTCGTCGGCATAGCAGCCACCCTCATCAGCTACCGCCGACTCACCAAGTGAAACGGCGTCTAATACTGCAACGGTGTTTGTGCTGATGGCTGGGCAGTTCTATGGGCTGTGTCCGCGTCGTGTGTAGTGACTGATGCGGGCCTGGTGTTGTCGCTTTCGGCGCCAGTGTGACCAGTGCAGGATGTGGTCGACGGGTGCGGGTTGGCGGTCGGTGAGGCGGGTGATCAGGCGTCTGATCTCGGCGAGGCTGAGGTGGATGAGCTGGGAGGATCCGTTTCTGCTTTCCCGGCATCGAGTTCACGGGCCCGCAGGACGGTCAGGCAGGCGTGTGCTGCCATGGCCAGGGTGATGTGGCGGTGCCAGCCGGGATAGCGGCGGACTTGGTAGTCGTCCAGGCCGCACTCCTGCTTCGCGGTCTGAAAGCACTCCTCGACTGCCCATCGGCTGCCCGCAACCTGGATCAACTCATCAAGAGTGGTGCCGGCGGGACATAGGCGATGTAGTAGGAGATTTCCTCGGGTCGCCTGAAGCTGCGGCGGGCGAGAACCCAGTGGCGGCGGTCCTCGCGGTGCCAGGGACGGACTTCGACACGCGCCCAGTCGAACACCCGCATCCCATGAGCGCCGTTCCCACACGAGCGGCGTTTCCACTTCTGCCGCGGCAGGCCGGTGAACAGGTCGTGGACGGGATGGTCCAGGGCCCAGCGGGTGACCACGGTGTCGTGCCGGGTGGTGGCCATGACGTGGAAGACATCGGCCTGCTCCAGCTCATGGCGCCAGCCCTTGCTGAAGCCGTAGGCGGCATCAGCAGTCACCCACCGGAACGGGATCTTGTCCGCGATCGCCCGGCGGACCATCTTCTTGGCCATGACGACCTTGGTCTCGAAGCCGACCGCATCGTCGATGCCGGCCCTGCGGCACCTCTCGCGGTTGTCCGTCCAGGAGGTGGGCAGATACAACCGGCGGTCGATCAGTGTCCGGCCGCCGCCGGCTGCATAGGCGAGGAAGACGCCGACCTGGCAGTTCTCCGTGCGTCCTGCGGTCCCGGAGTACTGCCGCTGTACCCCTGCCGAACGGGTCCCCTTCTTCAGGAAGCCGGTGTCGTCCACGATGAGCACGGCCTCGGGGTCGCCGAGGTTCTCGACGACGTAGTCACGCACATCGTCGAGGACCTCATCGGCTTCCCACTCGATCCGGTTCAGCAGCCGATGGATGCGGTCCGGAGCGGCGTGACCGGCCTGTTCGGCCAGTGTCCAGCCGTTCTTCCGCTCAAGCGGGGCGATCAGTCCCTGCATATAGGCAAGCGCCGACTCCCGCGGCTCCGTCCTGGAAAACCGATGCACGAACCGCTCGTGCACAGCGTCCAGTTCACTGGCCCACACCCTGACAGCAGCAAGGTCCCCACCCATGATCAGACCAACGACCAGCCTGCCCAACCGTCACGGCAAACACCGTTGCAGTACTAAGTGGTCGGCTCCGTAAGTCCTTCGGGGGTTGTCGTCGGAGGCGGTGCTGTGGCTGGTGTCTGGCCAGGTGCCGACGGCGCCGGTGTAGCGCAGCCGCATCAGCTTGACCCGTTCACGGTCGGCCAGTTCGGCCTCCACGTAGGCGAAGGCTCCGCAGTGGCGGACGTGCAGCTGCTCCAGCTGCGGCCAGGTGGCGCGGGCGTGCACACCGAGGCGCGCCTCCAGCGAGAGCCGGGTGTGTTCCGAAGGCGTGGGCATGGCGCCCATCCTGCCCGACAGGCGGTCCCCGGATACGGCAGGCTTCGGCCTGTCGTGATCCACTTCTCTCGATCGGCCTGCCTGCCTTGCCCGTTGTCGCCGCCCGCCCGATAGCCCTGCGCGCCGGCGAGCGCGAGCGGCTGAAGAAGGTGGCCTACGGCCACAAGACCGAGCACCGGCTGCGGATGCGCGCGCAGGTGGTGCTGCACGCTGCACGTGGACGCTCCAACGCGCGCATCGCCCGCGCCACCGGCCTGCACCTGGACACGGTCCGGTGCTGGCGTGGCCGGTTCGCCGAGCAGGGGCTCGCCGGTCTGACCGACCGCGAGCGGTCGGGGCGGCCGCCGTCGTACACCGCACTGCAGGTGGCCGAGGCCAAAGCGCTGGCCTGCCGCCTGCCCGCCGAGACCGGGGTGCCGCTGGCGCGCTGGTCATGCCCGGAACTGGCCGCCGAACTCACCGCGCGTGGCGTCACCGGCCCCATCTCCGCCTCGACCGTGCGCCGCTGGCTGGCCCAGGACGCGCTCAAGCCCTGGCAGCACCGCTCCTGGATCTTCATCACCGACCCCGACTTCCGCGCCAAGGCCCAGCGTGTGCTGGACCTGTACGCCCGCACCTGGCAGGGCGTCCCGCTCGGCGCGGACGAATACGTCATCAGCGCCGACGAGAAGACCTCCATCCAGGCCCGCTGCCGCTGCCACCCCACCCTCGCCCCCGGCCAGGCCCGCGCGATGCGCGTGAACCACACCTACGGCCGTGGCGGCGCACTGGCCTACCTGGCCGCCTACGACGTCCACCGCGCGAAGGTGTCCGGCCGCACCGAACCCAGGACCGGCATCGACCCGTTCATGCACCTGGTCGCCCAGGTCATGAGCCAGGAACCGTACACCAGTGCGAAACGCGTGTTATGGATCGTCGACAATGGCTCCTCCCACCGCGGGCAGAAGGCCGCCGACCGGCTGTCTGCCGCGTTCCCGACCGCGGTCGTGATCCACACCCCGGTGCACGCCTCTTGGCTCAACCAAGTGGAGATCTACTTCTCCGTCGTGCAGCGCAAGGTTGTCTCGCCCAACGACTTCCCCGACCTGACCCAGGTCGGGGACCGGCTCCGAGCATTCGAAGACCGCTACAACGCCACAGCACAGCCGTTCCAGTGGAAGTTCACCACCTCCGACCTAGACGATCTGCTGGCCAGACTCGACCGACACCCAACCCGCCAGCAAGATGAATCCACCGCCGCGCTCGATCCCTCATCAGCTGCCGAAGCACCCCCGAAGCCGACCACTACGACACCAAGGCGGCCAGGTCCCAGACACGGATCACGCCGTCCAGGCCCGCGCTCAGGGCGACTTCGCGGCCGCTGAGCATTGTGGTCCGCACTACCGCGACGCCGCCCCGATGGCCAGTCAGCGGGGCACCGACTCCCGCGCCCTCGGCCAGATCCCAAATGCGTACGGTCGCGTCCGCACCCCCGGTCACCGCGAGGGACCGGTCGCGGACCGTGGCGGTGTCCAAGGCAGAGCTGCCGCCCTCGTGACCGACGATCGGATCGTAGATGGGCTCGTCGCCCTCGTCCTCAGACAGTCCCCATACGTACACCTGTCCCGGATCCGCCGCCACCGCGATCGGACGATCGGCGATCTGGGACACAGCGACCGCTTCGATGCTGCCGTCATCCGGGTAAAACGAAGCCAGTTGCTCGTCCCGCGCCAGATCCCACACGTGCACGTCGCCACCGCCCGCCACGACCAGCGAGCGGCCGTTGACCTGGGCGGTGGCGACAGTGCAGATGCCGTGGATGTCGCTGTCCGGTAGCTCCACCGGGGGCTCCTCGGCGGACAGTCCCCACACCAGGACTCCGGCATCCGAACCCGTCACGAACCGCGGTGGCCCCTCCCCCTTCACGGTGGCTATGGACCCGACGTAGGGCTCGCCATACATCGCCCCCCGGAGCAGTTCGCCGCTCTCCAAATCCCACAGGGCGGAGCCCTGTTCATAGCCACCAGCCGCCAGTAGGACCCGGCCGCCGGAAACGGCCGCGGCCAGCGAGTTCAGCTCGTTCTCGGCGTCGGGGTACTCGGCGGCGAGCGGATCTTCAGCAAAGGCGTACGTCAATGGCCGCTTCTGCCACAGGTCCCGCTGCGGGTCCCAGGTCCACACGGCATCGTCGCGGTCGGCGCAGACCACCAGCGGACCGCCGCCCACCTCGACCACCGCAAGGTCAATGATCAGGGACGAGGAAGGTATTTCGCTGCTCAGCAGCACAGGTGCGTCAGACATGTGACGAGCGTAATCCCCAGCTCAGACATCGCAGTCGCATGAAGATGATCGCCAATGGGCAACTCGCGACTGATCCAGAAGAAGCCCTCGGCTGCACCTACGGACTCACCTCACCACCCCTGACATCTGACGGCGACAGGCACAACATCAGCTCCGTGATCAGCCCCCCGAAGGACTTCCGGAGCCGACCACTAAGCACCGCCCGTGCCGCCTCCTGCGCATCTACCAGATCCGACTTCCCCCGCCGTCGACGAACCGAGCGATCAGGCCGGTTCACCTCGAACACCTCGACCCGGCGAGCCAGCAAATAGCGGGAGAGGGCAGCTCCGTAGCTGCCGGATCCTTCTACCCCTGCCCTGTGCACCGTACCCAGCCGGCTGGCCCACTCCCAGAGTCCGCGATAGCCCACCGCCGTGGCGGGAATGGACGCGGTGCCCATGACCACGCCTATCGTGGAGAGCGCGACGGCCACATGAACATCCCGGTGTGTATCCACGCCAAGGATGACCTCGCCTGCAGCAGGCGGACCGTGTCCAGGACTTGGGACATTCATCACGGTGCACCTCCTGCTCTTGGAGCCTGCAGGCTCACGCCACCGGGCCGTCGAGGCGGTCAGCAGTGAGACAGTGCCCAGTTCACAGCACGGCCATCTCTGGGACACGCCTCAACAGCCCGGCAGCAGCACATCCCGCACTGGTGATCGACGAAGGACGGACCGGACACCCGGGTCCGATTTCTCACGAGCCAGAACCCAGCGCGCGGATACCTCAACCGGTATACCCAGGCCTACGACTTGCGATCACTCGGAGCGCAGTACTGATTCAACGCGTGGTGATCTGATCCGGCGGCGCATCTCCGCGTACGCGGAGCAGACCAGGCTAGGACGGAGGCGACCGCGGCGTCGATCGGAGCACCTCCGCGTACGGTTGTCCCCAATCGTGATCAGCAGAGTGACGGCCGTGTCCGGGCCGATGCGCATCACAGTGAGCAACTGCGGCGCGTGGCGTTCCGCGAGCAGGGCCAGGCGGCGTTCCAGCTCCTGGATCTGCTCGGTGAGCTGCCCGATTCGGTGGGCCAGCAGGCACAGGGTGTTGCGGGTGGCCTGCAGCACCGCCTCTTCGTCGCCCTCCTCGTTCCAGCAGCATCATCGCCCGGCGATAGCGCACCGAGCTGGTGCCCCGGCCCACGATCTGCTGCAGCCTCTGCCCTTCCTGATCGGTGAGTCTGCGCACCCGCACAGGCTCGGCCACCACATCCCCCAGGGGACGAAACGGATGTCACCGCCCATCCAACCGCCAACCCGGCGAACCATGTGGTCACAGCACTAGCCGGGCGGGAGCAATCGTCGATACCTGTGGATCAGCAGGGTCGGGAGAGTTCCTACGCATGGCCTCCCGCTCCTCAAGGCTGTGCTGTCAGAGTGGCCGTTCGGCAGCCGAGGTGTGCCGTCGTTGCCGTCATCACCGTCGCTGTGGCACCCTCCGAGCGCAGCTCGCGAGCGCGGAGTCGGGTTGTTCTGCCGCCCTTCCTGCGTCGTGGTCTGCTGGATCACCGTGCCGATGCTGGAGCCGCCCTCACGGCCGGAGCCCCGCCTCTGGAATCCACACGTGTCGCCAAACCCCTCGACTGGTCGGCCAGCTCGTCCAGTTGGGCCACGGTGTGTTCCTCCCGTCGCAGCAGACCAGGTGAGGTGGGGTTTTCGGAGCCAGTGAGATCAGCCCGGGAGGGGGATGAACAGCAGGATGCCGTGGGCGGTGGCGGCGGTGTAGCAGGCAGTGCCGGGGAAGGTGGCGGTGTAGAAGGGGGTGGCGATGGCGAAGACGGGGACGATGGCGTTGTGGATGGTGGCGGTGCCGTTGGCGTCGGTGACGGCGGTGCCGAGGTTGACCGGGCCGAAGAGCGTGGTGGCGGTGAAGGTCACCGGCTGACCGGCCACCGGCATCCCCGAGGTGGTCGTCAGGGTGGCGCTGAGGGTGGGGATGTAGAACTCGGGCAGCGGGGTCAGCCGGAGCCGGATCGTGCCTGGCTGCGCGGTCAGCGTTGTGGGGGTGGGGTTCACGGTGACGGGGGTGCTGGTGGTGGAGCCGGTGAAGCAGCTGTCACCGCTGTAGGCGGCGGTGAGGGTGCCGGTGGTCAGGGCGGTGGTGGTGAAGCAGGCCTGCCCCGATGCGTTGACGGGGACCATCTGGGTCTGACTGTTGGGGAGGGTGAAGGTGACCGTGCCGGTCGGCACGGAGGTGGTGGCTGTTGCCGGGGTGATGGTGGCGCACACGGTCACGCTCTGCCCGCAGGTGGAGGGGTTCGGCGTCACCGACAGCGTCGTCGTTGTGGGGTTGGGGCTCACGGTGACGGGGGTGGGGTTGCCGTTCACGGTCGCGGTGAACGTACCGGCGGTGTAGGTGTGGGTGGTCTGCCCGCTCCCGGTGGCGTCCAGGGGGACGGTGACCGTGGGGCTGCTGTCCCCGAAGTTCACCACCGCTGTCCCGTTCGGAGTCCCCCCGGAAATGTTGAACGTCACCGGTTGCCCGCACACCGGCGACGCTGGCGAGGTCGTCACCGTCAACGGCGAAATCTCCGTCACGTTGGCCGAATTGGCGTTGGTGACGTAGACATTGCTGTTCGGCGCCGCCGCCACCGAGAACGGGAACGCGCCGACGGGGACGGTTGCCAGGACGGTGTTCGTGGTGCTGCTGATCACCGTCACGTTGTTGGAATTGCTGTTGCCGACGTAGACGTTGCCGGTCGGCGCCACCGCCACCCCGAACGGGCCCCCGCCGGTGGGGACGGTGGCCAGGACCGTGTTCGTGGCGCTGTCGATCACCGTCACGTTGTTCGAAACGGTGTTGGTGACGTAGACGTTGCCGTTGGGTGCCACCGCGATCACCCCCGGGACCGTGCCGGCGGGGACGGTGGCCACGACCGTGTTCGTGGCGCTGTCGATCACCGTCACGTTGTTCGAGGTCTGGTTGGCGATGTAGACGTTGCCGTTCTGCGCCACCGCCGCCGCGCCCGGGAACCCACCGGTGGGGAGGGTGGTCAGGACGGTGTTCGTGGCGCTGCTGATCACCGTCACGGTGTTCGCGTTTCGGTTGGCGACGTAGACGTTGCCGTTCGCAGCCACCGCCACCGCGTCCGGGACCGCGCCGACGGGGACGGTGGCCAGGACCGTGTTCGTGGCGCTGCTGATCACCGTCGCGTTGTTCGAAGTGCTGTTGCCGACGTAGACGTTGCCGTTCGGCGCCACCGCCAGCGCGAACGGGCCCCCACCGACGGGGACGGTGGCCAGGACGGTGTTTGTGGCGCTGCTGATCACCGTCACGTTGTTCGAGCTCTGGTTGGTGACGTAGACGTTGCCGTTCGGCGCCACCGCAATCATGGCCGGGTCTGAGCCGGCGGGGACGGTGGCCAGGACGGTGTTCGTGGCACTGTCGATCACCGTCACGTTGCTCGAATTGGCGTTGCCGACGTAGACGTTGCCGTTCGGCGCCACGGCCACCGCCAGCGGGGTCGTGCCCGCCGGGATCGTCACCGTGGAGAACGCCGCACTGAACGGCGCGGCCACAAGCCCCCGTACAGCGGCCACCTCAGATCCACCGGCCGGTACAACCGGCCGAACCCCGGCCACCGCCGGAGCTCCCCACCAACCTGTAGTCAGATCCATGACAAACCTCTCTCAGCTGAGAGGGCCGCCCGAGAACTCCCATCCGGGGCCCGCGTCGTACGGCGCCGGTATACGCGCACCGGACCACCGCCTGCACACCGGGACAGAGAGAGACCCGCCGACACATACCACGCATCCGCGCACCACAGGGGTTGCCTCTCTCCCCGGAGAGATGGGCAACCCACCGGAAAACGGTCACCACCATTAACCCGAAATGGCCAATAAAACACCACCGTATTGACCCGACTATCACCCGGACAGACCAACACACAGCCCCACCCGGGCACGTCATTGGAGAGGACGAACTGGCGCGCAATGTGGCCCGGAACGTGGAGCTGAGCAGGGGGACGAGGCGAGAGATGGAGCCGCCGACCGTGAAGGAGGACGAACCTGACAGGCGGCCGACTCGACGACCACGTCACGGTCGAAGCCTTCTCGCCGCAGCACGCCGCCACCTAGCCGGGTCGCCCGACCGGTCTGCCGTTGACGCACACCGCTCCGGCGCGGACGAGGACGACGAAGTGAGGCGCGTTGACCGCCCGCCCACCACCGCTGTGGGGCGGACTCGACGAGCTTGAAGACCATGGCCAGGGCGGCGGTGTCACGGGTCCGCAGCCGGACGGTCGAGAAGGTCGACTCGATCGGATTCGTGGTCCGCAAGGTGATCCAGTGCTCGGCCGGGAAGTCGAAGACCGCCACCCAGCGGGAAGGTGCGCCTCCTTCCCGCAGGAGTGATCCACCAGCGTCGACGTTCGCTCCGCTGGTACCAAGCGCCGCGTCCCGGGGGCCGACAAGACCCTGACCGCGGCTCCCGCCGAGGCGGGAGCCATGGAGCGGGCCGCCGGCGCCCGGCTCCGCCCGCTCCGCGTAACCGGCCAAGCGTCCCGCCGATCGATTAGCCCACGCGACATCCGGCCCGTCCGCCTGGAAGGCTCGGCACAGATGACGGCTGTCTTGCCGGGTGCTGGGACCCGACNGAAGGCTCGGCACAGATGACGGCTGTCTTGCCGGGTGCTGGGACCCGACTGAGGTCGGCCGGTGTCGGGAAAAGACGGCCCACCGGGCCCGTCCCCGAACGCAGGAACCCCCGCCGACAAGCCGACAGGGGTTCCTCGCCTCTCACGCAGTATCACACGCGTCTCACCAACAGCATTGACGCTCCTGGACCACAAGGGCCTGACCTGCGCCTACGCTCCTGACCTGGACCACCTGGACCGCACGAGACGCGATCTACAACCTGTGCCATGTGGTTCCACCGTCGGCGGCCGCGTCCTGCAGAGGCGCCTGCTGGCGGCAACACGTGCTGCCCCACCGGCCTGGCAGGCCCTGTGGCTCGCGCACGAGTGCCGGGGCTGAGCCGGGCGCGGGCGGAGACCGAGTAGTGAATCGCCGCAAGTCTCACTTCGGGATCGAGACCTCGCGAGGAGAGCCATCCCAGGCCCCTCGTGTCCCGCACGCCGCACTCCCCCACTTCGGCTGTGATGGCGACGGGTACCGCGAAGGGAAGTGGTGTGGTCGTCGTCGAGTCAACCGAGGGTCGCCACCACCGCCCCCCTTCTCACCGCCGGAGCCTGCCGACAGTCGCCTTCCCGGGCAGTACCGACAGCCCTCCCCCAGTTTCCGGCCCAAGATCCGGACCAACACTCTGCCAGCAGCCGGCCAACCGCCGTTTCAGCGGGTCAGCACCACTATGCGCGCTGTACCACCAGGAGACGAAGAACCTACCGGTATGCACATTGGGCTGGCCGCACTTCAACCGACTCCAGGCATCTCACGCTCGACCAGCGTTCAATCATGCTCACACCATGGCGCAGACGAACGTCCGTGGCTCCGATGCCCGATCCGCCTTGATTGCCGAAGTTCAACTCTCCGTAGTCAGCACCAAGTCAGCACGGGCGAGGTGATCAGGGGTGATGACATGCGACTTCAGTCAACACGAAGTCAGCACGAAGTCAGCACGAAGTCAGCACCGCACCGTCAAAACTGACCAAAAGCGGCATCGGCACCGGCCGAGGTCCGACGCTTACTTCGCCCCCCGACTCCCCTCCGCACCGCGTAATGGTGCCCGCGCGCACGGTCGGAGCCCGAAGTGTGGGGTCCCGCCACATGTGCGCCTGACCTGCACATTCCTACGGTGTGGCGACACAAAACGTCCCCGCCCCTCGTCAGGAAGTGGTGTCGATGTCCTCCCTCGCGACCGCTACCCCACCACCCACCAACCTCAAGCGCATCGTCGCCGCGAGCCTCATCGGCACCACCATGAGTGGTACGACAACTCATCCGATCAGAGCTACGACCTGCTGTTTTCCTGTCGTCGCCCCTCCGCGGTCAGCACCGAACCAGCACCGAACCAGCACCGGAAAATCTTGTGCTGGGTGGGTAGCGAAGTCGAGCTCGCCCGCGCAGACCACGGGCTACCGCGAGGCGCTGAGGACGGTCACTCACAGTACGTGCGCTGCCGCGCTACGGCCCAGCAGTTGCCGGTCTCGCGGCAACGGCGCAGCGACATCTGCTACGGACCACCCATCAGCAGGTCTAGTGTGATGCGCCCGAAATCCAGAGAGTTAGTTGCTACCTCGTTGGCATGACGCATCCCGGACCTTCTGCTGTGGCGATCACACTGTCCGAAGCGGAGCGTGCCGAGCTGGTGCGCCGGGCGGGATTGCTGGACCGGCGCCCGGCCGAGCGGGCCCGGATCATCCAGGCGTGCGCTGATGGCGTGTCAAATGCAGCTGCTGCGTGGGCCGTCGGTGTCGCGGTCAAGACGGCCGGTAAGTGGCGCCGGAGTTTTACTGCGGAGCGGATGGCCGGGCTTGAGGACGCCGGCCGCATCGGCCGGCCGAAGGCTGACTTGGTCCTGAGCGAGGCCGAGCGGGCCCAGCTGACACGGTGGGCCCGGCGGGCGAAGACGTCGCAGTTCCTGGCACTTCGCGCGAAGATCGTGCTGCGGTGCGCGGAGGGCGGGACGAACAAGCAGGCCGCAGCGGATCTGGGGGTCGATGAGTCGACTGTGGACCGCTGGCGGGCCCGGTTCGTCGCCAAACGCCTCGACGGCCTGCACCAGACCGTTCACCTGGACCAAGACCGCCGACGAGATCCTCAACTCCCTCGCCAAGGTCAGGACGAGCCACCAACCAAGCAGAACTAACTCTCAGGATTTCAGGCGCATCACACCAGCCGACGGTATCGCTGCCGCGCTGTGTCGCCTGTTTCCATCGTGCTCCGCGAACCGGCCGGCCGGCCGGCCGCGACTGGAGAACGATGATCGTGGGCAAGGCCCCTAACGCCGCCGCACTTCTGCGGTGTGACGACAGAGCGGCCACCGCAACCAGGGCCTTGGCGATTCGCCGCATCGTGCCCCTGTTCCGACGTCCAAGCGGAGAGGTGTCTTCAACAAGCCTCGTCACCGATCCGAAAAGGTGCCGAACGTCGGCCGATTGACGTCGGCAGTCCGGTTGCGGGGCATTCGGGGGAGAGTAGCCTGGTGTTGATGTCCTGCCGGTTCTGGAGGTAGGCGATGTTTCTCCGATTGCTGCGGCGCCGTAAGCCGCATCGGCTCGTCCTTCTCGGTAACGGCCGTCTGATCCGCGGCTTCAGCGGCGGATTCTACGACGGTCACGGATACCAGCACTGACACCGTTCACGGTGGAATCCTGGAGGATATGCGGTGGCAGAGGACCCCGATGCCCTGGCAGCCATGGCAGCCATGGCAGCCATGGCAAGGATCCTGTCACCGCATTGCCGTGTCACCCGGATGTCCGACGGAGCGCTGATCGCGGACTGGAAGCGGACACGTTTTCTCGGATTGGCGACGACGGAAGTCCAGAAATTCGCCTCCGGAAGCCCTGAGGAACGCGCCGAACTTGTCACCGGTCTCATGCATGCCGGGTGCGCGACGGGCCGCCGGAAGAAATACGCGGACGTCGGCGTCGGGCTCTGGCTGGGTGGAGTGCACCTGCTGATCCGGACCCTTGGATTCGGGCGCGTCCTCCGGCTGCTGTCCTTGGCCGCCCCGGGATACGCCCGTGCGGACCTCCCCTCCGCGGAGGAGGTCGGACGGCTGAAACGAGCAGTGCAGTCACACAGCAGAAGAAGCTGGTTCGTCAACGGCGACTGCAAGTCCGAGGCGCTGACGGCCTTCGTCCTGCTGCGGCGGTGTGGCCTGAAAGCCGTACTCCACGTCGGTGTGCATGAACACCCGTTCGCCCTGCACGCGTGGACAGCCTCGGGCGGCCTGTGCATCCCCGACGCCGATCCGCGAGGGCACGCCTTCACACCGGTGCTCTCGATCGACTGCGAAGGACAGTGACATGGATGCGCTCCGCCTCGAATGGGCCGAGGGCGCACCGAGGCTCCGGACCAGCGAGGCCATGGCGCGTCAGGGACTCGTGACGACGGTCTCCTCGCGGGCCGGCACCGCGGCCGTCGTCGGCTGGGTCGGCTCGGCCCGTGACCGAGCGGCGGGCGCGCGCAGCCTCCTCGACGACTCCGGCAGGCAGGGGGCCGCCCCGCCCGTGCCGGCCGGCGACTACGCGGCTGTTCTGGTGTACCACGACCGCATCCTTCTGATGCGCGACGAGCAGGCACGCATCCCGCTGTTCTTCAGGGAGTCCGGTGGCCGCGTGAGCGCCGTAAGCACCTCGGTCCGCTGCCTGGGGAGCGTCACAGAGCTGGAACCCCGCTACTTCTGCCGATACCTCACCGGGAACATGGCGCAACCGCACTCGGACCTCACCCCTTTCGCCAGGGTGCACCGCGTCCTCGGCGGCGAGGTGGTCGAGCTGTCCCGCACCGGGCAGATGCGCAGTCGTACGCTGCGACGCGCCCGTCGGGCCACCGACCCGCCCGAGCCCACTGCAGACGGCTCCTGCCTCGATGAGGCCGCACGGGAGTTGCGCCTCGCGCTGGAGAACGCTGTCGGATGCCGCATGGGCACGACGACGGCATGCCATGTCTCGGGCGGCACCGACTCCACCAGCGTCGCGCTGCTCGCCGCACGCCTGCTGGCCGCGGAACGGGGCGGCGCCGGGGACCTGGTCCTGCTCGCCGGGCGTTTCTCCCGCGGGGAGCTGGCTGCGGAGCAGCCGTACCTCGACGTCGCGATGGAGGAGATCCGCCGTCACACACCCGCGGCCCGCCCGGTGATCGTCGATGCCGACGACGTGGCCGACTTCGACGACTTCCAGCACCACGCGGGAGACGCCGACGAGCCTCATGCGCACGCCTTCCGCGCCCCGTTCTGGGCCAGGCTTCACGCCGCGGCCGCGGAACTGGGCTGTGACACGCTCCTGACCGGCTGCGGGGCCGATCCGATCGCGGACGCCAACCCGTTCCACCTGCACAGGCTGGCCCGCACGGGAGCGCTCCGGCAGATGGCCGAGCAGGCACGTGCCTGGGCCGCGGGAAGCGAGCGGGGCTTGTGGGACATCGTCCGCGCCTACGTGGTGCAGCCGGCGCTTCCGCTGGCAGCCGAACGGATCACCGCCCTCCTCCGCGGCGGAACGGTGCTCGGCGGCCTCGGCACCTTCAACCGCCCCGGATGGCTGCGCTCCGGATTCGCGCGCGCTCACGGCTATCGGGAGGCGGGCATCGCGGAGAGCCGGTTCGTGTTCGGGCGCAAGCCGGAACAGTCGCTCTACGACGCCGCCAATTACGTCTCCGCTCCTGACCTGCTGTCCTGGCAGCGCGCACAACAGGACGGGTTCTTCCTCTCGCACCCCTTCCTCGACCCGGAGGTCGTCGCCACGATGAGCCGCCTGCCCGCCGCAGCCACGTTCCAACCAGGCCGTCCGAAGGCCGTTCTCCGTGAGGCCATGGCGGATCTGCTCCCGGCCCCGATCCGCGGCAGGACCGTCAAGGTGCCCTTCAACGACCTCTATGCCCGCGGCCTGCGGACACACGGCGACGAACTCATCGCCCTGTGCCGCTCCGCCCGACATCCGCTGATCGCGGAGATGTTCGACGTCGAGACGCTGTGCCGGGCCGTGCGGGAGGCCCAGCTCGGCCTGGGGGACGCGTACTCCTGGGATCGCGTGAACAGCTCGCTCGCCCTGGTGGCCTGGCTGGAGCGACTGGACCGGCGTTCCGGCGCGCTCGGCGCGCCGGTGCCGGTCACCGCTGCTTCTTGATGTCCCACAGGGTCCGCTCGACCGGGCCGGTGGTGAGGTTGATGAGGCCGTACCGGCTCACCACTTCGCGTGTTTCCTCCGGGGTGAAGATGCGGCTTTCCTCGCCTTTTCGCGTAACGGATGTCTGCACGCTCGCGCCGTGCGTGCCGAACTGCCAGGAGACGATGACGAAACGCGCTTCCCTTGTGTGTTCGTCGAGCGCATTGCTCTCGTGCACCCTGGCACGGTAGACGAGAGAGTCATGACCACTCCTCTGTTGCCTCTTCACCCATCCGGGGACTTTTTCCCTGCCCCAGGAGTACGCCACGAAGCCGATCGGTGGCTCCAGCACGAGCCGGTCCTTGCGCGCGAGGCTCGCGGTGGCATAGAACGCCACCTGGTCGTACGGCGTGTTCATGGGCAGTTGCACCACCACTCGCGTGGCGTAGGTGTCGTTCGACTCAACCCAAATTCCATCGGGCATCCACGGTTTTGCCTCGACCAACTCGCCGGGCTGGTGAATCTCCCGGCGGGAGAGCGGGTTCATATCCAAGGAGTTGGGCCACTGCTCGGCATCGGTTCGCCACTGCTGGCGGAGCCGGTCCTTCGGGCTCAGCGGCACCTTTTTCCCCATGGCGTGGAACTCGGTGCCGAGCACGTAGAAACCCACGTCGCCGTGGTTCCGGAGAGTGATGTCGACCGGTACGGCGAATGCCGTGCGGTCCTTGCTCAGCACCGGCTTTCCCATGGACACCGTGATGAGAGGCTGGGTCTGTCGCTGGTACGGCTGAAAGAGGTTCTGGTACCCGAAATTGGCGGTCGCGATGACCGAGGAGACGATCACCGCGGCGGCCACCCGCTTCGGAGCGGGGATCACGACCGATGTCCGCCACACCGCGAAGACGGCGTATACCGAACCCGCCGTGAGCACGCTGAACAGCGCCGGGTAGGTCGCGGACTCGCCGTCCTTGACTGTCTGCGCCAAGAGCATGGCGTTGGTCAGCAAGGCCGCGAACGTGCCGATCAGCGCGACCAGGCCGGAATAGGGGAAGCTCTGCCGGATCCAGTGGTCCAGGACCGCGGCGGCGCCCACGAGCGTGGTGAACGAGATCGCGAGAAGGACGGCACCGGTGAGGCGACTGGGGAAGGTCAGACCATGGACGAAGTCCTCGCGGCCGAGATAAGCCAGCGGCAGCGTGGTCAGAAGGAGAACCAGCACGATCACTGCCAGGGCCACCCGCGACTGCCAGGTTCTCAGCAAGGGCCGTCGCATTTCCGGGTGCGAGCGGGAGCGAGGCTTGCGGGGAGTCCGCACGCGATCACCTCCTGAGGCCGCCGGTCGTGCCCTACACGTGTGCAGCGCGGACTCAGGAGATCTGCCGTCGCGCCGAGGGTTCGAGCACCATCGTCCGGGGCGATCCATCGGGTCGCCATCCGGATGCCGCCGGACGTGCGAGCCGGTGGTTCGCCAGGTGGGCTTCGCGACGTCGCGGTAAGGGCTGTCCCGTAATCCTGGTGGATCAGCGCACGGCGTCAGATGCACTGCACTCGCTGCGCTCGCTCCGTCTCGGCTCTTGCCTTCGTGCCTTGGATGCCGAGCTGCATCGCAAGGCGGAGGGACGTCCGGATACTGGGCGTATCCGGACGCTCCGACAACGCGGCGAGGTGCCGTAGCTGTCGTCGTGCGCCCGCCAGGGATTACGGGACAGCCCTTAGGGAGGCAGCTATGGGCACCTCAAGGAATTGCGGGAAGTTGCGCCGATTCACCCGAGGGCTTCGATCGCGGCGAGGATCCGCGCAGGTGCTTTCGGCCCGAACACCGCGAGGTTCTGCAGCGCCGTGAACGCCTTGGTGTAGACAGCGATTTCCTCGGGGCCGGGTGGCGTTGATTTCGGCGGACAGCGTCTCGACCTGCACCCGGTCGGTGTCGAAGACCATGAAGGTCTCCAGCGGCCACATGGTGCGCTCGGCGATGAAGGGGACGACGCCGAAGGCGACCGAGGGCAGCGACATCAGCTCAAGCAGTTTGCCGAGTTGGCCGGCCATCACGTCGGGCGCGCCGATGCGATGGCGGAGCACCGTCTCCTCGACAAGGAGGACGAAGCGGTGGTCGCCTTCGTAGATGACGCGGGAGCGGTCCAGGCGGGCGGCCGCGGCCTCGGTGGCGTCGTTGGGGGTGCCTTGGAAGTCGCTGATGGTGGAGAGCAGCGCCTCGGCGTAGCCGTGGCTCTGCAGCAGGCTGGGGATGACGTTGGAGCAGTAGACGCGGAACAGTCGGGTGCGCTGGTAGAGCGGCACCACGGACTGCTGGAAGTGGCGGATGCCGGTGTGGTGCAGGCGCTTCCACTCGACGTACATCTGGTCGGCGCTGCGGCTTTCGGCGATCAGGTTGTCGATGTGCTGTTCGGCGGAGCAGGCGGTGCACCAGGCGCGGATGTCGGCGTCGGAGGGCAGGACGCGGCCGTTTTCGATCCGGGAGGCTTTGGACTTGTGCCAGGCGCAACGGGCCGCCACCTCGAACGCCTTGAGGCCGGCGTTCTTGCGGATGGCCACCAGGCGACCGGCGAGCCGCGCGTGCCGCCTGGGCGGCGGAGGACGGCGGAGGACGGCGAAAGGATGGTCATGAAAGGTGGTGGCCCTGGTTCGGAGTGCTGGTCAGATCTCGTACTGGTCGTGCGGGGTGGCCCGCTCCCACACCGATTGGAAGGCGTCGGCGCAGAGCTTGATGACCTGCGGATCGTCGCTGTGCTCGGGGCCCTGTGCCTCGCCGTCACCGGAGAAGACGTTGAAGCGCACCAGGCGGTCGTCGATCAGCCAGAAGTCGTTGCCCGGCAGGGCCAGGGCTGAGGCGTGCCGCCGGCCCAGCCAGCGAACCTCCTCGCCCGCGCGGATGTTGCTGGCGGTGATGGCGTGCTCGAAGCGGACGTAGTCGGTGACCGGTTCGGAGACGATCCGGGCGCGCCGTACGGCCACCCCGCGGGCGACGGTCCCCTCCACCGGGGATACCCACGGACGCCAGAAGGCGGAGTCGTAGGGCGGCACGGTGCCGTCGGTGAGAAACGCGTCGTAGACACCCCGTTCCTCACCGACGGCGTAGGTGTCGCGGAGTCCCAGGTGGAGGGCCTGGTACTGGGCTGAGTCCAGCAGTTCGTCAAAGCTCAGGGGTGCTGCTGGCACGCTCTGCGGCATCGCACGCCTGCCTGATCAGCGGCACCATGCGGGCCGGGATACGGATGACCGTCTCGTTCTCGGCCGGCGGGCTGTCCGCAGCGCACGTCGCACGCATCGCCTCGCCCACCGACCATCCCTGCACAACCAGCTCCGGTTGTTCATTGTCCGTGTCGCCCCAGACCGCCGGGCAGTTGCCTCCGCCTGACTCGGGGGCCGTTCCGACGAAAGTAGTGCCATGTCCGCCTCCTGGCGTCCAGAGAGTTGCGCCATGTTGCACAGACGGCCCCGCGCGAGGCCGCGGGAGGTCAAGGCGGAGACCCGGCTTCGTCGTGCTGTCCCACCGTTGGTTCGCTGAATGCACCCTGGCCTGACTGATGGCCGCAGCGCGCGGCCCTGGCGAAGGAAGCGGTCCTGGCCTGAGCCGAGACGGGGAAGACCAGGCACATGCCGAAGACGGCGATGAGCACACAGATCGTGAGGAAGATCTTCTGTCAGAAGTCATTGATCTTGCTCAGGATTCCGGTGCTGATCAGCGCTGTGCGCGCGTGCGTGTTCTCTGTCGTTCACACAACCAAGCCCAGGGACCAGAAGCGAGCCCAGCCTCTCCAGCGGGCTCCGGACTCGCCCCCTGGCCCCTGTTACACGACACGCCTACGCACGAGAGACTTTTGTCCAGTCGATGAGCTTCTGCAGGACTGACAGCAAGGCATCGTGCCGCGCTGGCGGGAGAAAGATCCAGGTCAGGAACGCAGGCGCCATAAGGATCACCACCAGCACGACGGGCAGCAGACGCAGCGCCATCAGCAGATAGCGCGGACTGAGGAAATCCAGAACGGCAAGCACGGACGTCACCGCAGCTCCTCCTTTACGAGCTGTGTGCCGACAGTGGCACAGCCGGAGCCTTTGGGGGCTTCCACGGAAGCCGGACGGCATTGCATCTTGGGCTGTTCCACGGCCGCTCTGCCGTGATGAGTACCCTGTCGCATAGGGACCTCTCTTTGATCACTGCAATGTCGATGAGGCGGTCTTCCTCGCCCCCTGTCCGTCCGCCGGCCAAAGCAACGGACAGGGGGCTCTTCTGTGGGGGACTACGACGCACGTCTTCACTCCTCATCCTCAAGTCGAGCTGCGCTGCTCGAACTTGATGCAACAGTAAAGGGATTGGCCGCAACCCAGACGCGTACCCCTGGCCGACCGCCCTGAACTTCCATTCGCCGCTGTAGCGGTACACCTCGCCGAAGATCATCGCGGTCTCGCTGGAGGCGTCCTCGCTGAGGTCGTAACGGGCGAGTTCGGTGCCGTCGGCCTGATTGACGATACGGATGAAGGCATTGCTGACCTGGCCGAAGCTCTGGCCGCGCAGCTCGGCGTCATGGATCGAGACCGGAAAGACGATCTTGTCGACCTGCTCGGGCACCTGCGAGAGATCGACCAGGATCGACTCGTCGTCGCCCTCCCGCTCGCCCGTGAGGTTGTCCCCGGTGTGCTCGACGGAGCCCTCAGGGCTCTTGAGGTTGTTGTAGAAGACGAAGTACTCGTCCCCCAGCACCCGACCCGACTCGCACAGCAGCGCGCTGGCATCGAGGTCGAACGGCGCTCCGGTCGTGGACCGCGCGTCCCAGCCGAGGCCGACCATGATCTGCGTGAGATTCGGAGCGGCCTTGGACAGGGAGACATTGCCCCCTTGGCGAGCGTGACGCCCATGATCGTGGCCCTCCCCGGTGTAAGGCGTTGCTGCGGTCGAGTGTGTCCGGCGCCGCACTGCGGGAGTGCGGCGCCGGACGGTGAGCGTGGTGCTGCGCTTCGGCTCAGACGTTGACGCCGAAGTCCTGCGCAATACCGCGCAGACCCGACGCGTAGCCCTGGCCGATGGCACGGAGCTTCCACTCGGCGCCGTGCCGGGACAGCGCGCCGAAGACCATGACGGCCTCGATGGAGGCGTCCTCGGAGAGGTCTCATAGCGCGCGATCTCGGCGCCGCCCGCCTGGTTCACCACGCGGATGAACGCGTTGCGCACCAAGCCGAACGACTGCTGGCTCGCTTGGCGACAGGCACACCACGCGTGTCTCCTGCGCCGCCGCTCCCGGATGCTCCTCCCACTCCTGGGACGATCCGACCGGCTCCGCGAGCTCCGTCACGACCTTGCTCCGGCGACCCGCCGCGGCGTTGGCGGTCAAGCTGGCGCTCACAAGTGCCGACTCGGCTGCTCAAGTGCCAACTCAAGCGTTCAGTCTCAGCGCATGTGACTGAGCGCCATAGTTGGCCCGACCGGTCAGATACGCGCTCAGTAGCCGGTGGTGCCGATCCGCAGCGTCCCGTACGGTCGGTCCGTGATGATCAAATTGGGCGAGGCGCGCAGGCTCGGCGTCCCGGCCCCCGAGGCGCGGTTGCGCTTCGAGGCGGAGCAACGGGAGACCGGGGGCGGGCCGGGGCGCAGGTTGCTCGTGGTCGACGGGGAACCCGCCTTCGAACTCAGCTTCTGGTGCGGAACATGCCCGTTCCTGTTCCGCCGGTTGGAGACTGCCAGGCAGACGTTGTCGCTGGAGAGCGTGCAGGAGCGGTTCACCGGCGCGCTGGCCGTACCGGACGACGGCGGCGTGATCGATGCGTTCGGTGCGTTGCTGCCGGAGGGCGAGTACCTTCCGGTGCTGCTCCGCGTGGAGCCCCGTCTGGTCGTCCCCGGCCAGGAAGGCGACTACTTCAGCGGCGAGCAGGTGGCCACGTGGGGGCTCGACCAGTTCTGGGGCCTCCCGGAATACCCGCACACGCCGTACTACCGGACCTTCGAGACCACAGTCGACGCGTCCGCTCACCTCTATGAGTTCGTCGTGCCCATGGTTCCCCCGACGTGGAACGCGAGGGAGCGCGTCGAGGAGTACGTCGAACTCATGGGCCGGGGAACGGTCCCGACGGCTGTGGCGGTCTCAACGCTGGACGTGTGCGAACCCGCCTCCGGCCTGCCGGCCGACCACTACCGGCACTGGGGCCTGACGCACTTCCTCCTCGACGGCCACCACAAACTGGAGGCTGCGGCCACAGCTGGCCGCCCGGTGCAGCTCCTTTCGCTCCTGGCACTGGGTGAGGGCCTAGCCGTATCTGAAGATTGTGCCCGGCTGCCTGCCCTGCGCACTCAACTCCGCTCGGCCCGAGCAACCGCTGCCTGAACCAGCGCCGAAGATCACACCTGCGAGCCAACCACAGCGCACACTCGGGCCAACTAGACCGCTAACTGGCCAACTAGGCAGTGTCTCTTCGATCAGTGAGTCGTTGTTCTGGTCATGCTCAGCCGGGGGGATCTGACTGACGACGAGTGGGCGGTGCTCGAGCCACTGCTGCCGAAGAGCAACAACCGGTGCGGCCGGTGGCGCGATCACCGGCAGGTGATCGACGGGATCATCCACCGGCTCAGCACCGGCTGTCAGTGGCGCAAGCTGCCCGAACGCTTCGGCCCGTGGCAGACCATCCACAAGCGTCACATGCTGTGGTCAGCCGACGGCACTTGGGAGAGACCGCTCCAGCATGTCCAGGCGGTCGCCGACGCCGAGCAAGGCATTGACTGAACATCAACATCGACTCCACCTCGATCCGCGCCCACCAGCACGCGGCCGGAGCGCCGAAGGGCCCACCACCTGTTGCCTCAAAAGGGGCCGCGTAAAGATCAGTTCACGTGCGTGCGCAGGTGTGCCTGCGCCCATTCCTGGCGGAGGCGGTGCGGCAAGCGAAGACCTTGGGCGCTCCCGTGGCGGACTGACCACGAAGATTCACATGGCGGCAGACGGAGAGTGTCGCCCGCTGTCCCTGGTCATCACGCCGGGCCAGCGGGCGGACTGCACCCAGTTCGAGCCGGTCCTGGACAAGATCCGCGTCCCCCGGCTCGGCTCGGGAAGACCGCGGCGACTGCCGGACAGCATCGGCGCCGACAGGGCATACAGCAACGGCGTGGTCCGCTCCTATCTGCGGCGGCGTGGCATCTCTGGCACGTGATCCCGGAGAAGAGCGACACCGTGTCCGCCCGCCTGCGTAGGGGTGCACGTGGCGGGCGGCCTCCTGGCTTCGACAAGGCGCGATACAAAGCCCGGAACACGGTGGAGCGGGCGGTGAACAAGTTGAAGCAGTTCAGGGCGGTCGCCACGCGGTACGACAAGCGCGGATACATCTACCTCGGCACCATCACCGCTGTCGCCCTCCTGATCTGGCTCCGGACGTGAAGGAAGAGACAGCCGCGCTAGCGAATGGTCGTCGGTCCAGCGTGCGGGAGCTGCTACTGGCCCATCTCCTGGCACAGCGCCACGTAAACGTCGGAGTCGCTGGGGGCAATCGGAAGGTCCGCGACGAACTCGTCACAAGAACCCGACGCCGAGACATGCCTCGCGTCCTGTCGATTGACAGAAGCCGAGGCGGGACCTGCGGTGACCACAGTTGCCACCGCCGCCAACGAGGCAGCGGCTAAGAGGGCCTTTACAGGGATACGGCGCATGGCTTCCCTCCGAGATTCGTACGAACTCCTGAACCCGCTGGATGGCCGAGGCCCCCTGCACTTCTCCACCAATGCGCCTGATCGAAGAGACACTGCCTAAAGCGCTAAGTCACAACAGCCGGTGTGACTGAGCGCTTCACCTGGCGGGGATCGCCAACTGAAGCACTCATCGTGGTGCGGCCTGGATGGGGCTGTGCGGTGTGGAATTATTCGGCATCACGTGCGAGGGCCTCGCGGGCTGAGGTCCAGACGAGCAAACCCCCGACACTCACTCGAACGGCCGAACGGCTTGGCGCCGGGACGCAAGGTCAGAGGGGCTGGAGCCGGGTGTCCAGGAGGCAGAATTCGTTGCCTCCCGGGTCGCCCAGGACGTGCCAGTTGCCGGTGCCGGCCTGGCCGGCGTCGACGGGCCTGGCGCCGAGAGCGAGCAGCCGCTCCAGCTCGGTGTCCTGGTCGCGGTCGGTGGGGTTGACGTCGATGTGCAGTCGGAGCTTCCCGGTCCGTGGGTCGCTGCCGGGGCTGAGGATGAGGGTGGGCTGTGGGCCGCCGAAACCGGCGTCGGGCGGCCCGATCTCGATGCTTCCGTCGACTACCAGCGGATTCTGGGCATGCTGGATGAGCGGCGGTCAGCGGGCAAGGGACCGGTGAAGGCCAAGGAGATCGCGGTGGAGCTGGGCCTGGAGACGACGTCGGCGAAGGTGGAGGGGGTGCGCTCGAAGGTCAGGCGCCTGGCAGAGCGCGGGTGGCTCGTGCAGGAGACATTGGGGATGTTCAGCGCCGGCCGGCGGCCCGCGGCCGTGCCAGACGCCGCCCCATCCGCGTGACCATCAACCACTGGATCGCCTCGCTGGAAGCGGGCAGGGTTTCGTAATCACGGGCCAGACGCCGGGAGTTCATCAACCACGCGAAAGTGCGCTCTGCCACCCAGCGTCTGGGGAGCACCACGAACCCTGCCATGTCGTCGGTGCGCTTGACGATCTGCAGGGTCAGAGCGAGTTTGTCCCGGCACCAGCCGACGAGACCGCCGGTGTAGCCGCCGTCGGCCCAGACGAGGGTGATGTCGCGGTGCAGGCGGCGCAGCCGGGTCAGCAGGCCCACGGCGGCGTCCCGGTCGCCGATGTTCGCGGCGGTGACCGCGACGACCAGGAGCAGGCCGAGGCAGTCGGTCACGATGTGTCTTTTGCGGCCCTGCACCTTCTTCCCGCCGTCGTAGCCACGTGAGGCGGCCGGCACCGTCGCGGCGGCCCGCACCGACTGTGCGTCGATGATTCCCGCCGTGGGCTCGGCCTCACGACCCTCGCGCTCCCTCACCCGTCCGCGCAGCCGGTCGTGGAGCTCGGCGATCAGCCCGTGCTCGCGCCAGCGGCGGAAGAAGGCGAAACCCGGCCCCAGGCCGGGAAGTCCGCGGGCATCGCCCGCCAGGAGATCCCGCCCGCGACCGGGTAGCGGATCGCGTCGAGCATCTGCCGGTGACAGTAGCCTTCGGGCTGTCCGCCCCGCCCCTGAAGCCAGGACGGCACCGGCAACAACGACCGGACCTCCGCCCACTCCGCGTCCGTCATGTCCGACGGATACCGGCGCACACGGTCCGGATGGTCGGCCGCGTTGCCGTACAGGTGCGCGAGGCAATCACACGACACGGTAGGCGAGTTGAAGTCAACGGGCTCGGGCGCGTACGACAATGACAACAGGGCCTCCGGGAACCGCTCGGAATGGGGTCGCACCCCCGAGCTACCAGGAGGCCCTGCCTTCATGCGCGTACGGCCGGAAGATCACCCGACTTGGAAATTCGTTCGACTTACACATTCCAAGATCGGTTGAGAGGCGGCTTCTCGGACCTTCCCGCAGATGACCTGCTTGAGCGTCGCGACCGCCTGGGCCAGGCCCCGCCGCTTCCCCATCACCTTGCCGATCGGCTTGTACGTGCCAGGGGTCTGATCGACCATGACCATCTCTGATCAGCAGTCAGTTCGCGTTACTGCGCCGGGGAAGCCGTGGCGTCGGCCTTGACGTTGAAGTTGATCTTGGATCCATCGACCGAGGTCACCGTGACCGACACACCCAAAGTGCTGCCGTCGTCTGCCGAGAGCTTGCAGCGGGTGGTGGTGCCGACCTTGCCGGCGAGGTCCTCGGGGCATGTGATGTGGGGCTTTTGCCGGCCCGTTGCGGCGGCGAGCTTTTCGGCGACCGTGGTGGCCAGCTTGTCCGCAGGCAGCTTCGGTTCGGCCTTTTCCACGTGGGCCGAGGCCGAGCAGCCGACGAGCAGCGCGCTGGCGGCCAGGATCGAAGCTGCTGCGGACAACCGAGTTATGGGCATGGTGGACTCCGGTCTGACGTGATCATGGCGAGGGGGGTGCCGGAAGCATACTGGCGGTTCCGCTCCGGGCACGAATGCGGGCTTCTTCGGGCATGAGCGCGGGGGCGGCGGGGAGGGAACATCGGCAGTGAGTGTGACGGGCTTTCCGCGATGAGACAGCCAGGAGCTGTCGTGGGCCCGGCCAAGATCAACCGGCCGGGTTCTCACGTTCGACCGCCGACCGAACTCCTCGGTACGGCAACGGCTTCTGAGCGTTCAGCGTTCTAGTTGGCCAGTTGAGCGTGTGGGCGGGCAGGGTAGCGTGGAGTTGGCCTGGTAGGTGCTTTTTGGGTGTATTCGCTGTGATGCCCCGGAAGGGGGCTGAGACCTATCAGCTGCTGACGGCAACCCTCCACGAGTACGGCGATGAGCCGGCCGCCCGCATCGACCGCAGCTGATCCTGGCGCCTCTTCCGGCGTCGGGGATCAATGGAACCGTGGTTGGCGCTGAGATTGATCTTGATGCTGGTCCGACTGCCGGCCTTCTCTGGGCTGCCCCGGGCTAGCGTCGGCTGCCGCGCGATAGTCCGAGAATGCGGTCGGGCCCCCGCCGTGAAGCTGAGAGCCCGTATTAACACGTAGGCAGGTAGATAGCCTCAAGTTCGGACAGATCTGGGTAGTTGGACCTCCGTGCTCTCTCAGCCGGCGTGGAGGATCCGAAAGCGATCGGGTTCCGCCGGATCGCGATCAACGACTTGGATTGGCGTCGAGGCCCATTGCCAAACGCTGATGCCTGGCGTGCGGGAGAACCGGATCTGCCCGCGGGTGCCTTCGACTGCGACGCGCGACCAGGATTCGGCAGTGCTCGCCCGGTCCGCGCCGTGAGAACGCAGCACATCGGCGAGGACGGCAACGGTGTCGTAGCCCTCGAAGGCGACGAAGGAGGGCGCTTCGGCCAGCCGCTCACGGAGGGCCGTCTCGACTCGTGCACCGAGTGGGCCGAGGCGCTCGGGAAGGTAGCGCAAGAACGGGATCGCGGCGCTGTCGTCGCCCAGCAACGTCGCCCATTCGGCGAACTCCGATTGCCCGGCCGGAGCACCAATCATGATCTCGGCGAGGCGCTGGTCGCGGCGGACAGACTTGACGATCGGCACTGCCGGCTCCGGGTGGCCGACCAGAAGAAGGAGGGCTGTCGCGCGATTGTCGACGAGTTCGTCGCACACGGCCGCGGGGGTGAGCGCGCGCATGTCGAGCTCGATGACGGTGCCGCCGCGTGGAGCGAGGTAGTCCCGCAGAATGCGGGTCCCAGATGCCCAGTAGACACTCGGCTGGGCTGCTACGGCGATTCGGCTGTGGCCCGCGCTGAGGAGGAAGTCAGCGTAGACCTGCCAGCCGCGGGACTGCGGCGGGGAGAGGCGCGCGACCCATTCCGTTGGCTGTTCGGTGAGCGCGTCGAGAACCGCTGACGAGCAGAGGAACGGCAGGCCGAGGGCGTCGGCCCTGGCGGCAGCGGCGCGAGCGACGACGCTGTGATACTCCCCCGCCAAGGCAGCCACGCCCAGGCGAGCCAATTCATCTACGGCCGCCGTGGCCCTCTGTGGATCAGCCGCGGTGTCTCGGACCACCAGCTCGAGTGGTCTTCCGCCGATCCCGCCGACGTCATTGACTTCGCGAACGGCCAGCTCGAGTCCAGCGAGCAAGTGCTGGCCCGCCTCGACCCAGCCAGGCCGAGTGAGCGGAACGAGAGCGCCGATCTGGACGGATGATCCGTCAGTCCGCTCCGCTCCAGGTGGCGATGGTGGCGTATTCATATGCTGGAATCTCCCGTGTGATGATTCGGTTGCGGTGTGCCCGGATCGCAGAGTGGCAAGGCCCGGTAGTGCGCGTTCCTCTCATCTCGCGGTGGCGGGCGCACCTGGGTGACCATGCCGGACATTGCATCCACCATCGCCAACAGGCAACCGATTATTTGTTCGCTGAGCTGCCAGGCTTCAAGAATCTTGGCGCGCTCAATGGCCAAGTGCAACGCTCACTGGCCAACTGAACGCTCAGTCACACAGCAACTGGCAAGGCTCGGGCTGGAATGGGCGGAATAACGCCGCCGCGCCAGCGGCCGGCCATCACGCGATTGCCGCCAACGTAAGCGCTTGCATCGCAGTGATCATGGCCTTACCAGCAATAGCCACAACCTTCATAACCGTGGCACCCCACATGTCCGCCTCCTCTGCAGTCCCGAGCCGAGCCTCGGTGCGACCCGACACAACCGCTCGAACCGCAACCACCCGACATTCACAAGGCCGCGAATACCCGTTGACAACGTTGTGCTCGCCCAACAGCCGGTCGTAGATCCGCTTGACCGTGTGACGCTGCTTCCGCGGAGCGGTCAGATCCGCCGTGAGGATGGCGTCAATCACCGACTTGTAGGGGTCCAGCCGTGTCTCCCGCGGCCTCATCTTCTTGCTCGGCTCCGGCAGCGCCGACACCAGAGCTTTCTGCACGGTCTCGTAGCCGACGCCGTACTTGCGCATGAGAGCACGCATCGACATGCCGGTCCTGGCGTCACGGCGGATCGCCGCGTACAGATCGACCTTGGACTTCGGCAAGCAACCGGGCCCCCTCATCGTGCAGAGTGGCTTCGTTCACCTTCAGCGACAGCGTTTGTCGATGAGTTTCAGCAGCAGTTGGCCATCAACCTGCTCGGGAATGTTCACGAGAAGTGACGGCGATGCTGTGTCGCCGAGACGGACGGATCGGTCGGCGTTCGTGAGGGGACTGGGCTGCCCGAGTCCAGTTCACCGCGCTGCGCTACTTAGCCCTGGACGGCACCGACCATCGCAGCCACAAAGAGCAAGGCAGCATGATCGGCCGCTACATCATCTGGCGAAACCACCACGCCGACGACACCCGCCTACGTCAGGTCGTCGCCCGAGCCAACGTGGCCTGACCAGCGACTACCCGAACGACCAGTCCTCAGCCCGCGGTCTTGGTTTTGATGAGCGTCACGTCGCGCGTGAACTCCCGGAACCCGACGCTGTAGTACAGCCCGCGCGCCTTGGGATGCCCCGGCGCACCCAGGCAGGCGACCGTCATATGAGTGGCCCCGGCCGCCCGCGCCAGATGCATCCCGTGCAGAAGCATCGCCCTTCCCAGCCCCAGACGCCGGTAGTCCGGATGCGTCCCGACCGGCTCGAACTCAGCTCTTGTTCGCTTCGTCGAGCCACATGATCGTCGAGGATGCCATCGTTCCGTCCGGCGCCTCCACCAGGATGTGCAGGTCGCCACGGTACGTCGCCGTCTTCCGCACGCCCTGGTAGCCCTCGGCCGTGTACGTCGAGGGAGCCCAGGCGTCCAGATGGGCCTGGACCGCGGCCTTCGGCCCGGCCTCGTCGGCGGTGCGGAACCGGAATCCGTCTGGCAGTACCGGCTGTTCCACGTCGGTGAGGTCCCGCTCGTTGAGCTGGGTCCAGGACCCGGTGTCGCCGAGCGAGGCCGGGTCGGTCTCATAGCCGTGCGCCGCCCATCGCTTCAGGGCGAACTCATCGGCGGCGTTCGGCATCACCGTACGCTCGATGCCCGCCGCCGTACCGTCGTACCAGTCGATCACCTCGTCAACCAGCCCGGCGTGGTCGGGATGGGCCTGATACGCCAGATAGGCGCCGGTACGTCCTTCACCGACCCGTCGCTCCGGCTCACCTGGTGCGGAAGATGGGCCCAGCTCCACGCCACCAGATTCCCGCCGGAAAACCACAGCCGACGCGGCCGGCTTGCGCCGTCGCTGGCGTGCCCCTTGCCCCAGTTCCAGGCCAGCTCGCCGAACGTCGCGTCGCTGTTCACCAGGTCCGGGCGGGTGGCGGTGACACGCTGCGCCAGACCCTGCATGAGCCGCACGTCCGCGGCGGTCACAAGCTCGAAGTTCGGCATAGTGCGCCACTGTGTCAGGACCCCGCAAAGCCGTCGAACCGTTTTCCGGGGCCGCCGATCGCGGCAGTCAACAGCACAACGCGCGAAGCGCATCGTCGTGGTGGCGGAGCCGATGGCAGGCCGGGCAGCCATGTCCCTCGATTACGCCGGCCGACTGCGGACATCGGCCGACGCGCGTCACGACCTACAGGGCGAACGTTGCCTGCTACGGCACTAGCCGGCTTCGGCCCGGGCTCGGGTGCTGGCGAGGCGGTAGGAGTCGGTGCCGGTCTCGATGGTGGTGCCGTTGAACGTGAGCCGGTCGACGATGCCGCGCAGAGGCGGGGGTCGGTGAAGGTTTTCGTCCAGCCGCCGAACGACTCGTTCGAGGCGATGGCGACGCCGTTCTTCTCCTCGCGTTCGGTCAGGACCTGGAAGAGGAGTTCGGCGCCGTGGCGATCGAGTTCCATGTGTTATGACGACAACGCCGCCACCATCGCACGCAAGGCAGCGAGGAAGCGCAAGCAGCAGGACGAGGAGCAGAGCGCATGGCGGAGCGAACCACCTAACTCGACCCCGATCCACGCAACCCACGCTCTCGGAAGATCCGCGTCCGGGCCTCCCTGGTACGTCACAGTCGAGCTCGACCGCGACGGGCACGTCGACGCCGCGAACTCGCTGGGACACGACCCGAGCTGTCCGCTGCCTTCATAGAAGCGGTCGACAGGGCGCGCGACGCGTCTAACGACCGCATCTGGTACGACGGCTACCCGGGCACCTTCGTGGCGGGCGACGGTCCGTGTTGGGTCACCCTGTGCGTTCAGTTCCCTCATGCCGAGGCCACGGTCGAAGCGCTGCGTGTAGCCGAGCTCGACCATGATTACAGCACGCTCCACGCGCTCGCCGACCGACTCGCGTTACCCATTGACGGCTGGGTTGCTCCCGGCGAGCGGGAGCTGATCCGCGGCGTCGATTTCGACCCGCTGCCCGGCGCGTTCCTGAAGTTCCTGCGCGCCAAAGCCGCAGCGCGCGGAGTGCGCCTCAACGGTCGGGCAACCGCCGGGAGCGTGTGGGTTCGCCCGACGCTGTCGCCCGCCCAGAAGCAGAGACGGGAGATGTTCCCCGAGCGGTACCCCGGGTGGGCGGACCGCTGGACCGGGCACGTCGAGTCGGATGGGGTGCCCATCCGGTGGGTGGGTGGCAGAGACCAGAACCTCAGTTATGGCGCGACACCCGTCAAGTTCATGCCGCAGGGGCACTTGTCACCGCCTGGCCGTCGTGACGACACAGTCACCCATTGCATGGCGGAAGCTGGCCTACCAGGTGGCGCGGATGCCGTCGAAGGAGAACCACTACGACTTCAACTCGTGGTCCCACCTTGGTGAGCCCGAGCGCCCGAGGTGACCCCGGACAATGTGCGGGCGTACCTCTTGAAGCCGAAGAGGTACAGCAAGGCATCGTTGCAGGTCAGAGGGCGTTTCGAGGTCAGCAAGTCAGCACAAAGTCAGCATCGGCGGCGTCACGCCGGGAAACGGGCCGGCTACAGGGCACGCCGTGGTCCAGACCTCCGCAGCGTCTGGGATCGAGGCTCGATGCCAGTTGTTGCAACACAGCATATTTTCCCCCGCAATCGCAAACAGCCTCCAGGCTGCCCGGAGTTGGACCAGCCCCGATGCTCGTTGCATTTGCGCTGGACTTGCAGCTCACTGGCGGCCTGTTGAATGCGGCACTTCCGTTGCGAGAGCGCACGTCATCACGGACACCCCCAGACGTCGAACGCGTATCGACGCCCTCTACATCGGAGGGTGATCACCTCGGTCTCGGTGTCCACCGCTTCCAGGCCGGCGAGTTACATGAGGGCTGGGGCGAGGAGGCCGCGAATAGCGAAGGCGCCCAGCAGAACAACCGGCACAAGGGTAACTCCTATGATTTTCAGGGGGGTTACGGAGTGACGACGATGCTGAGAAGGCGACTGAGCCTTTTCCAACCTTAATTTGAGCTGGCTTGTTGCAGGACGAGGACGGCTTGGACGAGGGCGGTGATGCGGGTGGTGGAACAGCGGAGCTTCCGCAGGAGGCGCCAGGTCTTGAGGCCGGCGATCGCCGGCTCGACGAGGGCGCGGATCGTCGCATGTGATCGGTTGACGGCCTGCTGACCGCTCGAAAGGGCATCCCAGCGGCCGCGATAAGGAACGCAGACCGTGCCGCCGGCGCCGTGGTAGCCCTTGTCCGCCCAGCAGTTCACCCCAGCCTGGGCCAGCGCGCCGATGATGCCGTGCTCCCGGGCTGCCCGCACGTCGTGGACGGCCCCGGGAAGCGCTGGCGAGGCCCACAGCAGGCGGCCGAGAGGATCGGCAAGGACCTGCACGTTCATCCCGTGCATCCGGTGCTTGCCCGAGTGGAACGGCCGGTCGGCAGCAATGCGGTCGATCGGCAGCAGCGTCCCGTCCAGCAGGACGAACGCCTTCAGCGAAGCCGCGCGAGCAGCGTCGGCGAGCGAAGGAGCGAGCGCGGCAAGCACATCGACAGCTTCGGTCACGTAGCGCCAGGCGGTGGTGGTGCCGACCCCGAAGCCTGCGGCAAGGTGAACATAAGGGTGTCCATTGCGCAGGTGGGCGAGGGTGAGCAGGGCTTGACGGCCCGTGTTCAGCCGTCGCCAGCGGGTGCCCAGAGCGCGGCGGTGCACCCGCAGGCGAGCGGAGAGGAAGCGCAGGGCAGAGCTGGACACATTCAGCCTGGACGAATAGACGAGAACACGGAGCCTCTGGTGAACACGGGTTCTCTTGGTCGAAAAGCCACCTACCAGGGGCTTCGCTCGTTTATCAGCTCAACGCCCATGTCCATGGGGCAGGTTGGGAGAAAATCACGGAGCTCAACCACGATCACGCCCTAGGATCGACGGTCATGGTTGATCTCTACCCTCCGATCAGTCCCTACGACCATGGATTTCTCGACGCCGGGGACGGCAACCGCGTCTACTACGAACAGCTCGGCAACCCTGAAGGCAAGCCTGCCCTGAATGTCCACGGCGGCCCGGGGTCGGGTGCACCGCGGCGGCCGACGAGGGCCTGGGACCCCGAGCGCTACCGCGTCATCCGCTTCGACCAGCGCAACTGCGGTCGTAGCACCCCGCACGCCAGCGACCCGGCGGCGGAAATGAGTCTGAACACCACGCAGCACCTGATCGACGACATGGAGCGGCTGCGCGAGCACCTCGGCATCGAGCGGTGGTTGCTGAACGGCGGCTCCTGGGGCTCGACGCTCATCCTGGCCTATGCGCAACAGCACCCCGATCGGGTCAGTGAGATGGTCATCCCGGCAGTGACGATGACCCGCCGCACTGAGATCGACTGGCTCTACCGGGGTGCCGGGCGGTTCTACCCCGAGGCGTGGGACCGGTTCCGCGACGGTGTTCCCGAGGACGAGCGGGACGGCGACTTGCTCGCGGCCTACGCGCGGCTGATGGAGAACCCTGACCGGGCGATCCGGGAGAAGGCCGCTGCCGACTGGCTCGCCTGGGAAGACGCGGTCATCTCGAACGAGCCCAACGGCGTGCCCGGCATGTACAGCAATCGCGAGGTCGACGCGCAGATCGCGTTCGTACGGATCTGCGCCCACTTCTTCAGCAACGGCGCGTGGCTGGAGGAGGACCAACTACTGTGCAACGCCCACAAGCTGGCCGGGATCCCGGCGGTGTTGGTCCACGGCCGACACGATATGGGCAGTCCGGCACAGACGGCGTGGGAGCTGGCGAAGGTGTGGCCAAACGCGCGGCTCCACATCGTCGAAGACTCAGGGCATGCCGGAAGCGACGCGATGCAGGAGGCGGTCCGGGCAGCCATCGAGGACTTCAAGAACCGGTGATCCTCAGGGCACGTAGAGGACCTCGAACTTGACCTTCGGGTTCCGCGCCGCGTAGTCGGCGAGCCAGGCCGCCAGTACCCGGTCCGAGACGATGACTCGGACCGGGACGCGGTTGGCCTGCGGCTTCTCCTTCATGCCTGCCGGTTCGTTTCGACCCAGGCCGAATCGGTCGCGTTGCACTGAGCAGGTCGCCGACCTCCTGTACCAACCCTGCCCTTGCCGGAATCCTCATCCGTGCAGGTCATGCGGCATGTCGGTACTCGTGGAGGATGCCACCGAGGCGTTCGCGTCTTCGTATGTTGAGGCTGGCGATCTGGTCCGGATCGGCGATCGGCGTGGGTAATGGATTCAGCGGACGGGCATTCGCGATGCCCTGGTGCGGCCGATGAGCGTTGTAGAACTGCTCGAACTCGCGCAGCGCGTGGAGCAGGTGCCGCTGGTTTCAGATCAAGGTCCGGTCCAGCAGTTCACGCCGGCAGGTCTGCACCCACCGTTCCATGAGCGAGTTCATTCTCGGCATCCGAACACCGCTGAGTACGACCTCGATCCCCGCATCGGCAAGGATGGCATCGAGTAGCCCAGTCGCAGCAGCACGGTCGACCGTCATTCCACGACGATCGACAGCCGCGCGAGGGCACGGGTTCGAACGACCCCCGACGAGGTTCTCTGCATCACCCACACCGCCTCCCACCAGGTCGGATGGGTTATTCGGCAGGCGCAGGGCTCAAGGGCTCTCCGGGAGAGCTCACTTACCGGTGTCCTCGGCGAGGGTGTGGGCGACCAGGGCGTTGGCGTGGCCGTGGCCCAGGCCGTGTTCAGCCTTCAGCCAGCCGACGAGCTCCATGTGCTTGGTCAGGGGTGAGGAGCGAATGAGATCCTTCCATTCCCTGATCGGGCGGCCGTACTTCTTCTCGATGGAGGGGAAGTAGCTGGCAGGGCCTTGCGCTGCAGCGGTCATGTCGGGGTTCTGTCCTTCTGTCCGTGTGCTGCCGGGGGCGTACTTCTGGTGCAGGAGCCTTGTCAGCGGACGACGTCGAAGACGTTCTTCTGCAGGCCGTTGGCGTAGACCTCGTGCTCGACCAGCTTCAGCTTCTGGGTGTCCTTGTCCGTGGCGCTGAACAGGCGCTTGCCCGCGCCGAGCAGGAGCGGGAAGACGAGCAGGTGGTAACGGTCGATCAAGCCGACGTCGGAAAGGGCCTGGTTCAGGGTGGCGCTGCCGTGGACGATGATCGGGTCGCCCTCGGTCTGCTTCAGTGCGGCGACCTCGTCGAGCGTGCGCAGGATCGTGGTCTCGCCCCAGTTCGACACCAGGTCGTCCTCGGTGAGCGTGGTGGAGACGACGTACTTCGGCATGATCTTGTAGTCGGCGAAGTCCTCCATGTCCGGCCACACCGGGCTGAACGCCTCGTAGCTGGTCCGGCCCATCAACATCGCGGTGGCTTCCTTCTGCTCCCGGCCCTTGATGTCGAACGCTTCGGGGAGGAACTCGATGTCCTTGAAGGTCCACCCGGAGTTCCGGTATCCGGGCTCGCCGCCCGGGGCCTCCACGACGCCGTCGAGGGAGATGAAGGCGGTGCTGATCAGGGTACGCATTTTGAGGTTCCTCGGTATCTCGTGCCTGGGTGTAAGAAGGTTCAGTCGGTGCACGCTTCGGTCGCACTCGCTGCTGCAGTGCACAACCGTGATCTTTGACTGCTGACCACGGAGAAACTCATCGGTCGTCGCCCGCCCCTCGGGGCGGGCTTGAGCGAAACGGCCTAGTTGGCCCGTTCGTGACGGAGGAGAACGACCTGGGAGTCGAAGGTCCTGGTCTCGGTCAGGGTCAGGTCGAACCGCTGCTGCGGGGTGGTGAAGACGGGCTTGCCGCCGCCGAGCACGACGGGGTGGACGAAGATCTGGTACTCGTCGATCAGCCGGTGTTCGGTGAGGAAGCCGGCCAGCGTGGAGCCGCCGAACAGCAGCAGATGGGCGCCGCTGTCCTTGAGAGCGGTGAGCTCCTCGACGACGTTGGTGTTGATGACGCGGGTGTTCCAGTCGGCCTCGGTCAGCTTTGAGGAGACGACCACCTTTGGCGCCTTGCGCCAGACGGGTGCGAACGCAAGGTCATGCTCGTGGGTGGAGAACTCCTCGGCGCGGGGCCAGTAACCGGACATCATGTCCCACACCACGCGGCCGTACAGGAAGATGTCGGCGCTGTCGGTGAGGGCGTGCGAATAGGCGGACAGCTCGCCGTCCATGCGGGGCCAGTCGAACTCGCCGTTCGGGCCCTCGATGAAACCGTCCAGCGACTGGTGCACAAAATGCGTGATCTTGCCCATGAGAAACGGATCCCCCTGCTGAAAGAGCGTCCGGGCGGTCGACGGCCACCCTTTGTGTACGATGTCCACATTCGGAGGATGTGGACATCCGCACCCCCCGAGTGATCACACAGGAGCCTAGACGACCTAAGTGGATGCTGTCCACATTGGAGGCAGCCATGACAGCAGCCGAGAACAACAAGCCGAAGCGGGACACCTACCGCCACGGCGACCTCCGCAACGCACTGATCGAAGCCGGCCTCGAACTCGCCCACCAGGGCGGGCCGGAAGCCGTCGTGCTACGCGCCGCCACCCGGCAGGCCGGAGTCGCCCCCAACGCCGCGTACCGGCATTTCACCGACCGCAATGCACTGCTCCACGCCGTCTCCCAGGCCGCCATGGCCCACCTCGCCCGCACCATGGAGGCCGAGCAAGCCGCCTTGCCACCGACCACGGACGCGGCGGCTGCCGCCCGTGCCCGCTTCCGTGCCGTCGGCACCGGCTACCTGCGCTTCGCCCAGGAAGAACCCGGCCTGTTCCGCACGGCCTTCCACGTCCCCGGCGACATGACCCACGCCGCCGCCGACACCGCCGCAGGCGCCACCGGCAAGACCCCCTTCGAGCTGCTCGGCGCAGCCCTCGACGGCCTCGTAGAGGCTGGACTCCTGCCCGAAGACCGCCGCCCCGGTGCCGAGTTCCTCGCCTGGTCGGCCGTTCACGGCCTCGCCGCCCTCCTCGTCGACGGCCCCCTCCGTGGCCTCCACCCCACCCAGGCCCACGACGCCGGCCAGCACGTCATCGACATGATCGAACGCGGCATCTGACACACATCGGCCATAAGACTCGTGTCGTCACTGCGTCATTGCTCCGCGTACTCGAAAGCGGAGAGCCGGAGTACAACGATGCCCGCGCCGGACGCGGCACGCCGTCGTAACCCGCCGCACGCAGAAGCCCCGCCGGAGCATGGGCGCATTCCGGCGGGGCTTCCGCGTCTCACAGCTGCCCCTATGACGGAGGTCATGATGGTGAGGGCCTGACCAGGTTGAAGACCTCTCGGGCAACGTAGCGTTTGAGGCATCGGACGATCTCGCGCCGGGTCTTGCCCTCCTGGATGCGGCGCACGTAGTAGTCCTGGGTGCGCGAGTCGTAGCGCAGCCGGGTCTGCACGATGCGGTGCAGGGCGGCGTTGGCCTGCCGGTCGCCGCCGCGGTTGAGCCGACGGTAGTGCCGAGTGCCCGAGGAGCGTTCTACGGGGCTGACCCCGCACAGCGCGGCGAAGGACGCCTCGCCGCCAGGCGCTCCGGGTTGTCCCCCATCGTGATCAGCGGGGTGACGGCCGTGTCCGGGCCGATGCCCACCGGGGCGAGCAGGTGCGGGGCGTGGCGTTCCACGAGCCGGGCCAGGCGGCGTTGATGGGAATCTCCGAATTCGGCTCTGACCGCGATTTCGTGAAACTGCAGGTCAGAATGAGCGATGAAAGATCGTTTACCCTAACTGGTTGTCCGAGCCTCCGCGCTACCGGCGGAGGCTCAGCCCACCCCTGAGGAGCAAGTTGTTCGACCTCATCGTCATCATCCGGGTCTCCGAGAGCACCAACATCGACCCAGTTGCCGACGCCCTGTCTCGGATGCGCCCCTTGTGTCTGGCAGAAGACGGCTGCGTCAGCTGGGAGGCTTACCAGTCACACCAGGAACCCAGCCGCTTCGTCCTGGTCGAGCGCTGGGCCAGCCGCGCCCACTGGGAGGCTCACGATGCCGGTGACGCCATCCAGAAGATCTACATCCCGGAGATCATGCCTCGCATCGAGCGCGAAGTGCATCCAAGCATGCGCGTACATAGCAGGCATGAAGCGGTAACTGGGTGAACCTGTCACGTTGTTCAACCGGCCTCGGCGGACACCCGTGCCCGGGAGCACCCAGCCTTGAGTCAGGAGAGCGCGGCGACGGGGCTACAGAGCAGGCTCACCGAGGCCGCAGTCGGTAAGGATCAAGCGTCCCAACTGCCGCCGTTCCGCACCCGGCTGTTTCACGGAACCGCGGTCAGAGCATCGCGGCGATTCTGTGAAGCTCATGGCTGGGTGACGATCCGGGTCCGAAGGAGAGTGAACGACGCGCGGCCATACATTGCTCTCTTGAGCGTTTTGATCCTGTTGACGTGGCCTTCGACCACGCCTGAGCTCCAGGTGAGAGTGAGGCCGGCGGTGACGGCGTCGAGATCGCGGCGGAGGAAGCCGGCGAACCCGCTCATCGGTTTCGGAGCGTCCTGCTCAGCCTGGCGGATCCATTCGAGCAGAAGTTGGCCGCGCTGGTGGCGGACGAGGTCGGCGAAGGTCCGGGCGAGGTCGCATGCGCGGGCGATGTCCGGGCAGGTGAGGCGGACTTCGAGCAGCCATTCCTCCTGACTGTCGGTCAGGGCATCGCGTGGTCGCATGATCCATGAGGCTTCGAGCGCTCGGCCCCGCCCCAGCAGCCGGGTGAGGTGCTGGATCGCTCCCGCGCCGGGCGGTGTGCCGATGCCGACTTCAGGGCTGGCCCAGGACAGCGTTCTCCCGGGAGGCGAAGCGCATGTCGCAGGCGAGGAGGAACTCGCTGCCCGCCCCCCGTGCACGGCCGCGCAGCTTGGCGATCGTGACGGCCGGGATCTCGCTGAGCTTGCGGAACAGCATCCCCAGGGAGGCGTCGCCCAGGCCCCCGGCCATCGCGGCTTCAGCGGTGTATGCGGGCACTTTGGTCAGGTCTACGTGCGGGAGGAAGAAGTCGGGATCCGCGCTGTCGAAGACCACCACCCGTGCACCCGTCGGTTGGGAAACCTCCTTCAGCAGTCCGACCAGGTCGCGCACGACCTCGGGACCGATGAGGTTGATCGGCGGGGCGTTGAAGGTGGCGAACAGGACGTTGCCGTCCAACCTGGTGCTGACACTGATGGTCGCGTATGGGGCGGTCGTGTTCTCCTCCTCTCGGCGCTCAACACGGCCCGGTGCCAATCCCGGCTGTCAGAGCTGGTGCTCCTCCAGCCACAGCACGACC
>NZ_QUAC01000026.1 GCF_003389455.1 Streptomyces inhibens | reverse complement strand
CGGTGGCGCCGGGGCACGTCCGGGGAAGGCCGCCACGGCCGCCCTGGCGGGCGCACGGGCGGCCGCGGCCTGCGCCGGACCGCGTGCCGAGGCGGGTACGGCCGCGGATGCGGACGCCGGTACGGACGCGAACCCGGAGGCCCGCATCGCGGTGAGGAAGTCGTCGTCGGGATCGGAAGCCACGGCCTCCGCGGGGCGCGGGAGCCGGGCGTCCTGGCCCCCGGCCGGGAGTCCGGACCGCGGCGGGCTGTATGGGGGGATGCGCGCTTCGTGTTGCTCCACTCGCCAACGGTAGGCCGCTAAGTGGGATTAACCGGTTGCGGGACACGCGGTTTGGCTGAGCTTGGGGCTGCGTTCGATACGGAGCCGGGGCGGGCCGGTGGCGGCCGTTCCCGGTAGCGACCGTTCGCACCGGACCGCCCCGTAGACTGGTGGATCGCCCCTCCCGGGTTCCGGCATCCGGTCCCGGAGCGGCTGCCCACCCCACCACCTCTCGCGTCGGAAGTCGAGTCGCCACCGTGTCGCTCACGATCGGAATCGTCGGTCTGCCGAATGTCGGCAAGTCGACCATGTTCAATGCCCTGACCAAGAACGACGTACTGGCGGCCAACTACCCGTTCGCCACCATCGAGCCGAACGTCGGCGTCGTCGGCGTCCCGGACCCCCGCCTCGCCAAGCTCGCCGAGATCTTCGGCTCCCAGAAGATCCTCCCGGCAACCGTCGACTTCGTCGACATCGCGGGCATCGTCCGCGGCGCCTCCGAGGGTGAGGGCCTGGGCAACAAGTTCCTCGCGAACATCCGCGAGTCCGACGCGATCTGCCAGGTCATCCGCGCCTTCAAGGACGAGAACGTCGTCCACGTCGACGGCAAGGTCTCGCCCAAGGACGACATCGAGACCATCAACACCGAGCTGATCCTGGCCGACCTCCAGACCATCGAGAAGGTGCTGCCGCGCCTGGTCAAGGAGTCCCGGATCAAGAAGGACGTGGCCCCGAAGGTCAAGGCGGTCGAGGAGGCCAAGGAGATCCTGGAGAAGGGCGACACCCTCTTCTCCGCCGGCATCGTCCAGGGCTCCGGGCGCGAGGAGCTCCTGCACGATCTGCACCTCCTCACCACCAAGCCCTTCCTCTACGTCTTCAACGTCGACGAGGACGAGCTGACCGACGAGGACTTCAAGAACGAGCAGCGCGCCCTGGTCGCCCCCGCCGAGGCGATCTTCCTCAACGCCAAGCTGGAGGCGGACCTCGCCGAGCTCGACGAGGACGAGGCCCTGGAACTCCTCCAGTCCGTCGGCCAGGACGAGCCCGGCCTCGCCACCCTCGCCCACGTCGGCTTCGACACCCTCGGCCTGCAGACCTACCTGACGGCCGGCCCCAAGGAAACCCGCGCCTGGACCATCAAGCAGGGCGCCACCGCCCCCGAGGCCGCCGGCGTCATCCACACCGACTTCCAAAAGGGCTTCATCAAGGCCGAGGTCATCTCCTTCGCCGACCTCGTCGAAACCGGCTCGGTACCCGACGCCCGCGCAGCCGGCAAGGCCCGCATGGAGGGCAAGGACTATGTGATGCAGGACGGGGACGTGGTGGAGTTCCGCTTCAATGTGTAGCGGCTGACGTATCGCCACGTCGCTGATCTGGCAAACGTGCAGGTCAAAAGGGGCCCACTCCTTCGGGGGTGGGCCCCTGGCTCTTTCCCGTACTGGATCGGTGCTGGATTTCCTGACGTTATTTCAGCTTGTCGGGCCGGGTGTTCTGGTTCTCGCGCCTGGCAGGGACGAGTGAGCCCAGATCAAGGCCGATTTTGAATGGCACAGGGCGTTCCAGTACCTGGCGAAAGATTCCGGCGGGAGCGTAGAGCCCTGTCGGGGCGTCCAGCTCGTAGGCGTGGACAACGGGTGCGCCGTCTTCGTCCTCGATGCACCAGTAGTGCGGGATTCCGGCCTCCGCGTACTTACGGAGCTTGACCGTGCGGTCGCGGTGCGCGGACTCGGGTGAGACGACTTCGACGACCAAGAGCACGTCGGCGGGGGAGTACCAGGTGCGATCCGGGTCGTATGGCGCCTTGGTCGCCAGGAGGTCCGGTTCAGGTCGATTACGGCTGTCGAGCCGGATGGTCATCTCCCGTTCGACTTCGATGCCGTCCGGAGCCTGGCTCATCAGTGCGGTGGTGAGGGCGGTGACGAGGCGGCCGTGCCAGGACCGCTGCGGCGACATCATGAAGACAAGTGCTCCGTCGATCAGCTCGGTATGGCGAGGCGCCTCGGGGAGGCGGTCCAGGTCCTCGGCGAACCAGCCTTCCGCGCGCGGCGGGCGCATCCAGTCGGGCAGTGCGGTCATGGCTCAACCGTAGCGACCAGGGCAGGCCCGGGGCCCGGGATCGTAGACGGAACCGTCCTCCGTACGCGTTGACTCCTCAGCATTACCCGCCTGTGCTGGATCTGCGCTGGATCTGATCTCCGAAGCCCGCGTTTCCGCAGGTGGGAGCGGTTTGGGCAACGTTCCGCTCCCGTCACGTGCGCAGGTCGGAAAGGGCCGGGCTCTGTTGAGTCCGGCCCTTTGCCGTATGTGACCGGTCAGGACGGTGCGCCGGAGAGGACTTCCACCTTGCCGGTGTCGAGCGAGTAGTAGGCGCCGACCACGGCAAGGGTGCCCTTTCCCACGAGGGGGGCCAGGTCCTGGTTGGAGCGCAGGTTGGCCGCGGTCAGCGTGACCTGGGCGCGGGCCATGGTCTCGACCGGGTCGGCGCCGCCTTCCCGGACCGCCTGCTCGTACGCCGGCCGTAGAGCCCTGGCGATCGCTCCCAGGTTGCCGGGCAGTGGTTTGCCGTCACGGATGGACTTGTACGCCGCCTCGACGGCGCCGCAGCGCTGATGCCCGAGGACCATGACGAGCGGAGTGCCACTCGTCATGGGCCCGTACTCCACGGAACCCGTGACCACCGGGCCGACCGCCTCCCCGCCCGTACGCATCACGTACAGGTCACCCAGCCCGGTGTCGAAGAGGAGCTCGGGCGGCACCCGGGAATCGATGCACGAGAGGATCGCTCCGAAAGGTTCCTGCTCCTGGGCTACGAACTCACGCCGGTTCGGATCGCGGTCGGGGTGGTGAAGGTCTCCGCTCACCCAGCGCTTGTTGCCGTCCATCAGTCTCGCGAATGCCGCGGCGGGCGTGGTCGGCCGTGCTTCCGGCGAGGCGCTGGTCGCCAACGGGGCGGCGCTCGTCGTTGAGCACCCCGCAAGGGCGGCCGTGGCGACCACAAGTCCGCCGGCGAGCAGAGCTCTGCGATCCGGATGTCCCGCTCTGTCCATCGGTCGTTCCCCTCAGTCCGCTGAGACGCGTCCGTACGTCTTGACCAGGGCGATTGTTCAGCGCGGTGCGGGAGCTCGACGGCAGGCGCAAGCGGGCGCGGGCCGCTTTGCCACCGACGGCCCACAGAACCGGCCCGGGTGGCGGCAGCGTCCGACGCGGCCTTTGGGCCATGGCGGCGAACGGAGANCGCTTTGCCACCGACGGCCCACAGAACCGGCCCGGGTGGCGGCAGCGTCCGACGCGGCCTTTGGGCCATGGCGGCGAACGGAGAGGTTCGGGCAAGCCACGAGAGCGTCAGCGGCGGAACCATCCTTTGTCCCGCCTTCGTCCGCGCCCCGCCCGTGGTCCGAGGCGCGCCTCGGTGCACTGCCCAACAGGGGGCGGGGAAAGCGGGGCTAGTTCATTGTGCCGTGAAATGTGGGGCTGTGGCATCACCTGTGGAGATGATCTTGGAGGGTTTTTCCGGGCCTAGCGTGCAGGTATGACCCTGAGTGCAGGCAAGGACCTGGTGTGTGTGGCGGACGACGGTGTGGAGCTTGCCGTACGGGATTACGGCGGGGGCGGGGTGCCGGTCCTGTTGCTGCACGGTGCGGGGCGGACGTTGGCGGACTGGGAGCGGGTTGCGCCGCTGCTGGCCGTGGGGCATCGGGTGTGGGCGATGGATCTGCGGGGGCACGGGCGGTCGGGGGACGGTGCGGTGCCGTGGACGTTCGAGGTGGCGGTCGGGGATGTGACGGCGGTATTGGCGGCCTGCGGGGCGCCCGAGGCCGTGGTGGTGGGGCATTCGATGGGCGGGATGGTTGCCGCGCTGTGTCTGGAGCGGGACGGGGGTGTGCCGGCGGCGGTGAATCTGGACGGGCACGGGATGGGGCGTCCGGAGCAGTACGTGGGGCTGGACGCGTCGTATGTGCGGGAACGGCTGCTGGAGGCACGGACGTTCGCGGAGGAGGCGGGCGGGCGGCCGTTCGATGCGGGGGCGTTGGACGGCGTACTCGGCTATCAGGTGGCCATGGCCGCGCAGTTGGGGATTCCTGGGGAGCTGATGGAGGCCGGGGTGCGGCGGTCGCTCGGGGAGACGGCGGACGGGCGGCTGTTTCTGCGGCCGGGGCGGAAGCAGGCGGTGGAGGCGCAGGAGGCGATGGCGACGCTTGATCTGTTCGCGCTCTACCGGCGGGTGGCGCGGCCGTTGTTGATCGCCCGGGCGTTGCGTCCGAATCCGCCGGTGCCGGGCATACCGCCGTGGTTCGATGAACTGATGGCGGCGTATGTGGAGGGGTTGCGGCGCGATCTGGGGGAGTTGGCGCGGACACAGCCGCAGGTGACCGTCGCGGGGGTGGAGGGGACGCATGCCATGGCGCTGGAGCGGCCGGAGGAGGTCGCGGCGCTGGTGGCCGGGTTCGTGGCCGAGGCCCTGCGGCGGCCCTCCCGGCGCACGCTCTAGGCCCTGACCCATCGGACAGGCCCTAGCGGGGAAAGACCTGGAAGAGCGTCGCGGGGCGGCCCCGGTAGCGTTCGCCGCCGGAGCGGAGCGACTGCTCGATGAAGGAGCGGGCGTAGGTGTGCGGGTCCTGTTCGGCGCCGGGCAGGCCCCTGATGTAGGCGCCGTGGGCCGCCAGTGAGGCGACCGCGCGGTCGATGCCGGGGCCGACCTCGGCGGCGTGCGTGGGGTACGGGGAGGCGGCCACGGCCACCCAGCGGACGCCGTTCCAGGGCGCCAGGCCCTGTGCGTCGGCGAGCTCGGGGAAGATCCAGCGGTTGCCGGCGTCGCCCGCCGCGTCCAGCACGGCGCGGCCCACCGCCCGGTGGTCGGGGCTGTTCCAGTTCCCGCCGCCCCAGGTGTCGTGGTGGTTGAGGGTGATCAGCAGCTCGGGGCGGTGGCGCCGGATGGCCGCCGAGAGCTCGCGGCGCAGCGTCGTACCGGCCTCGACGGTGCCGTCGCGGTGGTCGAGGAATTCGACGGTGTGCACGCCGACGAGCGCGGCGCCGGCCCGCTGCTCGGCCTCGCGGACCGTGGCGCACTCCGCGGGCGCCAGTCCGTCGATACCGGCCTCGCCGCGGGTGACCAGGAGATAGCTGATCTCCCGCCCGGCGGCGGTCCATTCGGCGATGGCGGCCGCCGCGCCGTACTCGAGGTCGTCGGGGTGGGCGACCACGGCGAGCGCCCGCTGCCAGTCCTTGGGCATGGGGGAGAGGTGGGGTTCGACGGGCATGGGGTCCCTTCCTGCCGGGGTTCTGGTCCGGTGGAGAGCGTGGGCCCGTGGCGACCGTTTCCCGTGGTGGGCGCTTCGCGTGGTGGCCGTGGTCCCGTTTCGATCGTGACACGGGTGGGCAGCGCGTACCGGGAAGTGGGGCCGGAGCGGGGTGGCGTGGGGTGGCGGTGCGCGGGGTTCGGACGGGGCGGGAGGTGCGGGGGCGCCCGGGTGCGTCCGGTGCCCGGCCTTGATCCGTACAGGCTGAGCTGGGTTTCATCACATCAGGTGAATATCTGGCCCAAGGTTGCGGTCGGCAACGCGCGGTTGCCACGCTGTTGCTGACTGTCAAGCTGTTGGGAGGGGCACGTGCCTTTCGGTGAGCAGCCCGCGTACCTCCGAGTCGCCGGCGACCTGCGCCAGAAAATCGTCGACGGGGTGCTGCCTCCGCACACCCGCCTCCCCTCCCAGGCGCGCATCCGCGAGGAGTACGGCGTCTCGGACACCGTCGCCCTGGAGGCGCGCAAGGTCCTGATGGCCGAGGGCCTGGTCGAGGGCCGCTCGGGATCGGGGACGTATGTGCGTGAGCAGCCCGTCCCGCGCCGTATCGCCCGCGCCGGCTTCCACTCGGCCGGTGGGTGTACGCCGTTCCGGCAGGAGCAGACGGACGAACGGGTGCGGGGCACCTGGGAGTCCAACAGCGAGCAGGAGGCGGCGAGTTCGGCGGTCGCGACCCGGCTGCGCATTCCGTCGGGAGCCAAGGTGATGCGGACCCGCTATGTCTTCCGGGCGGAGGGCGAGCCGTCGATGCTCTCGACGTCCTGGGAGCCGCTGGAGGTCACCGGCCGGACGCCCGTGATGCTGCCCGAGGAGGGGCCGCTGGCGGGGCGCGGGGTGGTCGAGCGGATGGCGGCCATCGATGTGGTGGTGGACAACGTCGTCGAGGAGGTCGGAGCCCGGCCCGCCTTGGCGGAGGAGGCCATGGCGCTGGGCGGGGTGCCGGGGCACGGGGTGCTGGTCATCTCGCGTACGTACTTCGCGGGCGGCCGGCCGGTCGAGACGGCCGATGTCGTCACGCTCGCGGACCGGTACCGCGTCGCTTACCACCTGCCTGTGAAGTGATTGGTGTGCCCGCCCAACGCCCTGCGTGTGCCGCCTAGACGCCCCGAGCGCGCCTTTGGTTCTCAGGTCGATGTCGCATTTGTGCGGCATTGTGGGGAAATGCCGCCCTGGTCTCGGTGTTGGATACCTCACAGACCCTCAACTGGGCGGGAGTTTTGCGTAGGTGGGGGAAGTCGGCCCTCCGAATCGCTCTTACGATGGCGAAGTTTGTGCACGGCACGGGGGAAGACCAGGAGACCAAGCACGTGAGCACGACGAAGAGCCCGAGCGCGGAGCAGGACTCGCACTCCCATTACCGTCGGTCCCTCGGGACCATCGCCCTGACCGCCACGGGTCTTGGGTCCATCATTGGTTCCGGCTGGCTCTTCGGGGCCGAGCGGGCCGCCGCCATCGCCGGACCGGCCGCGATCGTGGCCTGGATCATCGGCGCGCTCGTCGCTCTGACGATCGCGCTCACCTACACCGAGCTCGGCTCGATGTTCCCGAAGGCCGGCGGCATGGTCCGCTACGGCCAGTACTCGCACGGTTCGCTCGCCGGATACCTCGCGGCCTGGGCGAACTGGATCGCGATCGTCTCGGTCATCCCCGGTGAGGCCACCGCCTCCGTTCAGTACATGAGCTCCTGGGACTACGGCTGGGCGCATGCGCTCTACGACGGCAAGGAGCTGACCGGCACCGGCGTCGGGCTCGCCAGCATCCTGCTGATCTTCTACTTCTTCCTCAACTGGTTCGCGATCTCGCTGTTCGCGAAGACCAACACCGCGATCACGGTCTTCAAGGTCGTTGTGCCGGTGCTGACCGCGAGCGCCCTGATGGCGGCGCACTTCGACACCGGCAACGTCACCCAGCACGGCGGCTTCGCGCCCAACGGCTGGAGCTCGGTCTTCACCGCCGTCGCCGTCTCGGGAATCGTCTGGGCCTACAACGGCTTCCAGTCCCCGCTGAACCTCGCCGCCGAGGCCCGTAACCCCGGCAAGTCGCTGCCGAAGGCCGTCATCTGGTCGATCGTGATCGCGCTGGTCATCTATGTCGCGCTGCAGGTCGCGTTCCTGATGGCGGTCCCCGGCGACAAGCTGGCCGCCGGCGGCGGCTGGGCCGGTCTGGGCTTCAACTCGCCGCTCGCCGACCTCGCGGTGGCCTGGGGCCTGAACTGGCTGGCGCTGCTGCTGTACGCGGACGCCTTTGTCTCGCCGTCCGGCACCGGCATGATCTACGCCGCCACCACCTCGCGCATGATCCACGGTGTGCAGGAGAACGGCCATCTGCCCGGCATCTTCGGCAAGGTGGACAAGAAGACCGGCGTTCCGCGCCCGGCGCTGCTGCTCAACCTCGCGATCGCCTTCCTCTTCCTCGCGGTCTTCCGCGGCTGGGGCTCGCTCGCCGAGATCGTCTCGGTCGCCACGGTCATCTCGTACATCACGGGGCCGGTTGCCGTGATGTCGCTGCGCCGTATCTCGCCGGACCTCAAGCGCCCGGTGAAGCTGCGGGCGATGCCGGTCATCGCGCCGGTCGCGATGGTCTTCGGCTCGCTGGTCCTGTACTGGGGCCGCTGGCCGCTGACCGGCAAGGTCATCCTGATCATGGCCGTCGGACTGCCGGTCTGGGCCTGGTACGAGATCGGCAAGCCGCTGACCCAGGGCCGTAAGCCGTGGGCCGCGCTGCTCCCGCACCTCAGGGCCGGGGCCTGGATGGTGGCGTATCTGCTGGTCATGGCCGCTGTCTCGTACATGGGCGGCAAGGAGTTCGGCGGCAAGGGCTATCTGCCGGAGGGCTGGGACATCCTCCTGGTCGCGGTGATCGGGCTCGCCTTCTACTACTGGGGCGTGCGCAGTTCGTGGCGCAACCCGTCGCTGGTCGGCGCCGAGGCCGAGATCCGTGCGGCGGACGAGGCCCGTGCGGCGGACGAGGCTGATGAGGCCGACGGAGCCAAGGCGCCCGTCGGCGCCTGAGCCGGTCCCGCGCCACCTCAGCGCTTTCGTACGTACGCCCGAGCCCATCGGGCTCCACCGGCCACTCGCAGGTCAGTTCCGGTACGCCGGTGCCTGCGGGTGGCCGGTTCGGTACCTCTTTGTGAAAATCCATATCCGGTGCGTAAAGGTCGGGCGTACGCTCGGGCATATGCGGAATGCGATTTCGGCATCAGCAGACGAGGGGCGCGTGACGGCGCGCTACGCGGCGGACGGAGGGGCGCAATGACCGACGGTGGAGCCGTGCTCCCCTGGCTCGTCATCCGCCAGGACGAAGGTGGCAACCGGTATCGCGTCGGTCGTTATGCCACCCGAGCGGAGGCGGAGCGGGTGGCCGACCGGCTCGATACACGTGGCCACCAGCGGCTTTACGTGGTCGAGAAGGCCGACCGCGCGACGACCTGAGGGGCTCGGAGCGAGAAGCGGGACGAGGGCGGGGGACGTAGGCTGCCGCGCATGACGAGCGTGCGCGTAGTGGTGGGCGCGGCGGTGTGCGAGCGCGGGCGGCTGCTGGCCGCCCGGCGCAGCGCACCGCCCGCGCTGGCCGGCCGCTGGGAGCTGCCCGGCGGCAAGGTGGAGGACGGCGAGACGCCCGAACAGGCGCTGGAGCGCGAGCTGCGCGAGGAGCTGGGCGTCGAGGCGGTGGCCCTGGAGCGGATTCCGGGGGAGTGGGTGCTGCGGCCCGGCTACGTCCTCCAGGTGTGGACGGCCCGGCTGGTGTCCGGGGTGCCGCAGCCGTTGCAGGACCATGACGAGCTGCGCTGGCTGCGGCCCGGCGAGGAGACGCAGGTCGACTGGCTGGACCAGGACCGCCCGGCGGTCGCCGAGGCGATGCGGCGGCTGGCGGCGGCGGCCGGGGTGCCGGGCGTACGGCGATGACCGCCGTCCCGACACATGTGCGGTCAAATTCGGCCAGGTCGTAGCCGGAGCGTGCAGCCCTGGCGAGAGCGTGTCGTCATCCGCCCGCCGCTGCCCACGCCCCGCGTACCGCGGCCCCTCCGCCGCGTGTGGTCGCCCGCCTGATGTGCGTGCCCGGCTCCACTGCCGCAATATGCGCTTTTTGTGCCACAGCGCACCGTTGAAGGCGATACTTAGCCCTCGATATCGGGTATGTCCAAATTGACCCCTTCATGCGGGCTATTCGACGGGGGATGCCATCAGGCTGGGATGTGATCGGCGTGAGCGACAGCGCAGCGGCAGGGGTCCCGGAGCCGGGATCCGGAGGCGTCCGCAGGCGCGCCAGGGCCACCGGTTCACCGGTCGCCGAATGGAGCTTTCCGGCCGACCCCGGTGCGGTGCGCACCGCTCGCACCGTGGTCCGCCGGATGCTGGACGACTGGGGACTGAACGGTGCCGCCGATGTAGCCGTACTCCTCGTGAGCGAGCTCGTCACCAACTCCCTGCGCCACGCCAGCGGACCGATCGGCGTCCGGATGGTGCTGCTGAGCGCCGGCGGGCTGCTCGTCGAGGTCTCCGATCCGCTGCCCGACCCGCCGCAGGAGCGCACCGCCACCCCCGATGACGAGGGAGGCCGTGGATTGCAGCTGGTCGCGTGCAGTTCGCGGCGTTGGGGGACCCGGCGTGGAAAGAGTGGCAAGACAGTGTGGTTCGAGCTGTCGGTGGCTGGTTAGGAGACATGTGGACCTGATCGTTGCCATTTCATCGACATTTTGTAGATGGCCTGCGATCGAGACTGTGCTGTGATCGTGAAGACCGTGTTCCGGATAGCCGTGGTACTGGATACTCAGGCTGGTCCGGTCCGGGCACGATGAGCTGGAGGGGACGGGGCTCGTGAGCGAGATGTCATCTGGCGGGGCAGAACCCGCACAGGCCGATGGTCAGGGTGGTGCGGACGGCCCCGGCGACCCAGGTGGCCGTCCGCGCGCGTGCGATCTGCCGGGTCCGCCCGTATGGCAGAGCAGCCGGCCCGGGTCGATCTACGACTACATCAGAGTGGCCTCCTTCTCGCTCGGCCCCGACGGGCGGATCGACCAATGGAGCGAGCGCGCCGAGCAGATGCTCGGCATTCCCGCCCGTTACGCGATCGGCAAAAACCCCGTCGAGGCGTTCGTGCCCAGCGAGTTGCACGAGACCGGCCACCGCAAGGTGTCCGAGATCCTCGACGGCCGGGAGTGGACCGGCCTGGTGCCCTACCGCAGGCAAGAGGGCGGCGAGGCCGACGGGCTCGCCGAGATCTATGTGATGCCCTCCCGCAACGAGGAAGGCGAGCGCGCCGCGGTCTGCGTCTGCGTCGATGTCCGGGCGCTGCGCGGCATCGAGACCGACCTCGCCGCCTCGCAGGCCGTATTCGGTCAATCCCCCATGGGCTTCACCCTGTTCGGGACGGACCTGAAGCTGCTGCGGGTCAACGAGCGGTTCGCCACCGTCTTCGGCGGCCCGGCGAGCAAGTACCGCGGCTGCACCCCGCACGACTTCCTGCCGCGCTCCGAGGCCGATCGGATGGCCGCCGCGCTGCGCCGTGTTCTGGACACCGGCGAGCCGGTCACCGAGATGCAGTTGGTCGGCCTGGTGCCCGGCGAGGAGGACCGCCACCGCTGGTCGGTGTCGCTCTACCGGCTGCACGGGGCCAGCGGCCGCCCGATCGGCGTCGCGGCGCTCGCCGCCGATGTGACCGGCCGGCGCCGGGCCGAGCGCGAGGCCGCCAACGCCCGCCGCAACCTCGCCCTGCTCAACGAGGCCGGCGCCCGGATAGGCAACTCCCTCGACCTGGAGACCACCGCCCGCACCCTCCTGGACGTCGCCGTCCCGCAGTTCTGCGATCTGGCCTCGGTGGACCTCTACCAGGGCCTGCTGTCCAACGACGAGGCCCCGCCCGGCATGAGCGACGGCAGCGCGGAGCTGCGCCGGGTCGCCTTCGCCAGCGCAGTGTCGGACGCCCCGCTCGCCACCGCCTCCGTCCCCGAGGACGCCTCGGACCCGATCGCGGTCGGCGCCGTACACCGCTACCCCTTCAACTCCCCCTGCGCGGGCGCCCTGCGGACCGCCCAGGCGCAGATCGTCCCCGGCCGGGAGAGCGACGACGGGCCGGAGCTGGGCCCGGTGGTGCACTCCACCCTCGCCGTGCCGATGGTCGCCAGGGACACCGTCGTCGGGCTGGTGCAGTTCTCCCGTACGAAGGGCAGCGAGCCGTTCGGGGAGCGCGACACGGCGCTCGCCGTGGAGCTGGCCGCGCGCGCCGCGGTCTGTATCGACAACGCCCGCCTCTACCGCCGCGAGCACGAACGCGCGCTGATATTGCAGCGCAGCCTGCTGCCGCCCGGCGACCCCGAGGCGGCCGGCCTGGACATCGCCTGCCGCTATCTGCCCGGCACCACCGCCACCGAGGTCGGCGGCGACTGGTTCGATGTCATCGAACTCCCCGGCCACCGTACGGCGTTGGTGGTCGGCGACGTCATGGGCCGCGGGCTGCGCGCCGCCGTGGCGATGGGTGAACTGCGCACCGCCGTACGGACGTTGGCCCTGCTGGATCTGGAGCCGGCCGAGGTGCTCTCGGCGCTGGACGAGATCGCCCGCGGACTCGGCGGCGACGGCGACGGCCGCCGCGGCGCGCGGGCCGCGCGCGGC
>NZ_QUAC01000029.1 GCF_003389455.1 Streptomyces inhibens | reverse complement strand
CGTGGCCCGGCCCCCACCGGCCCGGGGGGAGCCGGGGTGGGGCCGGGCCACGTCTTCTTCGTACGGAGGGAACCACGCCGAGGGCGTGACGGGGGATGTGCTCCGCCCGTACGGATGGGTGTCAGGTCTTGGCGCGGAACTTGGCGATGGCCAGCGGGGCGGTGACCGCCGTGAGGCCCAGCGACCACACGAGCGTCCAGAGCACCGGGCCGGCCACCGGGCCCTCGCCCAGGGCGAGTCCGCGGGCCGCGTCGGCCATGTGCGTCAGCGGGTTGATACGGGTGAAGGCCTGCAGCCAGTCCGGCATGGTCGAGGGCGGCACGAAGATCGAGGAGCCGAATTGCAGCGGGGTCAGCACGAGGACGGAGAGCGCCTGGATGGCCTGTGCGGTGCGCAGGGTCAGCCCCAGCAGCATGAATATCCAGATCAGCGAGGTGCCGAAGACGGCGGTCAGACCGATCGCGGCCAGCAGGCCCGGCCAGCGTCCGCTGAAGTCGAAGCCGAGTACCGCGGCGACGATCAGCAGCACCGCGATCGCGACCAGCATCCGGCCGGTCTCCACCACGACCTTGGCCACCAGCACCGAGGAGCGGGCGATGGGCATGCTGCGGAAGCGGTCCATCAGGCCGGTACGGAAGTCGTCGTTGACGCCGGTGCCGACGGCCATCGCGATGGTCATCCCGAGGATCACCATCAGCCCCGGCACCAGAAAGGCGGTGTACTGCGCGCGGTCGCCGCCCGCGCCGATCGAGCCGCCGAAGACGAAGACGAACAGCACCGTCAGCACGATCGGCATCAGCAGCGCGTCGGTCATCGACTCCGGGTTCTGCCGGATCTGCAGAAGATTGCGGCGGACCAGCGCGCCCGTGTGCCGCGCCATGGCCCGCGGGCCTATCCGGCCTTCGTCGGTGACGGGCGCGGGCGGCTCGGGGCGGGGCAGGGCCTGAAACGACGTCACGGCTTCTCCTCCGGTCAGGCCCGGCCGCGGCGCTCGTCGAGCCACTTCTGCCAGTACGTGCGCCGGTCGCTGTTGGGGTGCGCGACGACGATGTCGCCCAGGACGGCGGAGCCGGTGATGCGGATGAGCGGGGTGACGGCTTCCGGGCCGGAGTGTTCCCGGGTCACATTGCGCAGATCTCCCAAGACCTTGCTGCAGTTCATCTCGACCCGGACGCCTTCCGGGAGCAGCAGATGGACATCGCCGACGAGCGCACGGGCCTCGATGGTCAGTTCGCCGGTCGACGGTGCCGGGGAGGCGCACAGGTCGAGGGTCAGATCCCCGAAGACTGCGGTCGCCTCGATGCCGTGTTCCAGGGAGGGGCTGTGGTGGGTGACATCGCCGAATACGGCGCGGAAGCTGCGCTGTCCGGTGGCGGAGGCCGATGACTCCGGGGGAGTCACATGCGGCAGATCCTCGCCGACGGACTGCAACTCCTCGCGGGTACGCGCGAGATATGCCGCCTCGGAACGCTCGGCCAGCTCTTCGAGGGTTAACCGGCCTTCCGCGGTGGCTTCCCTGAGCCGTTCGACCATGTCCTCGCGTTCGGCGTCCGAGGCCAGCACCGCGCGGGACGATGCCTGTGAGGGCGCCACATCCTTGTACAGATCGGGTCGTTGGGGCTGGGTCATGGGTGGTGCCTCCGCTGAGTCCGGCGGTGGTGGAGCGTTGATGCCTCATCCGACCACGTCACGCCGGGCGCGGGCATCGCCGTGCGGTACTACATCGAAAGGTTGACCCGCGGTGCCGGAGCACATAGTTCGGTGTACCGGTCAGCCGGTTTCCGGGTGCGGGCAGCGGCTCCGTCCGGAGGCGTTGTCCGCATTGTGCGCGCCCCTCGAAATGATCTCGGCAGGCCCGGTGAAGACCGGTGAAGGAATCCGAATATCGGTCGACTTCTTCTTGACTACTTGGTAAAGTGCCGAGCACTCATTGTGACTCGCGCCGATTTGGTGCAGTCGGCCGGAGTCATCCACTGTTCGAAATCCGGAGGGTTTGTCGAATGCCTGAGCTGGCGGACACCGGGCGGAGAATCAAAGAGCTTCGGGTCAGCGCGGGAATGACACAGCACGACCTTGCCGGGTCCGAAATGTCGTCGAGCTACATCTCACTCGTCGAACGCGGGAAGCGCATTCCCAGCGGCCGGGCACTCAAGATCCTGGCGCAACGCCTCGGGGTCGGCGTGGACGAAATATCCAGAACCGCCGAGCATGTCGAAACCACCAGCCGGGTCCGCCGGCTCGACCTCGTCGGACGATTGGTGGCGGCCCGCCGGCAATGGGAGGGCGGCGACGCCGAGGGCGCACTGCGGGAATTCCGCGCACTGGCCGAGATTGATCCGGCCGGCCGCCAGGACGACGTATTTACCGAGGCGCAGCTCGCCATTGCCGAAATACTGGGCACCCTCGGCCGCGCCGACGAGGGCGCCGAGGTCCTGCTGCGGATGCTGGACGCGCTCACCCCCGCCCCGTACGCCGAGGCCCGGCTGCGCGCCCTGATCGCGCTCGCCGATCTGCTGGAGTCGGCCGGCCGGGTCCAGGACGGGCTGCGCTATGCGCTCACCGGCTTCCTCGAATGCGCCGACCGGCGCCCCGGCACGGGCTTCCACTCACTGCTCGTCCTCGATGTGCTCACCCGCTGCGCCTATTGGAGCGGCTGCCCGGAGTGGGCCCCCGACACCGACCACTGCCGGCCCTCGGCGGACGGCGTGCTCCCCGGGCCGCGCGCCGCCATCGATCTGCACCGGGCGCTCGATCTGCGCGACCGTGGCGAGATGGAGCGCGCCGCCGCGCTGCTGGGCGAGTGCGCGCGCCGGGTCACCCCCACCGCCGGCTTCCCGCTCTGGGAGAAGATCAACGGGCATTACGCCCTGCTGTTGCTGCACCGCGGCGAGACGGCGGCGGCCCGCAGCATCGTCGAGCGCGGCCTGGTCGTCGCCTCGGTGACGCAGGAACCGGAATTCCCGCTCTGGCTGACGGCCGCTGATGCGGTCTGTGCGGAGGCGGCCGGCGACCCCGGCCGGGTTTTCGCGCTGGGCGAGGAGCTGGCCGCGCTCCCCGAGACCGGCCGCAGTCATGAGAAAGCCGCCGCGCTCCTGGAGATCGCGGCGGCGTGCGAACGGCTGGGGGACCGGGAAAGGGCGGCCGGACACTTCCGGTATTCCGCAGAGCTGTTCCGGCGGGCCCAGGCGTACCGACACGCCGAGCGGGCCCGGGAACGGCTGACGGACCTCATCGAAAAGCGGGACTGAAGGCCGGGGTGCCAAAAACCATGGCGCCGCAAATGCCGTTATTGCGCGCAATGCGCGCCTATTTTTTCGCCTTCTTTCCAAGCCCCAGAAGCGCGAACAAGGCTTCCGCGCCACCGACGATCGCCAGGACCAGCCCGGCCTTGTGAAGTGAGACGACCCCCGTATCCACTTCCTTTGTGGTCAGCCACAGGATCAGGCCGACGATCGCCAGAACAATACCTACCGCAATACCCTTCATGAGTTCCCCTCGTCCTTGTGATGTGTCGGAGCTACGTGTACGGACCAGCGTCCCGTCCGGCCGCGGCATTCGGATCATCCGCAGGTAGGCACTTCCCGCCCCGCCGCCTGTCACTTTCTATGTACTCCGGGCCCTACCAGGGGGTCGGCCGCCGGCCGGGAGGCCTACGCCGCCGCCCGCCGCCGCCTCGGTCAGGCCGCCCCGCCCACGCCGCCCCGGCCCCTGTTCCGCCGTGACCGCCGGCCTCATAGTCAATTTTCATGACTCTGTCAGTCATGCCTCTGAGAGCGTTTCCGCTGGTACGAGGCCTGCGTCCCGCATATGACAGGTTCCCCTGACTGACTCCCTCCGGCGCAACCTGTTGACAAGCCAATGACTCGGCTGTCATGTTTCTGGTCATGAGGACGCCCCGAGCGTGACAACGGGGCAGATAACTAGGAGGTGGCTTTCATGGAGGTACGTGCGGAACGGCGACGCGTTGTCGTCACCGGCACCGGCGTGGTGTCCCCCGTGGGAAACACCACCGCGGACTTCTGGGCCGCCCTGCTCGCCGGCCGCAGCGGCGTGAAGACCCTCACCCGCTTCGACACCTCCGGCCTCCCGGTCCGCATCGGCGGCGAGGTCACCGGCTTCGACACGACCGGCTACCTCACACCGCAGGAAGCCCGGCGCAGCGACAGCTTCACTCAGTACGCGGTGGTCGCTGCCGCCCAGGCCCTGCGCGCCGCCGGTCTCGACGAGCCGGCCGGCATCGACCCGTACCGCTTCGCCGCGGTGATCGGCTCCGGCTACGGCGCCGCCAACTCGATCCAGCAGCAGTACGACGTCCTGCAGCGGCAGGGATCGCGGCGGGTCTCCCCGTACCACTCGGTCCTCACCGCCATCGACCACCCGGCCAGCCTGCTGTCCATCAAGTACGGCATCGGCGGCCCCAGTTGCGCGGTGTCGGCGGCCTGCGCCACCGGCGCGGTGGCCATCGGCGAGGCGGCCGAACTGATCCGCCACGGCCGGGCCGATATCGCCCTGGCCGGCGGCGCCGACGACGCGCTCACCGCCGTCGACCTGGCCGGTACCGCCAACGCCCAGGCCCTCTCGCGCCGTAACGACGACCCCGAAGGCGCCAGCCGGCCCTTCGACCGGGACCGCGACGGCTTCGTGATGGCCGTCGGGGCCACCGTCCTGACGCTGGAGGAGGCCGGGCACGCCGAACGCCGTGGCGCACCCATCCTCGCCGAGGTGGCCGGCTACGCCGCCACCACCGACGCCCACCACGCCACCGCCCCCGACCCGACCGGAGCCGGAGCCATCCGCGCCATGCGCGACGCACTCGCCGACGCGGGCCGCACCCCCGAGGACGTCGGACAGATCAGCGCCCACGGCACCGGCACCGTGCTCAACGACCGTATCGAGGCCGCGGCGCTGCGCGAGGTGCTCGGCCCCGACCATCTGCGCCGTACGCCGATCACCGCCGTCAAGAGCATGACCGGGCACATGCTCGGCGCCTCCGGAGCCGCCGAGGCCGCCGCCGCGGTGCTCTCGCTGCAAGACCGCAAGATCCCACCGATCCGTAACTGCGACCACCCCGAGGAACCCGACCTCGATCTGGTCGTCAAGGGCGCCCGCGACTGGGACGGCGACGTGGTGCTGAGCAATTCATTCGGATTCGGCGGCCACAACGCCGTACTCGTACTCACCCGCTACACACGCTGAGGAGGGAGACGCACTGTGCAGGGACGACTGGTGACCTTGGAATGGCCCGGCGACGACGACTGGGCCGCGATCGCCTCCTGGCTGCGGCCCGGCTCGCCGGCGGCCGTACTCAGCGGCGACTGGGAACTACTGGGCGCGGCCGAGATCGAGCAGGCCAACCGCTCGGGGCGGGTCCACAACCTGGTGATCCGCACGAAGGACGGCGAGCGCATCGGCGCCGTCAGCTACCAGCGCAGCGGCCGGATCGGCGGCTACACCGTCGGCGGCGCGATCGGCAGCCCCGACCTGTGGCGCCGCGGCTATGGCGCGGAGGCCGTCGTCCTGCTCGTCGACTACCTCTTCCACCAGCTCGACGCGCACCGCGTACAGGTCACCACCGCCGGCTACAACAAGGGCATCATCCGGCTGATGACCAAGACCCCGTTCGTGGTCGAGGGCATCCTGCGGGACCACTGTTACCTCGACGGTCAGTACCACGACGCGATCGTGTGGGGACTGCTGCGCGACGAGCACTACGCCTCGCTCAAGCCCAGCGACGACAACCGCGTACTGGCCGTCGGACTCGACGACTTCATCCCCGAGGACGAGAAGTCCCAGGCCCGCGCCGTCCTCGCCGAGCATCTCGCGACGGCCGGCCGCCGTACCGCGCTGACGGCGTACCTGGACCACGACGCCACGCCCCTCCACGAGGCCGGGCCCCACGACGAGGACGGGCCCGCCGGCGCCGAGCGAGGTGCCGCATGAGAGACGGCGCCGAGAGCTTCGCCCTGGCCGACCGCACCTTCTTCGACTGGCCCGGCAACTGGAACACGGAAGCCACCCGCTTCCCCGCCCCGCCCCTCCCCGACGGCTGGACCCTCGACGAGAACGAGGCCTGGACCTTCTGCCGCCCGCCCGAGGACCAACTCCCCGACCAGGGCTGGAAGATCCACGTCAGCGCGGCCCCCGACGACGCCCGCCGCACCATCGCCGACGTCGCCGCCTACTGCACCCGGCACGGCCTGGCCTTCAAATACCTCAAGAGCGCCAACGTCCTGCGCGCCCTGAGCCGCAAATACGCCCAGCGCTCCTCCGCCGGCAAGCTGCTGACCGTCTACCCCGTGGACGAGGCCGACCTGGCCCGCACCCTCGAAGGACTGGACGCGATCGTCGGCGGCCGCCCCGGCCCGTACGTCCTGACCGATCTGCGCTTCCGCCAGGGCCCGCTCTACGTACGCTACGGCGGCTTCCGCACCCGCTACATGGAGGACGCCGACGGTGAGCTGGTGACGGCCTTCCGGCGCCCCGACGGCACACCCGAGCCGGACCGCCGTACGCCGGTCTTCCACACCCCCGACTGGGTCGCGATCCCCGACATCCTCAAGGACTCGCTCGCCGCCCGGCAGGCCGTGGACGACTTCCCCTACCGGATCACCGGGGCGCTGCAGTTCTCCAACGGCGGCGGCGTCTACCGCGCCGCACCGCTCGGCGCCGACGCCCTCGGCGCGGGTGAGACCGGCGTCGTCCTCAAGGAGGGCCGGCCCTACTCCGGGACCGACGGGGTCGGCCGCGACGCGGTCAGCCGGCTCGCCCATGAGCACCGGATGCTGGAGCGGCTGGCCGGACTCCCCGGGATCCCGCGCACCTTCGGCACCCTCCAGGTACGCGACCATCTCTTCCTGGTCCTGGAGGACATCGCGGGCCAGGACCTCCAGACCTGGCTCGCCGCCCACCACCCGCTGACCGTCCCCGACCCCGACGAACAGGCCGTCGCGGACTACCGTGACCGCGCGCTGGCCCTGCTCGGCCGGATCGAGGCGCTGGTCGCCGCCGTCCACGAACGCGGCATCCGGATCGGCGATCTGCACCCGGGCAACCTCATCATCAAGCCCGGCGACGAGCCCGTACTCCTGGACTTCGAGGTGGCCGACGAGATCGACCGGGCCACCCCGAGCAGCCTCGGTGCCCCCGGCTTCCACCGCGCCGATGCGATCGGCGCGGACGGCGACCACTATGCGCTCGCCGCCATCGGACTGTGGTTCTTCCTGCCGCTGGCCGCGCTCGGCGGCCTCGCCCCGGACAAGGCCCCCGCGCTGCTGGCCACCGCGGCCGAGCGCTACGGACTGCCGGACTCCCTGGTGTCGCGGCTGGCCCCGCAACTGGCCCCCAACGACGACACGACCTCCCCCCTCACCTCCTTGCCAGGCGCGTTCCCACCCTCCGGTGTGCTGGAATCCCTCGGCCGCGGGCTGCGCGACAGCGCCACCCCGCACCGTAAGGACCGGCTCTACCCCGGCGACTTCGAGCAGTTCGTCGAGGGCGGCGCGGGCTTCGGACACGGTGCGGCCGGCGTCCTGTGGACGCTGCACACCGCGCTCGGGCAGCGCGACGAGGAGGGTGTCGCCTGGCTGCGCGCCGCCGTCGACCGGGTCCCCGCCGAGCGGATCGGCTTCTATGACGGCCTCCACGGAATGGCGTACGTCTTAAGCGAGTTGGGGGAGGACGAGGCCGCCCGGCGCGCCCTCGACCGGGCCGACGGCCGGCTGGCCGTACGCCACTGCCCCAGCCTCTACCGCGGCCTGTCGGGCGTCGGCCTGAACCTGCTGCACTTCGCCGACGCGCTGGACAGCGACGCACTACGGCAGCAGGCACTCGGCCTCGCCGACCGCGTCACCCAGCGGCTGACCGCGGCCCGCACCGAACCGGTCGAGCGCAAGCGCCGACGCGGCTCGAAGGACGCCGCCGGCCTGATGTACGGCTGGTCGGGCGCCGCCCTCTTCCTCCTGCGCGCCCACCAGGCCACCGGGGACCCCGGGTTGCTGGACGAGGCGGTACACGCCGTCCACCGCGACCTCGCGCGCTGCTCGCCCGGTCCGCAGGACACCCTCCAGGTCGACGAGGGATTCCGGCTGCTGCCTTACCTGGACAACGGCAGCGCGGGGATCGCGCTGGTGGCGGCCGAGCTGCTGGAGCTGCGCGACGACGACCGGATCCGCGAGGCGCTGCCCGCCCTGCTGCGCGCCTGCGCCGCCGACTTCGTCATCGAGTCCGGCCTGCTGGGCGGCCGCGCGGGACTGCTCGCCACCCTGGCGACGCTACGCGACCGGGTGTCCTTGCCCCCGGAGGCGACCGAGCGCCATCTGCGCCGCCATCTGACCAATCTGGGCCAGCACGCCATGACGCGGAACGGAGCGGTGGTCTTCCCCTGCGACGGCCGCGCCCGGATCTCCATGGACCTGGCCGGCGGCAGCGCGGGAGTTCTGCTCGCGCTGTCCGCCACCGAACGGGGCACCCCGCTGCTCCCGTTCCTCACCGACTCGCGCTCCGCGGCAGCCGTTCACTCGGCGGCCCCGGGACGCGGCGGCGGCGCCACGAGCGCCGCCACCCTCGCCGCCCCGTCCGGGGCAGCGGGCACTNAGCCGTTCACTCGGCGGCCCCGGGACGCGGCGGCGGCGCCACGAGCGCCGCCACCCTCGCCGCCCCGTCCGGGGCAGCGGGCACTGCGCACCACGGAAGGGAGGTGTCGTAAATGACCATCATGGACCTTCAGGGCCTGGAGGTGCCGGGCGAGCGTGACGCTCAGGCGCTCGGCTCCACCGTCAGCGGCGGCTGCTGACGTGATGCCGGGCGGACCGCGCACCATCGTGCACGGTCCACCGGCTCCAGGTGTCCCGCAACGGCACCTGGTACGTCACCACCGTGATCATCCGTCACAACGAAGCATCGGAAGGGAGGTGTCGTAGATGACCATCATGGACCTTCAGGGCCTGGAGGTGCCGGGCGAGCGTGACGCTCAGGCGCTCGGCTCCACCATCAGCGGCGGCTGCTGACGCAGCTGACCACACAGTGCCTCAACACACGGTGTTCGGTCTCCACCACACACCGTGTAGCCACGGTACACACGTCTTTCGATCCGCGGAAGGGAGGTGTCGTAGATGACCATCATGGACCTTCAGGGCCTGGAGGTGCCGGGCGAGCGTGACGCTCAGGCACTCGGCTCCACGATCAGCGGCGGTTGCTGACACGGCGCCCGGTGGTCCCGTGCTTCGGCACGGGCCACCGGGCCCCTGTGTTTTACGGAGTTTCACGGACGGAGGCCCACGGACGGAGGCCAGTTGAACCACCACATGGGCCCGGCCCGCTCCCTCTGCGTCATCGGCTGTGGACCCCGCGGCGCCTCGATCGTCGAGCGGATCCTCGCCAACGTCCCCGCCCTGTACGGCGAGTGCCTCCTGGACCTGCACATCGTCGACCCGTACCCACCCGGCGCCGGCCGCACCTGGCGCACCGACCAGCCCGGCCTGCTGTGGATGAACTCCGCCGCCGAGCACGTCACCATGTACCCCGACGAGAGCGTGGACTGCGCGGGACCGCCGCGCCCCGGCCCCACCACCGCCGGCTGGCTCGACGCCCCGTTGCACGACGGCGCCTACGCCGCCCGCCGTGACCAGGGCCGCTATCTGCGGCACTTCTTCGAGACCGTGACCCGCCAACGGCCCGCCTCCGTACGGCTGTTCGTCCATCGCGCGCGAGTGATCGACCTGGTACGGACGGCCCCCGACGAGGCGCTCCCGGACGCACCGCCGGCCGGCCGCCAACAGGTGATCCTCGACTCCGGCGAACCCCCCTTCCTCGCCGACCGGGTGGTCTTCGCCCAAGGACACACCGAAACCCTCGCCGCCCCCACTCCGCCCGGCCTGCTGCGCATAGGCCCCGGCCCCGCCGACCCCGACGCGCTGGACCGCATCCCGCCCGGCGCGCCCGTCGTCGTCCGCGGCCTCGGCCTGGTCTTCATCGACTGCCTGGCGCTGCTGACCGAGGGCCGCGGCGGCCGCTTCGTCCGCACCCCCGACGGCGCGCTGCGCTATCTGCCCTCCGGCCGTGAGCCCCGGCTGTACGCGGGCTCCCGCCGCGGCGTACCGCTGCCCCCGAAACCGGCGCGCCCCTTGTCATCGGCCCTGCCCGCCCCGCCCGCTGGTCTGCGCTTCGCCACTGTCGACGCCTGCCGCGCCCGGCTGTCCAGGTCCGGCGCCTCCTTCGCCCGCGACGCCTGGCCGCTGGTGCTGGCCGAACTGGGCTGGTGCCACTACCGCGCCCTCTTCGCCGGGCAGCCCGCCCGTACCCGTATGACCTGGCAGGACTTCGACGCCCAGTACGCCCTGCTGATCACCGACGCCGACCGGCTGGCCAAACTCGCCCGCGAGGCGGTGCCCGACCCCGCGGACCGATTCGACCTGGACCGGCTGGCCGCGCCGCTGGCCGGTCTGCGGTGCGCCGACACCGACGACCTCCAGCGGCAACTGCGCGGTCACCTCGCCGAGGTCCTGCACCGCCGCACCGGACCCGCGCGCGGCGTCGAGACCGCACTCGTCGACGCCCTGCAACGGGTCGGCGCGGTCATCGAGGAGCTGTGGCGCGCCGGCGACCTGGATCCCGCCCAAGTCACCGAGGCACTCGGCCACTTCGCGATCGGCACGTACCTCAGCTCGGGCCCGCCGCCACTGCGCGCCGAGCAGCTGCTGGCGCTGGCGGAGGCGGGGGTGGTGACGTTCGTCGGGCCCGATATGCGGGTGGAGATCACGGCCGGCACCGAGGGGGCCCCGGGCCCCGCCGTCTTCCGCGCCACCGGCCCTGCTGTCTTCCGCGCCACCGGCCCCGCCCTCCCCGGCACCGTCCACGAGGCGAGGGTCCTCCTCGATGCCCGGCTGGCACCCCCCGACCCCGACCGGACCGCCGACCCCCTGCTGCACGCCCTGACGTCCCGGGGCGAACTGGTGCCGGAACGTGGCGCGGACGGGACCCCGAGCGGCCTGCTCCAGCTGTCCGGAGCGGGCCTGCACCCGGTCGACGCGTACGGCACCGAGCACCAGGACCGCATCATCGCGGGCCCGGCCCAGTTCCCCCGCCCGGGCACCAACGCCGTCTACTTCCGCCAGAACGACGCCATCGCACGCAGCTTGCTCGGCGGCGACTGAGCAGGGCGGAGGGCGAGGGTGTCGTTCTGGCGGAAGCGTTGAGCAAGCGGCGTCACCCCCACCACCCATCGGGCCGCCGCGGCCGGTGCCATTCCCGCCCAAAGTAATCAGCTCCTCCCAACTCCCCCCATTTATCACCCACTCACTCACACCCCTATTTGAAAATAAAAGGAACCGGCGACCGGTTTCCCCTCCGAGTGTCTCCGGCGGCGTTGTCAGTGCCGTATGCCAGAGTGGTCCGAGCAGTTGAGGTGAAAATCGGGGGAGGGGCCCGCTGTGTCATTGGCCGACGAGGTAGCGGCAGTTCACGCAGGACAACCGGATCCAGCCGCGCTGGTAGGTGAATTCCGGCGCACACATGTCTTGATTCCGACGGTCAATGACACGCTTCTCTCCACGGAGTTGGACGGCATCCGCTGGCTGTACGCCTTCACCGACGAAGAGGCCCTCTCTCGCTTCGCCCTATCCCGCGGCAGTGAGCCCGGCACCGCGTGGCAGTACGTGACCGCGTCCGGTGCCCGAGTCCTTGACGTGCTGATTCCCGCCATCGAGGGACCAACCGGGGTGGCTCTGGACGCGGGCAGTGAACAGGGCGCGCTCTTCCCGCCGGTGGCCGGAATCGTCCCCGACAGCGCCGCCATCGACGTATCGACGGCTGGAATATCGGACAACGCCGCACGGCACAGGGGAGAAGCGTAGGAATGGGTCTGATCGGCGGAGACGGGTACCAGGTCGAGCCTGAGGCTTTCGAGCAGCTCACCAAAGGCATCAAGGCCGCAACGGCCGAACTCAAAGAGCTGGGCTTTGATTTGGAAGCCCAACTTGGCCGCGGCTTCGACAAATTATCCCTGGACACCATGGAATGCGGCGACGACGGCCTGGCCGCCGTCCTCGACTCCTTCTGCGACCGCTGGGGCTGGGGCGTGCGCACGTTGATGCAGGACGCCAACGAATTCTCCAAGAAGCTGGGCATCACCGCCGGCATGTACTACGAGCAGGAGCAGTACGTCTCGGACACGCTGAAGCAGACCGCGAACGCAGCGATCGGCGACCCGTCCAAGACAGCCGAGCAGCTGCACAAGACGTCCTGGGGTGACATCGCCGCGGACAACCCCCTCAACGCCGACTTCGACCCGATGTCCCAGGAGTCGATGGAGTCGCATCAGCGGATGGTGGATACGGCCGACAAGACCGCCGAAGACTTCCATTCGATCCCCGACCGGATCACCCACCCGCTCGACGATCCCGCCGAGGTCACAACCAAGTTCCACGAGCCGAAGGGTGCGCAGGGTCAGGGGGGTGGCAACAAGTGAGCTGGGTCAGCGATGGTTTGAACGCGATAGGTGACGGCGCGAGCAAGTTCACCGATGCCGTCGAGCGCGGCGCGGGCGAGCTGGTCGAGCACGGCTCCGACCTGGCCGGCGACGCGCTGGAGACCGTCGGTCTCGACGACGCCGGACACGCCGTCCGCTCCGCCGGCGCCGACCTGGCCGGCGCCCTGGGCGCCCACGTCGATGAACGGCAGCTCGGTGAGACCGAAGACCCCAAGGAGCTCATCCACGGCGACGTCGAGAAGATCAACGAGACGGCCTCCCACCTGAAGGACTTCTCGGCCGCCTTCGACCGGGTCGCCAACGGCATGCGCAAGCTCGGCTCGGGCCACCACTGGAGCGGCAAGGCCGCCGACGCCTTCCGCGAGGCGTTCGACATGCACCCCAAGCAGTGGATGCACGCCGCCGATGCCTGCGACGACGCCTCCAAGGCCCTGAAGTCGTATGCGGAGACGGTGACCTGGGCGCAGGGCAAGGCCGTCGACGCGATCGAGAAGTACCGCAAGGCACAGCAGGCCGCCGAACGCGCCCGGAGTGCGTACGAGTCCCAGTACGACAGCTACCGGGAGCGTCATTCCGCGTACGAGTACCTCGCCTCACGGGGCACCGACGCGGGCGCCGAACCGCAGGCTCCCTCCGACCCCGGCGACGTGGGCAAGGAGGGCCGCGAGGCCGCCGAAGACATCCTCAAGGACGCCCGCAGCCAGCGCAACGAAGCCGCCGACCGGGCTCGTAACGCCATCAAGGGCGCCTTGGCCCACGCCCCGGACAAGCCCGCGTTCACGGAGCTGGCGGGCGCAGCCATCAAGGACGGCGGTGAAGCGTTCGTCCTCGCGCACGTGCATATGGCCGGCGGCGCTCTCAAGGCCGGGGCCGACACCCTCAAGCTGGCCCGGACGATCAATCCACTGGACCCCTACAACATCACCCACCCCTGGAAGTACTCGGCCAACACCGCCACCCTGCTCATGGGCCTGGCCCAGGCCGGCCTCCACCCCATCGACACGGCCAAGGGCATGCTCGGCTCGGGCTGGGGCAGCGACCCGTTCGACTCGTTCAGCGCTGCGATCGTCAACGCGGTCGGCGGCAAGGGCGCGGGCGCACTGGCCAAGGGGGTGGCGAAGGCAGGTGCGAAGAACGCCGCCAAGGCCGCCGCGCGGACGGCTGCCAAGGAGGGCGGCAAGCGCACCGTCCTGGACCGGCTTCGCACCGGCTGGTGCAAGACCTTCGGCAGCGACCCCATCGACATGGCCACCGGCCGCATGCACCTGCCGCAGACCGACATCACCCTCCCCGGCAGCCTCCCGCTCTCCTTCACCCGCACCTTCGAGTCGTCCTACCGTCAGGGCCGCTGGTTCGGCCCGACCTGGATGTCCACCGTCGACCAGCGCCTGGAGATCGACGCCGAGGGCGTCATCCTCATCGGCGAAGAGGGCAACTTCCTCCTCTACCCCCACCCCGCGGTCGGCGTCCCCACCCTCCCCATCGAGGGCGACGGCGCACCCCTCGAACTCACCCCGGACGGCGACTACCTCCTCACCGACCCGGTCACCGGCACCCGCCGCTACTTCACCACCTACACCGAAAACCTCGCCGTCCTCGACGAGATATCCGACCGCCGCGGCAACCACCACACCTTCGACTACACCGAAGACGGCACCCCCACCGCCATCACCCACAGCGCCGGCTACCGCCTCCTCCTCACCACCGACCAGGGCCGCATCACCGCCCTCCACCTGGCCGGCGCCGCCCCCGACGGCAGCGACCAACTCCTGGTCACCTACGGCTACGACGACCTGGGCAACCTCACCACCGTCACCAACGCCTCCGGCCTCCCCCTCCGCTTCACCTACGACGAAGCCGGCCGCATCACCTCCTGGACCGACACCAACAACAGCAGCTACCACTACGCCTACGACGAAGCGGACCGCTGCACCTCACAAGGCGGCATCGAAGGCCACCTCCGCGCCAACTTCACCTGGGGCGACCCCGACCCAGGGACAGGGCTACGCACCAACCTGCACCGCAACTCCCTGGGCCAGGTCATCACCTACCAGGTCAACGACCACCACCAGATAGTCGCGACCACCGACCCCACCGGCGCCACCACCCGCACCGTCCGCGACACCAAGCACCGCATCCTGGCCACCACCGACCCTCTGGGCCGCACCACCCACATCACCTACGACGACCAGGGCCGTCCCACCGCCGTCACCCTCCCCGACGGCACGACCTCCACGACCACCTACAACGAGCTCGGCCTGCCTCTGACCGTCACTGGGCCGGATGGCACCACCTGGACCTACACCTACGACGCTGGCAGCAACCGCACCTCAACCACCGACCCCACCGGCGCCACCACCACCTACACCCATGACACCCGAGGCCACCTCTCCTCGATCACCGACGCCCTCGGCAACACCACCCGTCTCTACTGCAACAAAGCCGGCCTCCCGGTATCAGTCACCGACCCTCTCGGCGCCACGACCCACTACCGCCGCGATGCCTTCGGCCGCACCACGTCCTTCACCAACCCCCTGGGCGAGACCACCCACTACATCTGGTCTGTCGCGGGGAAACTCGCTGTCCGCATCGATCCCACCGGCGCCACGGAGGAATGGACCTACGACGGCGAGGGCAACCGCCTCACCCACTCCAACGCCATCGGCCAGACCACTCACTTCGAATACGGCCACTTCGACGTGCTCACGGCCCGCACCGACCCCGACGGCAGCCGCCACGAGTTCACCCACGACACCGAACTACGACTCACCCAGGTCACCAGCCCCCAAGGCCTGACCTGGAACTACACCTACGATCCAGCTGGCCGCTTGATATCCGAGTCGGACTTCGACGACCGCACCCTCACCTACACCCACGACCTCGCCGGGCAACTGGTCACCCGCACCAACACCCTCGGCGAGACCACCACCTATACCCGCGACACGCTCGGCCGCATTACCGAGAAGAACGCCGCTGGACTGACCACCACTTACACCCAGTCCCCAACCGGCCAGCTCCTCCAGGCGGCTAACCCGGACGCCACCGTCACCTACACCCGCGACATCCTGGGGCGCGTTACCGCGGAAACGGTCAACGGCCGCACCATGACGTTCACCTACGACGCCCTGGGCCGCCGTACCTCCCGCACCACCCCCACCGGCCACACCACCACTTACACCTACGACCCGGCCGGCAACCGCACCGCCCTCAACACAGGCGTTCACACCCTCACCTTTGACCACGATGCCGCCGGCCAAGAACTCAGCCGCAGCATCGGTGACCACCTCACTTTCACCAACACCTGGGACCCCACCGGCCGTCTGTCCACCCAATCCCTCACCACCGCAGGCACTGGCACCCTTCAATCCCCTCCGGGAACAGCCCAAGCGCCCAACCCCGTCGCCGAAGCCCAACGCCGCCTCTACCGTGCCTACACGTACCGCCCCGATGGCAACCTCATCGCCATCGACGACTCCCACACCGGCCCCCGCACCTTCGACCTCGACCGCGCCGGTCGCGTCACCGCTGTCCACGCCACCGACTGGACCGAGACCTACGCCTATGACGAAGCCGGCAACCAAACCCATGCCACCTGGCCCGACCACCACGCCAACCCCTCAGCCCGAGGCGACCGCACCTACACCGGCACCAACATCACCCGCGCCGGCCGCATCCGCTACGAACACGACCCTCTCGGCCGCGTCGTTCTCCGCCAAAAAACCCGCCTCTCCCGCAAACCCGACACCTGGCACTACACCTGGAACACCGAAGACCGCCTTACATCAGTGGTCACACCGGACGGTACGACGTGGCGCTACCTCTACGACCCATCCGGACGCCGAATAGCCAAACAGCGTCTGGCCCCCGACGGGAGAACAGTCCTCGAACAGACCGACTTCACCTGGAACGGCCCCACACTCACTGAACAAACCACTCACACCGCAGGCGCTCCCGAATCTATAGCCCTTACCTGGGACCACCAAGGGCTCACCCCTCTCACCCAAACTGAACGCAAGACGACAACCGCAGACCTGACCCATGCACGCCAGCAGGTCATCGACCAACGCTTCTTCGCAATCGTCACCGACCTCGTCGGCACACCTACGGAACTAGTTTCAGAGGATGGCGCTCTCGCCTGGAATACCAAGGCCACGCTTTGGGGCACCACGACCTGGAACCGCACAGCTACAGCGCACACGCCACTTCGCTTGCCCGGGCAATACTTCGACGCCGAGACTCAGCTCCACTACAACTTCCACCGCCAATACGATCCTACGACGGCGCGCTACCTCAGCCCCGACCCCCTCGGCCTCGAACCGGCTCCCAACCCCGTCGCTTACGTCCAGAACCCCCATACTTGGACCGACCCCCTCGGGCTAAGTCCATGCCATCACGAATTCCACACTGTGCAAGATCCTGCGAACGCACATCGCCTGCGGGGAGACGGCACACCATGGCCGACTGAGGACATTAGGGGGCAATATGGAGAAGGCGTATATTCATGGGGATCCAGAGCTGAAGCTGAGAGCTATGCCGAACGCTTGCGTGGACGCGGAGCTGATGTTGAAATCCTAACCTTCAGGGTGACCGCAGATGATTTCGCAGCTATGCGCAAGGCAGACATCGTTGACATGAGCCCCAGTCAAGCTGAGGATTTCGTGGATCGGCATAGCCGGCTGTACGGAGACGGAGTGCCGCACGACTACGAATACATACGGGGCCACACTGGAATGGGGTATGAGCATTACTTCAATAAGTCCATATTCCACTTGCTGAAGTTTCGAGATTAAGGTGCAATCATGGGCAACGTTTTCAAGTACCGCAAGCGCACTGCTGTAGGCGGCCTGGCGGCCGACTTGGCCGCCGATGCAATTCCTGCTCCCGACGATCGAGCCGGCAGTGTCCTGATTCATCGAAATGTTTTGCTAATCATGCCGAGTCAAGGGTTGCACTGGTTGGACTGCGCATGGCTATCGTTCGGACTTTCGCTTCATGCCGAGCGTCTATCTGCATTGCGTCCTGACGGCATTGCCATCAAAGTCTGTTCTTACAGTTACCCCTTGAGCGACTATCGCCCGGAGGTCGCAGCGCTGACAATGGATGGGTGGCTGCGTCAAGAATTCGGCCTTCCCGACATCGGAATTCGAGTAGATTTCACCCCGGCTACCTCGGACTATTCATTCAAATGGGGTCAAGTGGGACGCCCATTTTCTGAACAGATCATTTGAATTGGTGTTGCTGGCAAGATCATCGGATGTGGCCGGTGAGGCGATTGGAGGCGATCTCTCCGCACGAGTCGGGTACGCCCGTCATCTCGTGGCACGCCGGGCTGCTACGGCGTCTGTGTAGAGCTCTGTCGTGAAGTCGTCTGTGTGGATGCCGAGTTCACCCATGGTGGAGCGGACATCGTCAAGCGCTGATGAGAGTTCTTTCTCTTCCGGAACCATGGTCTCGACTTCCAGAAAAGTTCCGTCGATCTCCGGAACTTGGACCAGCGTGGCGAGAAAGCTGCGCCCATGAGAACTGAACTCGTAGTTCTGGCATCGTTTCTGGAATGAGATTGCCGGTACGTATCCGAGTCCGTGCAACATAGCGTGAACGGCCTCCGGGTTGTCCACGCGCGTTTCGTGCTCCGGCTTCGAGCCGGAAGTCGAATCAATCCGGGCGCCCTTGTATGTGAGAAGGGATCGTGTCGAGTTCGGCCCGTGGATCGTGCGGACCCTCAATTCTTGATCCTGTGAGCCGAGGCTTCCCGACGGGTCGTCATAGTAGGTGTCTTGATAGACCTCGGCCCGCCCCTCCACCAATCGGTCAAGCTGCCCCCTGACGTACTCGGGGTCGTGGACACGTGCTTTCAGCTCTGCTTCAATCACCGCACGATCCTCCGCTCAGACGGTTCGGTTTCCTGTTTCGACCATGGACGTGAACATTCGCTGAAACCCTCGATACAGCGGGCCGTTTGGCGTCTCCATCACCTTGTAGGTAGCCGATTCGTGTCCTTCCCAGCCGACATCGAAGGACGAGACGAACAGAGTGTCGTCCAGCCTGATAATGCGCCATGTTGGACGCATCTCGTAGCGGTAGACCTGAAGGTCGCAAACGCTCGACAGCTCACGCAAGCGAGCCTCGGCCAGTTTGACGCCGCTGGCGAGCGATTCAGCTGATTCCCCGATTTCGGCCGCGCGCACGGCAAGGGCGGGCGATCCAGGGTCAAGCAACAACACGCGAAGTTGCAGTGTCTGCTGCCCTTCTCGCCGAGTGAGTGACGAACGGAGCAGGGAGTCCTTCAGGCCGACAAGGCCGAGTCCGCGCACGGCCAGGACGTCCAACTGTCGAGCTGACGCGGCAAGTTGCTGGATGTCCTGGGAGGCGGCGGCTTGAGTGGCATACACCTGGACGACTTCCGGGAATGTGGCCAGATCGAACGCCCGCTCGCCGCTGCGCGTGTCACGCGCCGGTGCAAGGCCGAGCAAATGCCGGGCGTCGTCAGGCATGTTCAGCCCGTCTGCGATCCGCTCGTACACGTCAAGGCGCGTGATCTCTCGTCGTCCGTTGATGACCTCGTTCACCCGGGCCTGTGTCATGGCTACAGCTGTGGCAATCCTGGCCTGGCTCGCCCCGCCGTATTGCTGGACGCGGCGGAACACCGCGCCTATGTCGCGTTCCCGTAAGGCTTCGCGAACTTCGGTCCGCTGCCAAGCCCACTCGGGCAATGCGATTGGTGCGAGTGCCGTCGCCATGATTCTCCCCCGGTATCGCGGTGGGATGAAGAGTCATCTCACGGTGAGATTACCGCCGGGATATGGGCCCATGCCGTCCTTGCGCGGAATCCTGACCAAACGAGTACGACAGACCCCCGCGACCGTGGCGACGGCCCGGGGGAATGGCCATCAACCCCGGGAGGTTGACGACGTGCCCCAAACTATCGCGAGCCTGGCCGTGCTGCTGGTGCGGCTGTTACTGCCCGCGCGAGGGCGTCACCGGTCCGCCGGCTCGTTGCACGCCGTGAGGTGCGAGGAGGCAGTGACACTCGTGCTTCCTTGCGTGCCCGCCGGGCGGGCGGGGCTGCTGCGAGGGGAGGACGCGGCCCTGATCCGGCCGTACGTCCTCACGCCGGGGGAGCGGCAGGAGCGGCGGTTGCAGTATGGGCGGCGTCAGCGGGCGCTGTGGTTCGCAGCGCACGGGGGCGACGCCGGGCCGGGCTGGATTCCCGGGGTGGAGGTGGCGGGCTGATGAGACCCACTGACACCATGCGGCTCCTGCCGTGGCTGAGCCCGGACGGGAAGCCGTGTTTCCTGGCAGGCGATGGGACGGGGTTCGTGTCCCGTCTTGCTGATGACGTGGAGGCGGCGCAGCTTGACGAAGCCGCCGAACTCATCGAGGAAGCGCGCCGAGTCCTTGATGCGCGGACGTGGACGCCCGGAGAACTGCACCTACTGGCCGTTGAATTGACCACGGTCCTCGCCAACGTGCGCCGGGTGGCGGAGAGCCGGGGCGGCCTCCTGCCCGCGTCGGACGACGACGGCCCCGTCGTGGACGATGCCGATGACGCCCTGGACGACGGTGATGAGGCCCTGGACGACGGCGACCGCGGCGGGCCGCGGCTCCCGGCGGAGGCGTTCGGATGAGCCGGGCACGGGTTACGGGTGCGTGGTCGCGGCTGCGCTACTGGGCGGAGGAGGCTTGGGGACGGCACGTGAGTCAGCGGGAGCTGTACCGGCTGCTTGATGGTGTGCGTGCGGAGTGCAAGGGCCGTACTGCGTGGGTGGATGAGCTGACCGAGGGGGATCAGGCAGGGTTTCTGCGCAGGCTCGGTGGGCGGGTCCGGTCCGATCGGGCGCAGGAAGCCGGGGGTGGGCTGTGAGGGCAGGGGCGGTGTGGACAGGACTGGCATCGACACAGCCGGCATAGACGCGGCCGTCGCCGACGCGGCTGGCGTGGACACGGCTGGCGTGGACACGGCCGTCGTCGACGCGGCTGGCGTGGGCCGTCGTCGACGCGGCTGGCGTGGACACGGCCGTTGTTGACACGGCTGGCGTCGACACGGGCGGGGCCGGCCGGGGCGCCGGGGAGCAGCACCCCCCGGGCCCGTGCCGTGGTCGTTACTCCCGTAACGCAACCCCGTGCTGCTGCGCCAGAATCGCCGCCTGTACGCGGCTGCGCAGGTTCAGTTTCGACAGGATGCGGCTGGTGTGGGTTTTGACGGTGCCCTCGGCGAGGTTGAGGGTTTCTGCGATGGCGCTGTTGGCCAGGCCGCGGGCGATGCAGGCCAGGACCTCCAGCTCGCGTTTGGTGAGGGTGTCGAGGGCCTGGGCCGCGCCGTCCGGCAGTGAGGGGCTCGCGGAGGGGGGCCGGCCGGCGAACTCGGTGATCAGGCGGCGGGCGATGGCGGGGGTGAGGAAGCCGTCGCCGTGAGCCACCTCGCGCACCGCGCTGACCAGTACGGCCGGTTCGGCGTTTTTGAGGATGAAGCCGCCGGCGCCGGCCCGGAGTGCTCCGAAGATGTACTCGTTGAGGTCGAAGGTGGTCAGGACCAGTACTTCGGCGAGTTGACGCTCGACGATCCGGCGGGTTGCGGCGACGCCGTTGAGCTGTGGCATCTGGACGTCCATCAGGACGACGTCGGGGCGTAGTTCGGCGGCCATGCGGACCGCCGTCTCGCCGTCGCCGGCCTCGCCGACGACCGTGATGCCCGGGTCGGTCTGCAGGACCAGGACCAGGCCGGAGCGCACGGCGGCCTGGTCGTCGGCCACCAGGACGCGGATGCCCGCGGCACCGGCTTCGGGAGACCTTCCCACCGGGCACCCCACCAGTTCGTCCACCGGCTCGTCCATCACTAGCTCCTTCACTGGCTGCTCCACTGGCTGCTCCACCTCTCTCATCACCGCCCCCGTCATGGGTCCCAGGGCCTGCCCTAGGAGTTCTGGGTCAGCGGGAGCACCGCCCGCACCCGCCACCGGCCGGGGGCGGTGCGGTCGGGTCCCGCGTCGAAGATGCCGCCGACCAGGGCGGCCCGCTCGGACATCCCGGCGAGCCCGGCGCCCGCGCCGGTGAGCAACTGCTCGACGGGGCGCTGCCGGGACCGGCCGTCGGCGCGGGCCAGCGGGCTGTCGACCGAGATGGTCAGCTGCTCGGTGCCGGCCTCGCAGCGGATCCGCACCCGCCCCGCCGAGGCATGCTTGAGGACATTGGTCAGCGCCTCCTGCACGATGCGGTACGCCGTCACCTCGATCACCGACGACACCTCGGGGAAGCTCTCGGGGAACTCGGTGTGCAGCGACAGCGCCGCCGCGTCGGCGGCCGGCCGGGCCTGTTCGACCAGTGCCCCCAGGGCGTTCAGCTGCGGCCGGTCCCAGTCGTCGTCGACCCCGCGGTCGGACCGCAACAGCACCACCATCCGGCGCATTTCGGCCAGCCCCTGCACGCTGTTCTCGCGGATCACGGACAGCGCCCGCAACACCGGGTCCTCCTCGGCGTCGCCGTCCTTACCGCCCTTCGCCTCGGTCAGCGAGAGCACCGCGCTGGAGTGAATGGCGATGGCGCTGAGGTGGTTGGCCACCAGATCGTGCAGCTCACGGGCCATACGGGTGCGCTCGGTCTGCAGCACGGTCTTGCGGTCCAGCTCCGCCAGCCGGTTGATCTGCGCGGCACGCTGCCGCTCGGCGTCCGCCCGCTCCTTGTGGTTCCGTATCAACACCCCTGTCCATACGGGGGAGATGAGCAGCATCGCGACGATGACACCCGTCGTCACCCCCTCCGAGCGGTCGCTGATGGCGATCAGCGCGATGGTGGTGCCGAGGGTGACCGCGACGGTCCCGAACTGCAGTACCCGGCACAGCCATGGGGCGCCGTACAGTGCCGCCGCGTACAGCAGGTCGGTATAAATGAGGACGGGTCCCAGACCGCCGCTCGATGTCATCTCCACAATGACGGTGAGGGAGCCGACGGCGACCGCGATCGGCGGCAGGGCGCTGCGGAAAGCGGTCGCGGTACACAGCACGAGCACCGGCAGGACTGCCTGCCAGGCAGGGATGTCACCCCCCATGACCCGTGGTCCGCCAAGGACATACAGGATCAGACAGCCGGCGAAGAAACCCACTGCCAATCTGAGGTCACGGAGCGGTATGGGGCGGCGGCGCGCGTTCGTGCTTGTGAAAAGACGTAACCACACACGAGGACAGTACTTCGGTGAGTTGCCCGTTCTCTTGGCCCTGGCGCCCGAATTTGGGTCAGTCTCCCGTACATCGAAGTATGTAGCCGTACATCAGCAAGAGGGATGACTCGAAGGATCCGGAGGATCTGCAAACCTTGGGCTGTCTGTATCGATCGATGTAGGCGAAAAAGGGGGAGACACCAACTGTATGACGGCCTGTCACTCACCCAGTGCGGCCTCGGCACCGCTCAACTGTGGAGGACGGAAAGTACGTGGAAACGAACGCCGCTCTTCTCGAACTCTGTCCGGAACCCCTTGACCAGGACGTTCCTGACCACCGGCAACACCCCGCCCAGGTCCGCCTGGCACCGCTCGCGCACCCGCACCCGCAGCCGTACGACCGCCCGGACTTCGTATCCACCCCCGTCCTGATATTCGTGGTCCCCATGGATTCCGCCCCGCCCGGCGGATCCGGCAGCGCGCTGTCCCCGGACAGCTGTCTGGGTCTCAACGGCCATTCCCGAGCCACTCTCGACGGCGCTTCCCGCAGCTGGCTGCTGGCCCGGCTCCCCGACCGGGTGAGCGCCGCGATGGCCACCGCCACCCACTGGGAGCTGTACGGAACCCGCGGCCTGCTGGTCGTGGCGTGCGGTGAAGACGCCCGTCAGATGGGCTTCTCGGTGGAGTCGGTACGCCCCGAGAGCTCAGCGCCGCACACCCCGTGCGAGGTGCTGACCGCCCATGAATCCCGCATCGCGGCAGGCCGCCCGGCCGCCGAGCGCGAACGACTGATCACCCGCTTCTGGGTGCGCAAGGACGCCGCCATGCAGGCCGTCGGCCGCGGTCTGTCCATCGCCCCCGAGCGCATCGAGGCCGGTTTCCCCACCGACCACGGAACGGTCGCCGTGCCCGGCCCCTATGGCATCGAAGTGCCGGTCTTGGTAAGGAACTTCACCTTCTCCCCCTCCTACGAGTTCGCCGTCGCGATCCCGGAACCGCTCTCCCTCACCCCGTCCTTCGCCTATTCGGTCAGGTAAATGCCCGTTTCCACAGCGCAGCCGCCGGCCGTACGCTCACGAATTCACTACTGCCGAAGTGAATTGGCTTGAATTGGCTTGAATTCGAACCCTGACGTGGGACGACTGCGGGCGGCCGCAGGCGACTCAGGGCGCCGGCATCACCTTGAGCGAGGTGGAGACCCGCTGCCTTCCGCTTCCACACGGCCATCGGGCGAGGGAGTTACCGGAACCCCGGCCCTGCACCCACCCGGGTGAAACATGCGCATGTCGCACTTCCCAGGCATGCCGAAAACCATATTGCCGGGTTAGTTGGTGCGTGCCCACCGGTCGTGGCGAGTACTCCGTCACGGCGTTGCCGGAGCACAGCGGAGGTTCCCGTCATGCCGTCGCCCCTCGCCAAACGGTCCGTCGAAACGATCCTGTCCGTGCTGCTGGTCATGTTGAGCGTCCTCGGTCTCGCCGGCCGGAGCGTCGCGGCGCCCGCCGGCCCACCGGCACCCGACTGGGAGCGCATCGCCGCCTGCGAGAGCAACGGCCGCTGGCACACCAACACCGGCAACGGCTACCACGGCGGTCTGCAGATCGACCCCGCCACCTGGCGCGCGTACGGCGGCAGCCGCTACGCGCCGCGCGCGGACCTGGCCACCCGCGCCGAGCAGATCGCCATCGGCGAGCGCATCGTCCGCGACCGGGGGCTGTCCGCCTGGCCGAACTGCGCCCACCGCACCTCCGGCAAGAGTTACGGCGGCAACACCGCGCCCACCGCCCAGCAGCCGCCCACCGCCCAGCAGCCGCCCACCGCCCAGCAGCCGCCCACCGCCCAGCAGCCCCCCACCACCCGCCAGGACCCCTCGGCCGCACCGTCCCCGCAGCAGACCCCCACACTGCGCAGCCGCCCGTCCACGCCCGGCGCCGCCGCCCACAGCTACGTCGTACACCGCGGCGACTGCCTCTCCGTCATCGCCGAACGCACCCACGCCCCGGGCGGCACCAAGGCCCTGCACACCCTGAACAAGGACAAGCTCCCCCAGGGCCCCGACCACATCTACCCGGGACAGCGGCTGCGCCTGCGGGCGTGAGGGCGGGCGGCTGCGGCGTACGGCCAGGAGGCCGGCTGCGGCGTACGGCCAGGAGGCCGGCCGGTTCCGGGTCGGTGTCCGCCGCGGCACACCAGGAGTCCCAGTCCTTCGTGGGCCATTTACCCGAGGCCGCGGGGAGGCGGATCCGGGCAGGCCGGTGCCGCCGGAGCGGCGGGCCGGAGGGCCGTCACGGTGAATCCGGTGATCGGTCAGAGTGAATGCGTGGGACGGGCCGTTGCTCAGACTTGGACGATTCGGGCATGCCCGGTAGCAAGACCGCGGGGTTACCAACCGCGAGGTGCAGGAGCACACAGTGAAGAACATGGCATGCGTCAAATTCATGATCGCAGGAGCTTGCGGCCTGCTCCTGGCCGTCGGCGGCGCGTCGCCCGCCCAGGCGTGGGACGGGCTCGACGGGTACGGCGGGGACGGTGTGTGGAACAGCGACACCTACGCCGACTTCCGCGCCGTGCTTCGCTGCGGGCCCAGGGCGAGGGTCTGTGTCAATGGGCCGGTGAACAGCGGAAACGTCAGGAACTCGCAGAACATCCATATGTCGGGCAACAACAGCAACAGCGGCAGCCCGACCAACGACAACGGAAACACCCAGGCGCACGACGAGACGAACGGCGTCAAGGTGAAGGCCAACAACAACCAGCTGAAGGCCGGACGCGGCGGAGGGCAGAAGCTCTGACCCCACGCTGATCCCAACCTTCGGCCCCGGTGCCCACCGGGGCCGGAGGCGTTCGCGGCCGGTGGCGGCATCGGGGGAGGAAAAAACGACGATCGCCCGGCGGTTCTCGCCGGGCGATCGTCGTGTCGGGCGGGACGGTGTCAGTAGTGCAGGCCGAGGACGCGAAGGATGTTGTTGCTGCTGTTCGACGAGGCACCCGAGGCGGAGTTGGCGCTGTTGGTGGAACCGTTGGTGCTGGAGAGGTTGCCGCTGTTGTTCGGGTTCCCGTGGTTGATGAAGTTGCCGCTGTGCAGGCTGTTGCCGCTGTGTACCGGCCCGTTGATGCAGGGGTGCGGCGACGGCGACTTGTACACCGGAGACTTGTAATGGAAGTCGGCAAGGCGGTTGTTGCAGACCACACCGGAGACCATGCCGGTGATGGTGCCGACATCGGCGCCCGCCACGGCCGACAGCAGGGACTCACCCGGAATGGTCACGGCGTGCGCGACTCCGGTGCCGATCAACACCAGTCCGCATGCCCCGACGACGCTTCCCGCCCGCACAATTCTTCTCACGATGCTCCTCGCCTGTTCATCGTTCCGATGCCAGACGTATCGTGCTGCCGCTGACCACGCACATCGTCGTTCAACCCGCAGGGAGTAAAACGCTCGGCGACCAGAATCAGCCGGGTGGCCCAAAAACTCCAGGCCCCTCCAGCCGTTAGGGCGCCGAGCGCTGCGGGCCCGCCCCGGGCCCGCGAGGGCTCACGGTCGCGCTCACAGCACGAGCCGCTCCGGCATCGGCTGCTCCACGCCGTCCAGCTCCAGCATGCAGCGCGGGACGGACGGGATGAGATGCGGCTGGCGCAGCAGTACCCGGAAGGGGTGTGCGGGCTCGTCGGGGAGTTCGCCGCTGAGCACATTCATCCCCGGGCTGTGCTCCTTCCGGTACGCGATCACCTTGCCGTTGACCAGGAGCTCTATCTCGCCGTCCCGGCCGGGCCCGACGTTCACGGTGATCGAGTGTCCGCCTTGATCAAGGTGGAAGTGGTGGCTGTGCCCCATGACGCACCTCCCGCAGTGCCGTGCGTACCTCGTGCGTACCTCCAGCGTAGATTCCGCGAGCGACAATTGTGGTGAGCGCAGGAGACCACCATGAACGGCTCGGTCCGCATCGGACATGTTGTCGGGGTGCCGCTGCGGATGCACTGGAGTGTGCCGCTGCTGGTGGGCCTGTTCGCGTACGGACTCGGCCGCCAGGCCCTCCCCGTATGGACTCCGGGGCGCTCGGATGCCGTCTACGCCGTCGCCGGTGTCGTCGGGGCCGCGCTGCTCACGGGCAGCCTGCTGCTGCACGAGACGGCGCATGCCGCGATCGCCCGGAGAAAGAAGATCAACGTCGAGGACGTGACGCTGTGGGCGCTGGGTGGCACGACGCGGATGGGGCGCCCGCAGACCGCCGCGGCGGCCTTCGCGGTGGCGGTCAGCGGGCCGCTCGCCAGCCTGGTCATCGGAGGGGCCGCCCTCGGAGTCGGCGTCGGGTTGCAGGGGCTCGGCGGCTGGGCGGTGCCCGCCGTCGTCCTGATGTGGCTGGGCTGGGCGAATCTGTTCCTGGCCGTGTTCAATCTGCTGCCCGCCGTGCCGCTCGACGGCGGACGGGTGCTGCAGGCGGCGCTGTGGTGGCGCACCGGAGACCGGGAGCGGGCGGATCTGGCGGCCTCCCGGGGCGGCCAGATCATGGGTGTGCTGATGGTGGCCGTCGGCTGGATCTCCGTACTGCGCGGGGCGCCGGGCGGACTGTGGATCGTCTTCGTCGGCCTGTTCATCATGGTCGTCGCCGGGGCGGAACGGCGGCGCGCCGCACTCCACACGGCACTGCGCGGGGTACGGGTGGCCGAGGCGATGTCCAGCCCGGTGACCACGGGCGCCGACTGGCTGACCGTCCAGCGCTTCATCGACGAGGTGGCGGTGGACACGCACCACTCCGCCCTGCCGCTGCTCGACTTCGAAGGCCGCGCCAGCGGAATGGTGCAGATCCGCAGGCTCGCGGCGATACCGCCGGCGAGCCGGGAGACCGTGCGGGTGCGCGAGGTGGCGATCCCGCTTTCCCAGTGCGCGGTGGCCGCTCCGGACGAGCAGCTGAGCGAGGCGGTCGACCGGATCAGCCTGCGTACCGGCGCACGCATCCTCGTCGTGGACGGGAACCGCCTGGTGGGGATCGTCACCGGGAAGGACATCTCCCGGCTCATGCGGCGGCACACGCTGGGCGGGAAGGGGCCCGACTGAGCGCCGCGCGCCACAATGGTGTTACGGGACGCCCCTGCCGCCGCCCGCAGAGAGGCGGGAGACAGCTATGCCGTCGTACATCACCGTGACCGCCCTGAGCCACCCCGGGCTGCTCCGCGATCACAACGAGGACAGCCTTGTGGTCAGTCCGTGGACGCTGTGCGGCACCGTGACCGAGAACCCGCAGACGCTGGTGTTCCCGCTCGGCACACCGCTCGTCGTCGCGGTCGCCGACGGTATCGGCGGACAGCCGGCCGGCGAGGTGGCCAGCGCCCTGACCGTCCGGCAGCTGGCCTCCTGCGGTCCGTCACTGGACAGCGAGGAGGCCGTCCGTGACGCCCTGGGCCTCTGCAATCACGCGGTGTACGCGGCCGCCGACCGCGACCCGGAGCTGATCACCATGGGCACCACGGTCGCCGGCGCCGTGGTGCTGTCGGAGTCGCTGCTGGTGTTCAACGTCGGCGACAGCCGGGTGCTCGATGCGACCGAGCACGGCCTTCGCCAGGTGAGCGTCGACGACAGCCCGCCACTGGCACCGGGACGGCGCACCACCTCCCTGGTCACCCAGGCGCTCGGCGGCGCTCCCGAGTTCAGCGCCATCACCCCGCACGTCATGACCTCGCCGCTGTCCGCCGGCGACCGCTACCTGGTGTGCACCGACGGTCTGACCGACCCCGTGCCGGAGGATGCGCTCGACGACCTGCTACGGGCCCATGACGGCGGCCGGGCCGCCTTCGAACTGTGGAAATCCGCCATCGAGGCGGGCGGCCCGGACAACATCACGCTGGCGTTGATCGGCATCGGCGGGTAGGGCGACGCGTGGGGCGACGAGTGGGGCCCAGAGCCGGGCGGACGGGTCGCCGGTCCTCCGGGAAGCCGATGCGCCGCGGCCCGGGAACTCCTCCGGCCGATCGCCCGACTGTTGAGGTGTGAGCCGTGTCGTTCATGGCAACGGCCTTGACACCAAGGGGCGTTGAAAAGTGAATGCTGAGGATGCGGACCCGGGGAAGAGCCGCCGTCGGCTGCTGCGGACCGCGGTGGCGGGCACGCTGGGGGCGGCGGGACTCACGGCCGCCGGAGCCGGTAGCCCGGCTCGGGCCGCGGAGCGCACGAGCGCCGGCGGACCGGCCGAGGAGCGGCTGAGCGTGGCGGTGCTGCTGTACGACGGGTTCACCGCGCTGGACGCCATCGGGCCGTACGAGGTGCTGTGCCGGGTGCCGGGCGTACGGGTGACGATGGTGGCCCGGCAGGCCGGGCCGATACGTACGGACACCGGGGAGCTGGAGATCGTCGCCGAACGCTCCCTGTGTGACGTCGCCAGGGCCGATGTGCTGCTGGTGCCCGGCGGTGGCGAGCGGGGGACCACCGCGATGATGAAGGACCGCGAGGTGCACGCCTGGATCCGGCGCATCCACCGGCACACCGTCTGGACCACCTCGGTCTGCACCGGTTCGCTGATCCTCGGCTCGGCCGGTCTGCTGCGCGGCCTCCCGGCCACCACGTACTGGGCCTCGCGCCCGTATCTGAAGGAGCTCGGCGCCGTCTACACCCCCGGCCGCTTCGTCGAGACCGGGAAGATCATCACCGCGGCCGGGGTGTCCGCGGGTATCGATATGGGCCTGCGCCTCGCTGCCCGTCTGTCCGACGAGAAGGTGGCCCAGGCGATGCAGCTCGCCGTCGAGTACGACCCCGACCCTCCGTACGACACGGGCAGTCCGGAGAAGGCCGATGCCGAACTGGAGCAACTGGCACTGAAGTTGCTGGCGGACTCGGCGCGTTAGGACGGCCGGGAAGCCGGTCGGTGTGGTCCGTGGTCGTCGGGCCGCGGTGGTGTGCGGCTGTCGTGTGAGGCCGGTCAGCCTTTCAATGCCAGGATGATTATGGCCCCCACACCGCCGGCGACCAGGGCGAAGGCCGCCGGGAGCCATCCGCCGTTACGCCAGGGGAAACGCAGGTCGAGCGAGAGGCGGCCGGGGCCCACGGCCGCAACGGTGAGTGCGGCGACGGCGATGGTCATGGGGTATTCCATGCCGCCCTTTTCGGCCCACAGGCCGTGGTCGGCGGCCAGCGCCATGGCGTTGATCATGACGCCGATCAGGGCTGCCGCGGCCAGCGGGGTGAGCAGCCCGAGGGCCAGGCCCAGGCCGCCGAGGAATTCAGAGGCTCCGCACAGGCCGGCGTAGAAGGTGCCGGGTTTGTAGCCCAGGGCGGCGAAGCCCTTCCCTGTTGCCTCCAGGCCGTGCCCGCCGAACAGGCCGAACAGCTTCTGTGCGCCGTGGCCTGCCATGATCAGACCCACCGTCAGCCGCAGCAGGAGCAGGCCGGCGTCGGCGGCGCGCACGCCTGGCGGTCCGGGGCCCGCATCGGGGGCCGCTGAGTGACGGGCATGCTGACGTTCGGTACGTGGTTTCATCGTGGATCACCTCTTGCGCCGATGCCGGTCCGGTCCGCCGGCGCAGATTGTCCGGGCCGCCGGTGCGGTCACACCGATCGACGGCCCCCTTGCTACCGATACTCCGCTCCCCGGCAGGGCACGTCCAGGGTGGGGCGACGGGACTCCTTGGCGCCATCGTGGCGCCATTGGCGCCACGTCTGCGCCACAACTGCTTGCCATGGCGCCACAGTGGTGCCATGATGGCGTCATGGACCTCACGCCGTATGTCGACAACCTCCGGCACGAGCTCGCCGTCGCCGCGGAAGCGGGCGGAGACGAAGCCCGTGCCCTGGCCGAGCGACTCACCGCACCCCTGGAGTCGGCCGCCCGGCTCACCCTGCTGAACGCGCTGTCCGCCGCCATGGGCGAGGTCACCCGCGACCTGGCACCGGGCTCGGTCGACGTACGGCTGCGGGGGCTCGACCCCGAGTTCGTGGTGACACCGCCGCCGGTCCAGGAGCCGTACGAGGCGGCCGCGGAGCACGGGAGCGCACCGAGCGGTGCGCCGGCGCCCGTGCCGCCCACCCCCTCGGACGCCGACGAGGGCGGCACCGCCCGCATCAACTTCCGTCTCCCCGCCCACCTCAAGACCCGGATCGAGGACGCCGCCGTACAGGAAGGCCTCTCGGTCAACGCCTGGCTCGTACGGGCCGTCGCCACCGCCCTGGAGCCCGGCGCGCCCGCCCGCCCCTCGGGTCGCAGCCGCCACCGCGGTGAGCAGGGCTTCACGGGCTGGGTCCGCTAGCCGCGACCCGCCTGTCACACCACTTCTTCTTCACTCCCCCGGCTCCCGCCGGGAGGAGCTCCACGCCAGCGGAAACGCACACCGAAGCCAAGAGGACGGGACAGCCATGCCTGCTTTCGACACTCCTGAACCGATCTCCGTCACCCTCGAATTCGACATGGGCTCCGCCCGCATCACCGCGAGCAAGCGCATCGATACGGTCGTCGAGGTCCTGCCGCGCAACGCCGCCGCCGAGGCCGATGTACGGGCCGCGCAGCAGACCAAGGTCACCTACTCGGGCGGCAAGCTGCTGGTCAAGGGGCCCAAGAAGCGTTCGCTCTTCGGCATGCCCGGCTCGCTCGACGTGACCGTCGAGCTGCCGGCCGGCTCGCACCTCCAGGGCACCTCGCCGATGGCGGACTTCCTCTGCGAAGGCCGCTTCGGGGAGGCCGCCCTCAAGACCTCGTTCGGCGACATCCAGCTCGACGAGGCGGAGACCGCCGACCTGCGGACCGACTACGGCGACATCCGTCTGGACCGGGTGACCGGGGACGCCCAGGTCATCGCGGCGGGCCGGGTCGACGTCGGAGAGATCGCGGGCGCGGCGACGGTCAAGAACGGCAACGGCGAGACCGCGATCGGCGAGGTCATCGGTGACCTCAAGGTGAACTCGGCCAACGGCCGTATCTCCGTCGGCGTCGCGCACGCCGGGGTCGACGCCAAGTCCGCCAACGGCGGCATCCGGGTCGGCGAAGTGGCACGCGGCCAGATCGTCCTCCAGGCCGCCGCCGGCGATCTCGAAATCGGCATCCCCGAGTCCACCGCCGCCTGGCTCGATGTGCTCACCAAGATCGGCAGCGTGCGCAACTCCCTTGCCCCGTCCCAAGGTCCCGGCGATTCCGGCGACACCGTCGAGGTGCGCGCCCGCACCGGCATCGGCGACATCGTGATCCGCCGCCCCTGACCGTCCGGTCCACCGATCCCGCCACTCCATGACACTGCACCGAGAGAGGACTGTCATGCGCATGACCACTGCTACCGCCGTTTCGTCGGCGATCACCGCCACCGGACTTTCCAAGTCCTACGGCGACAAGGTGGTGCTGGACAGCATCGACCTGCACATCCCCCAGGGCACGGTCTTCGCGCTGCTCGGACCCAACGGCGCGGGCAAGACCACCACCGTCCAGATCCTGTCCACCCTCATCTCCGCCGACGCCGGAGCGGCCCACGTCGGCGGCCACGACCTGGTCCGCGAGCCCCGTGCCGTACGTGACGCGATCGGTGTCACCGGCCAGTTCGCCGCGCTGGACAACCTGCTCACCGCCGAGGAGAACCTGCTCCTCATGGCGGACCTCCAGCATCTGCCGCGCCGCGAGGGCCGCCGCCGCGCCGCCGAGCTGCTGCGCCGCTTCGAGCTGACCGAGGCGGCCAGGAAGCAGGTCTCCACCTTCTCCGGCGGGATGCGGCGCAAGCTCGACCTGGCGATGACGCTGGTCGGCGATCCGCGCATCATCTTCCTCGACGAGCCCACCACGGGACTCGATCCGCGCAGCCGCCGCGCCATGTGGGAGATCATCCGCGGTCTGGTCGCCGACGACGGCGTGACGATCTTCCTCACCACGCAGTATCTGGAGGAGGCCGACCAACTCGCCGACCGTATCGCCGTGCTGGACCACGGAAAGCTGGTCGCCGAGGGCACCGCGGACGAGCTCAAGCGCCTGATCCCCGGCGGCCACATCAGCCTCCGGTTCGCCGACCCGAGCGGCCTCGAATCGGCCGCCGCCCTCTTCGCCTCCGCGGCGCGCGACAACGAAGCGCTCACCTTGCAGATCCCCGGCGACGGCAGCATCCCCGCCCTGCGGGCCGTCCTCGATGCCCTGGACAACGCGTCGGTCAAGGCCGAGGCCCTCACGGTGCGCACCCCCGATCTCGACGATGTCTTCCTCACCCTCACCGGCCGGGCCCAGTCCGGCGCCGGGGTCAACTCCCTGAAGGAGAACGCCCGATGAGCACGCTGTCCTACGCCGTCAGCGATTCGATGACGATGCTGCGGCGCAACCTGAAGCACGCGGTGCGCTACCCGAGCATGACGGTCTCGGTCGTCGCGATGCCGCTGGTGATGCTGCTGCTGTTCAACTACGTCTTCGGCGGGGCGCTGGGCAGCGGTATCGGCGGCAGGCCCACCGGCGGCGGCGCATACATCGACTACGTCGCGCCCGGCATCATCCTGATGGCCGCGACCTCCGGAGCGCTGTCCACCGCGATCAGCGTCTGCTCCGACATGACCGAAGGCATCGTCAACCGGTTCCGTACGATGTCGATCTCCCGCGCCTCGTTCCTGACCGGGCATGTCGTGGGCGGCGTCCTCCAGACACTGGTCAGCATCACGCTCGTCGTCGGCGTCGCGCTCCTGATGGGCTTCCGCCCCAGCGCCACCCCCGTGGAGTGGCTCGCGACCGTCGGCGTCCTCACCCTGCTCATCCTGGCGCTCACCTGGCTCGCGGCGGCGATGGGCCTGGTCGCCAAGAACGTCGAGACCGCCAGCAACATGCCGATGCCGCTGACGTTCCTGCCCTTCCTCGGCAGCGCCATCGTCCCGCCGGAGTCCATGCCCACCGGACTGCGCTGGTTCGCCGAGTACCAGCCCTTCACCCCGGTCATCGAGACGCTGCGCGGCCTCCTGATGGGCACGGAGATCGGCAACAGCGGGCTCATCGCACTCGCCTGGTGCCTCGGCCTCACCCTGGCCGGCTATCTGTGGGCGCGGTCGGCCTTCGACCGCGACGCCAAGCGGTAAGTCGCTGCCGCGCAAGGCCACTTCGCCCCACCCCGCACGTCACCGTTCCCGCACGTCACTCTGCATCCGCATCGGAGGACACCATGCACCACGAACCGCAGGCCACCTCGTCCGAGACGGCCGCCCGGGAAACCGCGCCGCCCACCGAGCCGGTCACGCTGCCCACGACCCGCCCCACGGGCTGCCCCTTCGACCCGCCCGCCGAACTGGCACAGCTGCGCGAGCGGCAGCCGCTCAGCCGGATGACCTACCCCGACGGGCACATAGGCTGGCTGGCCACCGGACACTCCGTGGTCCGGGCGGTACTCGCCGACCCCCGCTTCAGCTCCCGGCAGGAGCTGATGCACCACCCGCTCGCGGACATCGGCGAACTGCCCCCGGCGACGGTCGGCGACATGACCGGCATCGACGCCCCCGAGCACACCCGCTACCGGCGGCTGCTCATGGGCAAGTTCACCGTCCGCCGGATGCGCGAGCTGACCGAACGCGTCGAGCAGATCACCGCCGAGCACCTCGACGCCATGGAGCGCCAGGGAGGCCCGGTCGACCTCGTGGAGGCGTACGCCCAGCCCATCCCCGCGCTGATGATCTGCGAGCTGCTGGGTGTGCCCTACGCCGACCGGGAGATCTTCCAGCGTCATACGACGACATTGCTCACCCAGAGCACCGACCAGGAAGCGCAGTACGCCGCCCTGACCGCGCTTCAGGAGTACCTGCACGCGCTGGTGCTCGCCAAGCGCGCCGAGCCCACCGACGATCTGCTCGGCGACCTGACCACCAGCGACCTCACCGACGAGGAGCTCACCGGCATCGGAGGCCTCCTGCTGGCCGCCGGCCTCGACACCACCGCCAACATGCTCGCGCACGGCACCTTCGCGCTGCTGAGCAACCCGGACCAGCTCGCCGCCCTGCGGTCCGACCCGGACCTCGCCGACCAAGCCGTCGAAGAGCTGATGCGCTATCTGACCGTCGCCGACCCCGCGGTGCGGTCGGCGCTCGAAGACATCGAGCTGGACGGCCGGCTGATCAAGGCCGGCGAGACGGTCACCCTCTCGATGCAGGCCGCCAACCGCGACCCGCAGAAGTTCCCCGACCCCGACACCCTCGACCTGCGCCGCAAGGCCACCGGGCACCTGGGCTTCGGCCACGGCATCCATCAGTGCCTGGGCCAGCAACTGGCCCGCGTCGAGATGCGGGTCGCCCTCCCCGCGCTCCTCACCCGCTTCCCGACCCTCCGCCTGGCCGTCCCGGCCGAGGAGGTCCCGCTGCGCACCGGCATGAACATCTACGGCGTGCACCGTCTCCCCGTCACCTGGGACAAGGAGTAGCCCGATGGAACTCACCATCGACCGCGACCGCTGTGTCGGCGCCGGAATGTGCGCACTGACCGCCCCCGGAGTCTTCGACCAGGACCCCGACGACGGCCGGGTGCTGCTGCTGGACGCCGAGCCGCAGCCCGGGCAGGTGGCCGCGGCCCATGAGGCCGCCGGCCTCTGCCCCGCCGGGGCCATCACGGTCATCGGGGATCCGCCCGGGCCGAGGCCGTAGCGGCAGACGAACTGGAGTGCGGACCGAGGGGGAACCCGTCCGCGCTCCAGCTCGTCTTCCTGCATGTTGGCGTTGACCATCCGTGGAGGAACTCGGTGGAGCACAGGCTATTGGGGCAGCGCTACGAGCTGGTGGAACAGCTCGGGCGCGGCGGTATGGGAACGGTGTACCGGGCCGTCGACCGCCGGTTGCGCCGTACCGTCGCCGTCAAGACCCTCTCCGCAGAGCTGGCGCTACAGCCCGAGTTCCTCTCCCGGTTCCAGCGCGAGGCGCATGCCGCCGCCGCGCTCAACCACCCTGGTGTGGCCACCGTTCATGACGTGGGTGAGGACGCCGGCGGCGGCTCGGCCGAGCCCTTCCTCGTCATGGAGTACGTGGAGGGCCGAACCCTCAGCCAGGTCCTGAACGAGGGCCGGCTGCCGGTGGCGCAGGCGCTCGACATCGCGGGCCAGGTGCTGGAGGCTCTGGAGCACAGCCACCGGCACGCCATCGTGCACCGGGACATCAAGCCCGCCAATGTGATGCTCACCGGCACCGGGAAGATCAAGGTCGTCGACTTCGGCATCGCCAAGGCGCTCAGCGAGATGGCCACCCGGCTGACCGGAACGGGCGTGGCGGTCGGCACACCCGCCTATCTGGCCCCGGAGCAGATCAAGGGCGGCGAGACCGATCACCGCACGGACCTGTACGCCGTGGGCTGTCTGCTCTACGAGCTGCTGACCGGGCGCCCCCCGTACACCGGAGATTCACCGTTCTCCGTCATGCACCAGCATCTGGCCGCGGAACCGGTGCCGCCCTCGCAGCTCCGCCCGGAGCTGCCGCCCGCCGTGGACGCGGTGATCGTCCGGGCGCTGCGCAAGGACCGGCAGGACCGCTTCGCGGAGGCGTCCGTGATGAAGGCGGCACTCGACGGAGCGTCCCGGGTCGCACCGGCTGCCCCCGTACGCACCCCCACCACGCTCGACCCCATGGCCGGGTCGCCCGCCCGGGCGACGGCCGACTCCCCGGTGCCCGCCGGGAGCGGACCGGCGCGGCAGCGCGCGCGTCGGAAGCCGGCGCGTGTGGTGTTCCGGCCGACGGCCGAGGGGGCGGTCGCGCTGCTCGGCTGCTTCCTTTCCCTGGTGATATCCCGGACCGGGATGATCGAGGTCGGCCAGTTCTCCCGTGTCGCCCTGCTCGCGGCAGTCGCGGGCGCCGTGCTGCTGCTGTGGTCGGCGCGGCTCGCGTGCGCGGTGGCCTGGGGCCCGGTGGCGGAGTCCGTGGCGGTGTTCTCCGAGCTCGCCCGCGGCTACATCGGCTGGGACACCCCCTACGTCATCGTCGCCCTGGTCCTGGGGATCGTCGCCGCACTCTGTCTCGCCGCCGGGTACAAGGACCGGCGCACGGGCGGATTCGCGCTGGTGGCGTTCTGGTTCACCGCCCTGGCCTCCGTCTGGTTCTTCCTCGACGACCTGCAGAAGATCGGCGTCTTCTACGTCCTGCTCCTGGGCGTCACGCTCGCCGTCGGCGCCCAGGAGCTCAAGGCACGCAGTCTCAGTTCCCGGGCCGGCGCTTGAGCGGAGCGGTCAGGCCGATGGCGAGGAACGCGCAGACGGCGGCGAGGCAGAGCCAGGCAAAGGTGTCGCCGATCCGGTCGTAGAGCGTGGTGACACCCCGCGTCGGCACATAGGCCACCGTCGTTTGCTGATCGGTGGTGAAGTAGTCCGTGGTGGCGAGGACATGCCCCTGGTTGTCGAAGGCGGCCGAGACGCCCTCGGAGTCCTGGCGGACCACCGCGTATCCGCCCTCGATGGCGCGCAGCGCGGCCTTTTGGGTGTGGGCGCGCCCGTATTCCTGCCAGTCGTGCGAGGGGACGAGCATGATGTCGGCCCGGACGCGCATCATGCCGGGGAAATCCGCGTCGTAGCAGATGACGTTCGCGAGCCGGCCGTACGGAGTGTCCACGACGGGGACCCGGCCGTCGCCGGGGGTGAAGGGCTCCGAGCCGGGGATGGGGTGGGCCTTCTGGTAGGTCCAGATCACCTTTCCGCGGGGGTCGATGAGGAGCGTCTCGTCGCGGCCGTATCCCGGTGCGACCGTGTTGTACACCTCGACGCCGATCTCCAGGTAGATCCCGGATCGACGGGCCGCTTCCCGGGCCGCGGCGATGGTGGCCGCTTCGTTCGCCGCCAGTGTCTTGACGGCCTCCTCGGGCCAGACCACGATCTTCGCCCCGGCCTCGGCCTCCCGCCGGGTGGCGGCCAGCAGACTGTTGCGCACCGCGGTCATGGCCGGCTGCACCGCCCGGGGAGCCGCGGCGGCGATGTCCCGACGTCCACCGGGAATCCGTGAGATCGCGGCCTTCTGGGCGCGGATCACCGAGGCGTCGGCGGTGACGCCGGCGATCCGCACCGTCGGCGCCCCGGGCGGGAAGAAGGCGAGCCGTGCCCCGCCGCCGAGGAGGACGGCCAGCAGGACGGCCGTGTACGTGAGGACGCCGCGGCGCGCCGATCGCCAGGAGGCGGTCTCCCAGGCCCGGTTGACCACACTGGCGCACCAGGCGATCAGGAATCCGATCCCGTAGGAGCCGGTGACCGAGAGGGTTTGCAGCAGCGGCAGGTTCTCGTACTGCGTGACCGCCAGTGCGCCGTAGGCGGTGCCGAACGGGGACAGCAGCGTGATGAGGAATTCGGCTCCGGCGACCGCGGCGGGCAGGACCAGCACCGACATCCACGGGCGCAACCGGCCTATGAGCAGCCGGTCGAGCAGGAACGGCAGGGTCAGCAGCGCCGCGAGAGCGATCGCGCCCGCGAGGGTGACGGCGGTGAATCCGAGCGCCGACTCGAAGAGCCAGAACGCTGCCGCGGCGGTGTTGGCCAGCCAGACCCACAGCGCGCCCGACCCTGCGCGGCCGGTGCGGGTGAAGCGCAGCAGGAGCACCGGGAAGATCCATGCCGCGGCGGCGATGTCCCAGCGGCCGCCGACGGCGAAGAGTTGGGCCGCGGCTCCGAGAGCCAGCAGTGCGTAGCGCCGCCAAGTCGGCGTCGTGGGCCTGTCGTTGCCCATCGTGTTCATCGGTCCCTTCAGGTGTCGGCACCGGCTGCCGGCAGTCCTTCTCGGAAGCCGGGCCCGGTCAGGATTCGACGCTAGGAGCGCGCGTGGGCGCCGAACGTCGTCCTGGTTGCCGATCTGCCGCGGGCCCGCGCAACTTTCGATGCGGCCCCGCGGAGGATCCCGCCCCGCTCGCGGATGGCTAGCCTTGGCGCCCAGAGATGAACACAGATCCGAGAGCAGCCCTGCGCGAGGCGTATCGCCGGTTCGCCGGCCGGCCCTGGCTGACCGACCTCGCGCTCGGCGGCGGGCTGACCGCCTTCGACGTGGCGACGCTGCCGGCCAGGGACCCGGCGCCGGGCCCGGCCGGCGTGGCGCTCTGGGCCCTTTTGACCCTTCCGCTCTTCTGGCGCCGCCGGCACCCCCGCACGGTCCTGGCCGCCATGACCGTTGCCTTCGTCCTCTTCGAGACGCTCGATCCGGTCCCGGGCAAGACGCCGGGGCCGTACTTGCTGATCTTCGGGGTGTACGCGCTCGCCCGGTACACCCCGGTGCCGGTGAGCCTGCCGGGGGCCGTGCTGTCGCTCACCACGGCGGTGGCGACGGACCTCCTCAGCGGCCGGTCCGGGCCGCCCCGGCTCGGCTCGCTGGAGCCGATCACGGCGACGACCTTCGTCGCCTTCTACGGCGTCGCCTGGCTCCTGGGCCACGGGCGGCGGCGGATCGACATCCATGCCGGCCGGCTGCGCGAGCTCAACGACCGTCTGCGCGCCGAGCGGGAGATCAACGCGCGGCAGGCCGTCGTGGCCGAGCGGGCCCGTATCGCCCGCGATCTGCATGATGTGGTCGCCCACCACGTGAGCGCCATCGCCGTACAGGCGCGAGCCACCGAGGAGGTGCTCCAGGACGACCCGCCCGGCGGTCTGCGGGGTGTGGCGCGCATCGCGGAAACCGCCGACACCGCGCTCATCGAGATGCGCCGCATTCTCGGTCTGCTCACCGCCCGGCGTGCGGACATCGCACCGGAGCCGTCCCTTGTGCACATCGACCGGCTCTTCGGCGCGGTCGAGGCGGCCGGCTGCCGGGTGACCGCGACGCTGGACGCGTCGATCGGTGACCTGCCGCCCGCGATCCAGGTATCGGCCTACCGCATCGTGCAGGAGGCACTGACCAACGTCCTCAAGCACGCCGGCCCCACCGACGTGCTGATCGCCCTGCGCCAGGACCGGTCGACGCTGACCATCGAGGTCGAGAACGGACCACCGTCCCCGGAGGGACCGCCGTCCGGTCACCGGCCCGTACCCGGCTCCGGCCGCGGTCTGATCAATATCCGCGAACGCGTCGCGGCCTTCGACGGCACCTTGCACGCCGGCCCGCACCCGCGCGGCGGATGGCAGATCACCGCCACCCTTGCCGGGATCTTTGGCGACTCCCCGGTGCCGGTCGCTCCACCCCAAAAGGCGCCCTCATGACCACGCGTGTGCTCATCGTCGACGACCAGGAGATGGTCCGGGACGCGCTGCGCGCCGTCATCGACCGCCGCGACGAATTCACCGTCGTCGGCGATGCCGCCGACGGTGAGCAGGCGGTCGCCATGGCCTTCGACCTCCGGCCCGACGTCGTGGTCATGGACGTCCGGATGCCCGGCATGACCGGAGTCGAGGCCACCCGGCGCATTCTCACCCACTGGCCACGACCCGAACCGCCGCCACGCATCCTCGTCCTCACCACCTTCGATCTGGACGAGTATGTGCACGCGGCGCTGCGCGCGGGCGCCTGCGGCTTCCTGCTGAAGAACAGTCCGCCCGACCAACTCGCCCATGCCCTCCGCGTCGTCGCCGACGGGGAGGCCATGCTCGCCCCGAGCGTCACCCACCGGCTCATCGGCGCCTTCACCGCACTGCCCGCCGGGCTCGTTCCCGGCACGCCCCGCCCGCAAGCCGGCCGCGACCGGATCACCGACGCGCTCACCGCACGCGAACTACAGGTCCTCGTGCTGGTCGCACGGGGACGGTCCAACCTCCAGATCGCCGACGACCTCGGGCTGACCCAGGCCAATGTGAAGAGCCGGGTCAACCGCATCCTCACCCGCCTCGGCCTGGACAACCGCGTCCAGGCCGCCGTTCTCGCGCACGAGGCGGGGCTGCTCCCGGCCGATCCTCCCAAGGGCCCGCACCGGTGAGATGACCACTGGTCCGTCCGGGTGAAATCGGGTCGCCCCCCTATGCCGGGGCGGGCAGCGGTGGGTGAATCGTGGCATCCGCGCGACGGGCCGCCCATTCCCCTGCACGGGCCAGGATCAGTCATGCCATCCGATCCCGGGTGACCCACCCGTGCGCCCCTGCGTATGTGAGTGGTGGTCATCGACCTGGGCGCTCTCTCGCAGGAGATCTCTCATGCGTCATCTCCCCAGGCTGTCGTGCCTGCCCACCGCCTTGGCGGGCCGACTCCTCGCCGGCCGCATGGAAGCGGAACCACCGGTGAAGGACGGCACGCGCCCCGTGCCCCTGCGGCTACCGTCTCTGACCGGTCTGCGTTTCGCCGCCGCGGGCGCAGTCATCTACACGCACTGCATGCTGTTGATCGACCCTCACCTCGCCCGGACCCTCGGACCCGAAGTATGGGTGGGCGGGAGTGCGGTATCGCTCTTCTTCATCATGAGCGGCTATGTGCTGACCCGTTCCGCCCGCCCGACCGACACCGCACGCGCGTTCTGGCGGCGGCGTGCGGCCAAGATTCTTCCCAATCACATACTCACCTGGTGCGTGGTCGTGGCGGCGCTCGCGTGCGCCGGTGCGGCGGCCGCCACGAGCTGTTCCGGAATGGCGGCCCACCTCTCCAGCCTTTTCCTGGTGAACACCTGGGTTCCCAGCCACCGCTTCGTCTCCGCGGGCAACCCGGTCTCCTGGACCCTGGCCGCCGACATGTTCTTCTACCTTCTCTTCCCCGTACTCCGGCCATGGGTCGAGCGGTTGTCGCGGCGTGGGCTCCTGGTCGGCGCGGGAGTGGCCGTCGCCCTTGTCTGGGCGTGGCCGGTGGTCTGTGAGCTCGTCGTCAACCCCGGCGGAACGTTCTTTCGCGAGTACTGGTTCTTGTACATGCTGCCGGTCACCCGGCTGCCCGAGTTCGTCCTCGGCATGCTGGTGGCCCGTATCTCCATGTCGGGGATCCGGCTCCCGCGGATCGGCGTGCTCCCCGCCGCGCTGGGAGTCATCAGCACGATCGTGGTGAACAGTACGTACCTGCCGCGCAGCTTCATGTACGCGGCCGCGACCGTGGTCCCGCTCGTCGTGCTCGTGCACGCGACCGCGCAGCTGGACGTGCGCGGCAGAGCATCGCTGCTGCGCACACCACCCCTGGTGTACCTGGGCGAGATGTCCTACGCCATGTACCTCGTCCATCTGCTGGTGATGGGGCCGATGTTCGTGTGGCTGACGGGGCGTGGCTGGAGCGGTTTCGAGGTGGTGCTGGTCGCGCTTCCCCTGGCAATGCTGGGCTCGTGGCTGCTGTACGTGGGAGTGGAGCGGCCCTGTCAGCGTCGCATCTCCGCGCACCGTGCTCCCGCGGCGCCCACGTGCCGGCCCACCAGGGCTACAGCGGAACGAGGCTCCCTGCGATGAGTACGCGAAGCAAGCAGATCGCCGCCCTCAGGCCCCGCTACGAGGACGAACTGGCGCAGGGGCTGGAACGGTTCTTCGAGCGACCGCGCACCACCTGCCCCTGGTGCACCTCCGCCCATCTGCGCCGGCGCCTGCGCACTGCCAACCACGCCCAGCGCAAACCGGGGAACTTCGTCCTCGACGAGTGCCGCAACTGCGGGCACGTCTTCCAGAACCCCCGGCTGAGCGCGGACGGACTGACCTTCTACTACCGCGACTGCTACGACGGCCTGGGCGAGGCGACGATGGCACGGTTGGCCGCCTCGCCCCTCGCGGCCAAGCTCTACCGGGCCCGCGCCCGGGCACTGCTCCCGTTCAGCCGCCCCTTGCTCTGGCTGGACGTGGGCACCGGCCACGGCCACTTCTGCGCCGAAGCCCGAAGAATCCACCCGGGGACCGAATTCCACGGGCTCGACCAGGGCGAAGGCGTCGAGATCGCCGCGCGCAAGGGCCGTATCGCCCGCGCCTACCGGGGCTCCTTCACCGGCCTGGCCGGTCAACTGGACTGCCGGTACGACGTGGTGAGCATGCACCACTACCTGGAACACACCCTGTCGCCACGGCTGGAACTGACCACCGCGTACACGACGCTACGGCCCGGCGGCCTCCTCCTGATCGAGGTCCCCGACCCCCAGTCCGCCGCCGCCCGGCTGTTCGGCCGATGGTGGGGCCCCTGGCTCCAGCCCCAGCATCTGCATCTGATCCCGCTGGACAACCTCTGCGGCGAACTGGCCGAGCAGGGATTCACCGTCGTGGCCACCGACCGGCAAGAGCCCCATATCCCGACCGATCTGACGTCCGCGGCCGTGAACATGCTCCATTCCGTGCTGCCGGGGGAGAACCTGCCCTGGCTGCCCGAGCGACCGGGCCCGCTCGGCCGCGGCATCCGCACGCTGTGCCTGCCGGCCGCCGCACCCGCGCTGCTCGCCCTCTTCGCACTCGACGTCCTGCTGGCACCCGTTACCCGGCGCACGCGTCTGTCCAACGCCTACCGGGTGGTCGCACGACGGGACTGACAAGAGGGCGGCGGCCCTGAAGCCGCCACGATCCCGGCCACCGCACAACAGGAAGGACACCGCCGGCCATGCACGTACTCATCGCCACCGCAGGTTCGCACGGGGACGTCGCCCCCTACACCGGTCTCGGGGTCCGTCTGCGTCAGGCCGGGCACACGGTGGAGATGGCGGCAAGCGCCCGCTCGGCCGAGCTGGTCCGCCGCAGCGGCCTGGGCTTTCGCCCCCTTCCGCTCGACCGGTACGCCGCATCGGGAACGGGGCGCGGGCCGGGGGAGAGCGGCCGTGGCGGCGACCTCACCAAGGTCGAACAGATGCGGCTGGCACGGGAGTTGGCGCCGGACATGGCCGACGCGGTGACCGACGCCTGTGCGTCGGGCGCAGAGATCCTTCTGCTGTCCGGCAGCTTGGCCCCGCTGGGGCTCGTGGCGGCGGAGGGTCTGCAACTGCCCTGCGTCGGCGTCTTCTTGCAGCCCCTCGCCCCCACCCGGGAGTTCCCGCCGGTCATCGTCGGCCTGCCGTCGCTCGGACCGTACGGCAACCGGATCGCAGGACACGGCGCCCAGGCATTACTGGCCCGGGCCTATGCGCCTGGAGTGCGCCATCTGCAGCGCCGGCTGGGCGTGACGCCGGATGCCCTGGAGCGGCGGCGGGCGACCTGGCCCGTCCACCACGGTTTCAGCCCCGCGGTGGTTCCCCGGCCCGCCGACTGGCGGCCGGGACTGGAGGTGGCGGGCTACTGGTGGCCGTCAAAGGCCGCGGACCGGACGCCGGAGCCCCGGCTGGCGGAATTCCTGCAAGCCGGCCCGCCACCGGTGTACGTGGGCTTCGGCAGCATGGCGCCCGGCGACCCGGAGCGGCTCGGGCTGCTGGTGACACGGGCCCTGCGGCTCGCCGGGGTGCGCGGGGTCGTCCAGACGGGGCGGGCCGGTCTGTCGGTCGAGGGGAACGATGTGCTGACGGTGGGGGAGGTCCCGCACGCCCGGCTGTTTCCGCAGATGTCGGCCGTGGTCCATCACGCGGGTGCCGGGACCACGGCGGCCGGTCTGCGCGCGGGGGTGCCGGCGGTCCCTGTGCCGGTGATGCTGGACCAGTCGTTCTGGGCGTCGCGTCTCACCGCACTCGGGGTCAGCCCGGGCAGGGTGCCGTTCCGGCGGCTGTCCGCGGAAGACCTCGCGGCAGCGATACGGAAGGCCGTGGACGAGCCCCGCTACCGTCAACGCGCCCGTCAGCTCGCGGCGTTGATCGACGCCGAGGACGGCGCCGGCCGCGTCCTGACCGCGGTGGAGCGACTGGCCGGCTGAGCGAGCCCGGCCGTCGCGTTCAGCTGAGGCGGTCCAGGTCGGCCGCGTCCGGGGTTCCGAGCATGGCCGATGCCGCTTCCAGCGGGCTGAGGGCCGGGGCGGGCGTGAACGCGGGGACGGAGCGGCAGGTGAAGCCGAGGCGGCTCAGCGCTCGGGTCACTTCGCCGGCGGTGAAGTCACGGCGGTCCTGGCGGGTGATGATCTCACCGACCTGCTTGACCGGGTAGGAGCGGTGGTTGATGAGCACGGAGTCGCCCGTGACGGGTTCGGGATCGATGTTCGCCATCGCCTCCTCCACCTCGGATTTGATCAGGTCGAACGGAAAGCGGGCGATAACGCAGCGCATAGTGCCTCAAGGGGGTCGGAGAGGACCGGATGCGATGTCCGGTCAGCGGTCGGTCAGCGGGAGACGGCGAGGATTCCCAGGGCGTACCCGTCCTCGTCGCGGACGAGAGCGGCAGGGGATCACGCGGCCTTGCCGCGGGAGGACCGGCGCGGGTCCGTGGCCGTCCGGGACGATCCTGCGGAGCGTCGCGCCTGGGCGGGGCGGCTGCGCCGGCCGCGTGACGAGGCGCTGCTGCGCTTGGCGCGCTCGACGACCGGCGCGGCGATGGTGACCGGGACACCGGAGGGCGCCTGGGCACCGGTGATCCGGCTGAGTTCGGCCTCACCGGAGCGGACCTGGGTGCTCTGCGGGGTGATACCGGCGTCGGCCATCAGGCGGTTCATGGTGCGGCGCTGGTTGGGCAGGACGAGCGTCACCACGCTGCCGGACTCGCCGGCGCGGGCGGTACGGCCGCCGCGGTGCAGATAGTCCTTGTGGTCGGTCGGCGGGTCGACGTTCACGACGAGGTCGAGGTTGTCGACGTGGATCCCGCGGGCCGCGACGTTGGTGGCCACCAGCACCGTCACATGACCGGTCTTGAACTGCGCCAGGGTGCGGGTGCGCTGGGGCTGGGACTTGCCGCCGTGCAGCGCCGCCGCGCGCACCCCGCTGCCGAGCAGATGCTTGGTGAGCTTGTCCACGGCGTGCTTGGTGTCCAGGAACATGATCACGCGGCCGTCGCGGGCGGCGATCTCGGTCGTGGTGGCGTGCTTGTCGGCGTCGTGGACGTGCAGCAGGTGGTGTTCCATCGTGGTGACGGCGCCGGCCGAGGGGTCGACGGAGTGGACCACCGGGTCGGTCAGATAGCGCCGGACCAGACGGTCGACATTGCGGTCCAAGGTGGCCGAGAAGAGCATCCGCTGCCCCTCGGGACGTACCTGGTCGAGCAGCGCGGTGACCTGGGGCATGAAGCCCATGTCAGCCATCTGGTCGGCCTCGTCCAGCACGGTGATGGCGACCTGGTTCAGACGGCAGTCACCGCGGTCGATCAGGTCCTTGAGCCGGCCGGGGGTCGCGACGACGACTTCGGTGCCGCCGCGCAGTGCGCTGGACTGGCGGCCGATCGACATACCGCCGACGACCGTGGTCAGCCGCAGTTTCAGCGACCGGGCGTAGGGGGTGAGCGCGTCGGTGACCTGCTGGGCGAGCTCCCGGGTGGGAACCAGGATCAGGGCGAGCGGCCGGCAGGGCTCGGCACGCTGTCCGGCCGTACGGGCCAGCAGGGCGAGACCGAAGGCGAGCGTCTTGCCCGAACCGGTGCGCCCGCGGCCCAGGACGTCCCGGCCCGCCAGCGAATTCGGCAGCGTGGCGGCCTGGATCGGGAACGGCACCGACACCCCTTCGGCGGTCAGCGACGCCAACAGCGCGGACGGCATGTCCAGTTGGGCGAAGCTCTCGGCCGGGGGCAGGGCGGGGGTGTGCGTGACGGGCAGGGCGAACTCTCCCTGCAACGCGACGGGACGACGTCCCCCGCCGCCGGAGCGGCCCGGCGCCTGCGAGCGGTAGCCGCCGCGGCCGGAGCCGGAGCCGGAGCCGGAAGCGCCGCCGGAGCGGGAGCGGGAGGAGCGGCTGTTGCTGCGAGCTGTGTGGTTCATACAGAACCTTCCTCGATGCGGCACGTCGAGGAGACTCCGGCGGCAAGGGCCGCACACAGAAGAATCGCAACAACGGACCGAAGTAAGAGACGAAACGAAGCGGGGGCGGAGTGAACGGGCCCCTCGCGTCGAAAAGGGATCGGCAGGCGTCGCCGGGGCGGACGCGCAGGATGCCGGATCAGGCGGGCGGACCGATGTCCTGCCGCGGCAGATGGCGGGCGGGCAGCCGCAGGGGCGGCCCCACGCCGCTCGTGCGGCCGTCACGGCACACACGGAGTTGCTCGGGAAAGCAACGAAGCTGGGGCCCGCACCCAAGGTGCGGGCCCCAGCTTTCGTTGTACGCGTCAGCTTCAGGCGGGAACGATGTTCTCGGCCTGCGGGCCCTTCTGGCCCTGCGTGACGTCGAAGCTCACCTTCTGGCCCTCCTGCAGCTCGCGGAAGCCCTGGGCGGCGATGTTCGAGTAGTGGGCGAAGACGTCAGCGCCGCCACCCTCCTGCTCGATGAAGCCGAAACCCTTTTCCGCGTTGAACCACTTCACGGTGCCAGTAGCCATGTCATATCTCCTTCGGGGCAGTGCCCGAGGCCCGCACTGTGCGGACCCCGCGTCGCCGCGATGATGCCCCGTCCGGAAATATGCCGGAAAATACAAAAGCACTCCCGCTGTATACGACGGCGAAAGCACTTGAAGTCTGGGAACCACAACTGCAACTGAGAACGACAGTAGCACGGCGGCCCGGGCCGCGCACAACAATGTCGTCACAGTATTTTTGGGGCACAAAAAATCCCTACCGGCACACCAGTAATTTCTGTAGTTGCGGCATCAGATATTCACCACCGGCGCCCTCCCGTACGAGGTCAACCGGCCTGGCCCGCGCCCACGCAGGTACGACGTCCGACCGCGACCCGACCGCGAATATTTCCCGTCGCCGACACAGAAACCGGCAAAGCGCGGGCGGAGGTTTATGGATTCGCGCACGGAACGATATGGCCGATATCGCTTTTCGCGCCCGGCCACTTGCGGCCTGACTCCGGCCCGCTGACGCGTTCCCGGGCGGCCGAATTTTCTGTGACGGCCGATCCCGGCCGCCATCGGCCGCACCTGGCCCGCCCGTACCCCAGCAGAGGTAATCTGCATCGGCCGCTACAGACATCCGGCACTCATGCGAGTAAAGTTCCTCTTGTAGTCAACGATGCCCGTGAGGTGCGGCCGCGGCACTGCCGCGAGCGGGCGGTTCAAGGGCCGCCACGCACCACCGCACCAACGCAAGAGGCAGTTCCGGCAAGAGAACAGAAGGAGGACGAGGCGCCATCAGGATCGCCCGAGCACGGACCCCGGTCCGCTCGGGAGCCACAGGACCAGGATGGGAAGGTGGTCCGTTGGTCACGCAGCAGCGATCCCCGCATCCCCGCCCCCGCGGGCAGGCATGCGGAAACCGAAGGCCGGTGCACGGCACCGGTAGATGGTGTTGAAACCCCTCGGGGCCCTGGTGTCGGAAGCACCAGGGCCCCTCGATGCGTCCTACAAAGAGGTGCAATGCCTGCAAAGAACCAAGAGCACGCCACCGACAAGTTCGATGATGACGACTACCCCGCCTACACCATGGGCCGCGCCGCGGAGATGATCGGCACCACGCCCGCCTTCCTGCGGGCCGTCGGCGACGCCCGTCTCATCGTTCCGCTGCGTTCCGAAGGCGGCCACCGCCGCTACTCCCGCTACCAGCTGCGCATCGCGGCCCGCGCCCGTGAACTCGTCGACCAGGGCACCCCGATCGATGCCGCCTGCCGCATCGTCATCCTCGAAGACCAGCTCGAAGAGGCCCAGCGGCTCAACGAAGAACTGCGGCGCTCCGGCGCCGGCTCGGACCGGTCGGCCGGCTCCTGAGCAGACACCGCGAGGGCCTCCCCGCCCCTCGGCAGACAGGCGACCGCGTGAGGCACCGCGTCAGCCCTGTCCCTCCTCCTCGGCCTCCATGTACCGGATGCCCTGATGCGTCAGCGTGACCATCGAGGGTGTGTTTCCCGGTCCCCAGTCGACCGTGATCAGGCCCTCGCCCGCCAAGTACGTGCAGGCGGCGGCCAGGTCCTCTCCCGGTACACCGAGATCGTCGTGCAGTTTCGCCCCGGTGAGGCCCAGCAGGCGGTTCCCTTCGATGGCCTCGTACAGCGCCTGCATGACCTTCTCGCGGTAGGTCTTCCGCTCGTGCAGTGTTGCCATGGCTGCCGCCTCTCCTACGCGGCCGGTGCCGGTGCCCTGCCACGGACACGCCTGGTGGCGGCCCGTTGCGTCAGACCTCGTCGGCGTGTGCCCGGCCGCCGTCCGCCGGCTGGCTGGACGCCAGCCAGGAGCGTGCGGGCTCGGCGGTTTGCGTGGTGTCCACGGTGAAGTGGAGCCGGGTTGCGCCGTCGCGGCCGGCGGGGTAGCTGCGTTGTTCGGTGGATGCGAAGCAGCGCCGGAGAACTTCCGCGACCTGGCGGGCCGTCTCGGGGGACGCGGCGACGATCCGCACCTCGGCACGCCCCGCCGAGGGCACGGGTTCCGCAGGTTTCATACCGTCCTCGTCATCTGGGTGAGGCCGCTGCCGGATCTGGGTGACGCCGCTGCCGGCCCGCCTGCTCTCGTCGGCCATGGCCATGGCGGCGGTGCGGAGGCTGCCCGGAACGGCTGCGGCGGGCATCAGCCGGGCCGTCGTTTCACTCTACTCCGGGACGTAGTTCGCCGAACGTGCTGCACCGTGTCCAACCAGGCATTTCCCGGCGCGCGGGCCATCGGCCGGAGCAGCGGACGCGGCTGTTGGAACGCGGAGTACGGTGAGGTTACCGAGGACCCTCCGCTCGCGGCGGCCACCTTGACCTCGCCGGCGGGGAGCCCATGCACCCACTCCCGGACGGGCGCACATCATGGCCGACTCCGACACCCCGCACCCTCCCCAGCTCCTGCCGGACGCGATCTACGAGTCCGTGCAACCCGGGACGGCCTGCCTGAGGCTGCAGACGACGCACACGCGCGAGGGGCTCCTGGACGGCGCATGGTGGCCGCGCTCCCGCGACATCGGCGCCGAGCTGCCCTGCCTGATCACCGCGCTGAGCGAACATCTCGGCCCCATCACGCGCGTCGGCCTGGACGAGAGCGCCTGGGACGAGCTCCCCACCCGGCTCACCATCGACGACCGGATCGTGCACGTCGACTCCTTCCCGGTCGGTGACGACACGATCCTCATCACCCGCGGCGACCAGGACTACTTCGCCCTGCTGGTGGTCCCTCCTCAGACGGCACCCGACGTGGCACGCGCCGCGATGGCCGAGGCCGTACGGGCCGACAACGTCGCTCAAGCGGGACAGATCCTCATCAATACCGCCCCCACCCAGCAGGCCTGAGCGCACTGTCATCCTTTCGGCGACATTGCCGTTGTCATCGTCTGGATGACGTGTTACAAGGGAGACCCAGCCACCGAAGGCACTGATGTCACCGACCGTCGTAACGAAGGACATGCCGATGACGGAGACCGAGGAACTCCGGGCCGTCATCAGCCGGGACGACGGCCGGACCACCGTGCGCGTGGCGGGAGAGGTCGATGTCGTCACCGCGCCGCAGCTGCGACGGGCCCTGGAGACCGCGCTGTCACACGGCGCCGGCCGGATCGAGGTCGACTTCACCTCCGTGCCGTTCTGCGACTGCTCGGGACTGAACGTCCTGCTGTGGGCCCGCCGCAGGGCCACGGAACAGGGCAGCGCGTTCCGTGTGACGGGGGTGACGTCACACCTGGTGCGAAAGCTGTTCCGCACGACCGGGACGGCCGCTGCCCTGACCGGGGCGCCAACCACCTGAGCGGACCGTGCGGGTCACAGCACGGTCTGCTCACCCTGCCGCAGGAGGTGCAACCGGGAGGCGAGCCCCGCCCGCTCGAACGCCTCGACCAGCGTGTCGGCGCCCTGGGTGAAGTGTCCCCAGTGCTCGAAGTGCAGCGGTACGACCTTCCGGGCGTCCAGGATCTGCGCCGCCTGGGCCGCCTGATCGCTGGGCAGCGTGAGGTAGGCGTCGCCGACCAGGGGGGTCTGCGCGCCGCCGGCGAACAGCAGCGCCACGTCGATCGCCCCGAACCGCCGGGCGATCGTGCGGACCACGTCCAACGAGGCGTTGTCGCCGCTGACGTAGACCGTGGGCAGGCCGTCACCGGACAGCAGGAATCCGGTGACCTCGCCGACCAGATGCTCACAGCCGTCCGGACCGTGCTGGGCGGGCACACCGGTGATCCGCAGCGTTCCGCCGTCCGGGCGCGGCAGGTCGATCTCCTCCCCGTCCGCCAGGGTCCGTACGTTCCCGCCGAGCCGCTGGTGCGCGGAGGCGGTGGACAGCACCAGGGGCACCTCCGCGAGGTAGGCCCGGCCGCTGCGGTCGAGATTGTCCGGGTGCTGGTCGTGGGAGAGCAGCACCACGTCGACCGGGCCGAGCGCCGCCGGACCGAGCGCCGGGCCGTCGGTCTTCACCAGCTTCCGCTCGCCGATCGGGTAGTCGCCGGGCGGGTCGAAGGTGGGGTCGGTCAACAGCCGTACCCCTGCGAGGTCCAGGACCGCGGTGGGTCCTCCGAGGTAGCGGACGGTCGGTGCGGGGGCCGGGGTCGACTCGCTCATTGCTGCCTTTCGCTGCCGTGGTCACGAGTGGAGCGGTGGGATGCTCCTGATCCGCTCCTGATCCGCTCGTGATCACCAAGCAGCCGGCCGGGTCAGGTATTCCCCTGACCCGGCCGCTGCGGACGGGCCCGACCCGTCAGAGGCACACAACTCCCAGCAGACAGACATGCGACGGCGATGTCGGATCGGCCGCCGGTGCTGTCGGCGCAGTGTTCGCGGGCGAGGTGCTTGCGTCCGAGTTCCCGCCGGAAGCGGGTGCGTTCGACTTCGGCGCTGCGGCGGCGGTGCCGGTGTTGTCATGGCTGCCGGTGCTGCTGGTGCCGCCGGTGCTGCCGGCGCTGTCGACATGCGCCCTCCGGGCCGACGGGGCGGCCGCGGTGTGCGGCGCCGCGCTCGGGGCCGCGGAGGGCGGGGTCG
>NZ_QUAC01000041.1 GCF_003389455.1 Streptomyces inhibens | reverse complement strand
ACACAGTGGACGCGAGCAACTGAGGACAAGCCCTCGGCCTATTAGTACCAGTCAACTCCACACCTTACGGCGCTTCCATATCTGGCCTATCAACCCAGTCGTCTACTGGGAGCCTTAACCCCTCAAAGGGGGTGGGAGTCCTCATCTCGAAGCAGGCTTCCCGCTTAGATGCTTTCAGCGGTTATCCTTTCCGAACGTAGCCAACCAGCCATGCCCTTGGCAGGACAACTGGCACACCAGAGGTTCGTCCGTCCCGGTCCTCTCGTACTAGGGACAGCCCTTCTCAAGACTCCTACGCGCACAGCGGATAGGGACCGAACTGTCTCACGACGTTCTAAACCCAGCTCGCGTACCGCTTTAATGGGCGAACAGCCCAACCCTTGGGACCGACTCCAGCCCCAGGATGCGACGAGCCGACATCGAGGTGCCAAACCATCCCGTCGATATGGACTCTTGGGGAAGATCAGCCTGTTATCCCCGGGGTACCTTTTATCCGTTGAGCGACGGCGCTTCCACAAGCCACCGCCGGATCACTAGTCCCTACTTTCGTACCTGCTCGACCCGTCAGTCTCACAGTCAAGCTCCCTTGTGCACTTACACTCAACACCTGATTGCCAACCAGGCTGAGGGAACCTTTGGGCGCCTCCGTTACTCTTTAGGAGGCAACCGCCCCAGTTAAACTACCCACCAGACACTGTCCCTGATCCGGATCACGGACCCAGGTTAGACATCCAGCACGACCAGAGTGGTATTTCAACAATGACTCCCCCTGAACTGGCGTCCAGAGTTCACAGTCTCCCACCTATCCTACACAAGCCGAACCGAACACCAATATCAAGCTATAGTAAAGGTCCCGGGGTCTTTCCGTCCTGCTGCGCGAAACGAGCATCTTTACTCGTAATGCAATTTCACCGGGCCTATGGTTGAGACAGTCGAGAAGTCGTTACGCCATTCGTGCAGGTCGGAACTTACCCGACAAGGAATTTCGCTACCTTAGGATGGTTATAGTTACCACCGCCGTTTACTGGCGCTTAAGTTCTCAGCTTCGCCAACCCGAAGATTGACTAACCGGTCCCCTTAACGTTCCAGCACCGGGCAGGCGTCAGTCCGTATACATCGCCTTACGGCTTCGCACGGACCTGTGTTTTTAGTAAACAGTCGCTTCTCGCTGGTCTCTGCGGCCACCCCCAGCTCAGGAAGTAAATTCCATCACCGGAAATGGCCCCCCTTCTCCCGAAGTTACGGGGGCATTTTGCCGAGTTCCTTAACCATAGTTCACCCGAACGCCTCGGTATTCTCTACCTGACCACCTGAGTCGGTTTAGGGTACGNTCTACCTGACCACCTGAGTCGGTTTAGGGTACGGGCCGCCATGAAACTCGCTAGAGGCTTTTCTCGACAGCATAGGATCATCCACTTCACCACAATCGGCTCGGCATCAGGTCTCAGGCTTCAAGCTGTCCGGATTTGCCTAGNGGGCCGCCATGAAACTCGCTAGAGGCTTTTCTCGACAGCATAGGATCATCCACTTCACCACAATCGGCTCGGCATCAGGTCTCACCCTTAACGAGAGACGGATTTGCCTATCTCTCGGGNGACAGCGCCCTACACCCTTACCCCGGGACAACCACCGCCCGGGCTGGACTACCTTCCTGCGTCACCCCATCGCTTACCTACTACCACCTTGGATCAGCGGCTCCACCACTCCCCTTTGCCCGAAGGCTCCAGGGCGGCTTCACGGCCTTAGCATTAATGGATTCGATATTGGGCGTTTCAAAGCGGGTACCGGAATATCNCTACACCCTTACCCCGGGACAACCACCGCCCGGGCTGGACTACCTTCCTGCGTCACCCCATCGCTTACCTACTACAGATCCGGGTCACCGGCTCCACCACGTCCCTTTGTCCGAAGACTCCAGGCCGGCTTCACGGGCTTAGCATCGTCTGATTCGATATTGGGCGTTTCAAAGCGGGTACCGGAATATCAACCGGTTGTCCATCGACTACGCCTGTCGGCCTCGCCTTAGGTCCCGACTTACCCTGGGCAGATCAGCTTGACCCAGGAACCCTTAGTCAATCGGCGCACACGTTTCCCACGTGTGTATCGCTACTCATGCCTGCATTCTCACTCGTGAACCGTCCACAACTCGTTTCCACGGCTGCTTCACCCGGCACACGACGCTCCCCTACCCATCACAACGGACGTTAGTCCTCATGTTGCAATGACACGACTTCGGCGGTGTGCTTGAGCCCCGCTACATTGTCGGCGCGGAATCACTTGACCAGTGAGCTATTACGCACTCTTTCAAGGGTGGCTGCTTCTAAGCCAACCTCCTGGTTGTCTCTGCGACTCCACATCCTTTCCCACTTAGCACACGCTTAGGGGCCTTAGTCGATGCTCTGGGCTGTTTCCCTCTCGACCATGGAGCTTATCCCCCACAGTCTCACTGCCGCGCTCTCACTTACCGGCATTCGGAGTTTGGCTAAGGTCAGTAACCCGGTAGGGCCCATCGCCTATCCAGTGCTCTACCTCCGGCAAGAAACACACGACGCTGCACCTAAATGCATTTCGGGGAGAACCAGCTATCACGGAGTTTGATTGGCCTTTCACCCCTAACCACAGGTCATCCCCCAGGTTTTCAACCCTGGTGGGTTCGGTCCTCCACGAAGTCTTACCTCCGCTTCAACCTGCCCATGGCTAGATCACTCCGCTTCGGGTCTTGGGCACGCTACTCAACGCCCTATTCGGACTCGCTTTCGCTACGGCTTCCCCACACGGGTTAACCTCGCAACATACCGCAAACTCGCAGGCTCATTCTTCAAAAGGCACGCAGTCACGACGCACCGAGTAAACTCGATGCNTCGCTACGGCTTCCCCACACGGGTTAACCTCGCAACATACCGCAAACTCGCAGGCTCATTCTTCAAAAGGCACGCAGTCACGACTGCATGTGCAAGCACATACAGCGACGCTCCCACGGCTTGTAGGCACACGGTTTCAGGTACTATTTCACTCCGCTCCCGCGGTACTTTTCACCATTCCCTCACGGTACTATCCGCTATCGGTCACCAGGGAATATTTAGGCTTAACGGGTGGTCCCGCCAGATTCACACGGGATTTCTCGGGCCCCGTGCTACTTGGGTGGTTCTCAAACGAGCCGTCAATGTTTCAGCTACGGGGGTCTTACCCTCTACGCCGGACCTTTCGCATGTCCTTCGCCTACATCAACGGTTTCTGACTCGTCTCATCGCCGGCAGACGATGAAAGAGAACTCCCACGACCCCGCACTGGCAACCCCTGCCGGGTATCACACCAATACGGTTTAGCCTCATCCGGTTTCGCTCGCCACTACTCCCGGAATCACGGTTGTTTTCTCTTCCTGCGGGTACTGAGATGTTTCACTTCCCCGCGTTCCCTCCACACTGCCTATGTGTTCAGCAGCGGGTGACAGCCCATGACGACTGCCGGGTTTCCCCATTCGGACACCCCCGGATCAAAGCTTGGTTGACAGCTCCCCGGGGCCTATCGTGGCCTCCCACGTCCTTCATCGGTTCCTGGTGCCAAGGCATCCACCGTGCGCCCTTAAAAACTTGGCCACAGATGCTCGCGTCCACTGTGCAGTTCTCAAGCAACGACCAGCCACCCGTCACAACCCACCNCAAGGCATCCACCGTGCGCCCTTAAAAACTTGGCCACAGATGCTCGCGTCCACTGTGCAGTTCTCAAGCAACGACCAGCCACCCACCACCCCAACCCGAAGGCNCGAAGCAGATTTTCACCGGGGCCGGCATCGCGAAGGTTCAGACTCGAAAGTCCGTACCCTCAGATACCCAACAGCGTGCCCGACACTCCTGACTGGTGATCCGCTTTCCACGCCGAAGCAGTACTAACGATCCCNCGGGGCCGGCATCGCGAAGGTTCAGACTCGAAAGTCCGTACCCTCAGATACCCAACAGCGTGCCCGACCCACTCAACCCCCAGATGCGTTCCACGCCGAAGCAGTACTAACGTCCAAGNCCATCAATCCCCACGTTCCACGCCGAAGCAGTACTAGTGACAACCAACCAAGTGCGCCGAATAGTCAACGTTCCACCCATGAGCTAACCACCGCAGAACATTCGCCTGCGTTATGGCTCTGGACAACCTTACGGCTGCCTAGATNGCCGAATAGTCAACGTTCCACCCATGAGCAACCAGCATCAGACATTCGCTGATGTACTGGCCTCTGACCAACCGAAGTTGGTAAGAAGTGCTCCTTAGAAAGGAGGTGATCCAGCCGCACCTTCCGGTACGGCTACCTTGTTACGACTTCGTCCCAATCGCCAGTCCCACCTTCGACGATTCCCTCCCACAAGGGGTTGGGCCACCGGCTTCGGGTGTTACCGACTTTCGTGACGTGACGGGCGGTGTGTACAAGGCCCGGGAACGTATTCACCGCAGCAATGCTGATCTGCGATTACTAGCAACTCCGACTTCATGGGGTCGAGTTGCAGACCCCAATCCGAACTGAGACCGGCTTTTTGAGATTCGCTCCACCTCGCGGTATCGCAGCTCATTGTACCGGCCATTGTAGCACGTGTGCAGCCCAAGACATAAGGGGCATGATGACTTGACGTCGTCCCCACCTTCCTCCGAGTTGACCCCGGCAGTCTCCTGTGAGTCCCCATCACCCCGAAGGGCATGCTGGCAACACAGAACAAGGGTTGCGCTCGTTGCGGGACTTAACCCAACATCTCACGACACGAGCTGACGACAGCCATGCACCACCTGTACACCGACCACAAGGGGGACCCTGTCTCCAGGGTTTTCCGGCGTATGTCAAGCCTTGGTAAGGTTCTTCGCGTTGCGTCGAATTAAGCCACATGCTCCGCTGCTTGTGCGGGCCCCCGTCAATTCCTTTGAGTTTTAGCCTTGCGGCCGTACTCCCCAGGCGGGGAACTTAATGCGTTAGCTGCGGCACCGACGACGTGGAATGTCGCCAACACCTAGTTCCCAACGTTTACGGCGTGGACTACCAGGGTATCTAATCCTGTTCGCTCCCCACGCTTTCGCTCCTCAGCGTCAGTAATGGCCCAGAGATCCGCCTTCGCCACCGGTGTTCCTCCTGATATCTGCGCATTTCACCGCTACACCAGGAATTCCGATCTCCCCTACCACACTCTAGCCTGCCCGTATCGAATGCAGACCCGGGGTTAAGCCCCGGGCTTTCACATCCGACGTGACAAGCCGCCTACGAGCTCTTTACGCCCAATAATTCCGGACAACGCTTGCGCCCTACGTATTACCGCGGCTGCTGGCACGTAGTTAGCCGGCGCTTCTTCTGCAGGTACCGTCACTCTCGCTTCTTCCCTGCTGAAAGAGGTTTACAACCCGAAGGCCGTCATCCCTCACGCGGCGTCGCTGCATCAGGCTTTCGCCCATTGTGCAATATTCCCCACTGCTGCCTCCCGTAGGAGTCTGGGCCGTGTCTCAGTCCCAGTGTGGCCGGTCGCCCTCTCAGGCCGGCTACCCGTCGTCGCCTTGGTAGGCCATCACCCCACCAACAAGCTGATAGGCCGCGGGCTCATCCTTCACCGCCGGAGCTTTCCACACACAGACCATGCGGTCGTGTGTCATATCCGGTATTAGACCCCGTTTCCAGGGCTTGTCCCAGAGTGAAGGGCAGATTGCCCACGTGTTACTCACCCGTTCGCCACTAATCCACCCCGAAAGGCTTCATCGTTCGACTTGCATGTGTTAAGCACGCCGCCAGCGTTCGTCCTGAGCCAGGATCAAACTCTCCGTGAATG
>NZ_QUAC01000028.1 GCF_003389455.1 Streptomyces inhibens | reverse complement strand
AGCCGGTGGGCAGCGGCGGCCGGGCGATCGGCAAGCCGGCCCGGGCCGCCACAGGCAGCACGGTCGTCGGGGCCGGGCTGGCCGGCAGCGGAGTGGCCCGCGCCGCGAACTGAGCCGCCGGCACAGAGACCCGCCCCGCCCGTCTTCCCCTTCGGGCGGGGCGTCTGCCGTTGTCTGCGTGCGGTGGGTTGCTCCGCAGGCATCGGTTTTCCTTCCCGAGGCGGGAATCTCCGGGTGGTGGCGGCCGTTGATCAGCACAGGACCGTTCCATCCCAGGAGGCAGTGCGTGTACGGCGACCCCAGCACGATCCGCAGGATCCTCACCGAGCTCGGCGACACCTGGGCCGTCGTGGGCCTGTCCAACAACGAGCAGCGCGCGGCGCACGGCGTCGCGGATGTGCTCCAGCGCTACGGCAAGCGCATCGTGCCGGTGCATCCGAAGGCCGAGACGGTGCACGGCGAGCCGGGATACCCCTCGCTCGACGCGATCCCCTTCCCGGTCGATGTGGTCGATGTCTTCGTCAACAGCGAGCTGGCGGGCGGGATCGCCGATGAGGCGGTGTCACTCGGGGCGAGGGCCGTGTGGTTCCAGCTCGGAGTGGTCGACGAGGCGGCCTGGGACCGGGTGCGCGATTCCGGTCTGGACATGGTGATGGACCGTTGTCCGGCGATCGAGATACCGCGTTTGGGCTGAGCGCCGGGTGCGTTGGCGTCCGTGCGTGATCGTGACACGGGCCGCTGTTCCCGAGGATGCCGCCGAGCTCGTCCGGCTGCGTCGTCCGATGTTCCTGGCGATGAACGGGCGTGATCGCCGCGGGAGTTGGGAGCAGGATGCGGAGGCGATGGCGCGCCACGACCGAGGCTCCGTCCCGTAGGCCTGGGCCCCGGGCGATCGCTGGGTCGGTTGGCGGGCCGGTTGCCGGTCGGCGATCGCTAGGCGATGCCCAGCCCGTCCAGGACCGTGGCGCCGGGCAGTTCGGCCAGCGCCTTGCCGGGCACGATGAGCTTGCCGCGGCGGCCGCCGCTGCCGATCAGGGCGTACGGGGTATCGGCGACAGCGGCGTCCACGAGCAGCGGCCAGCCGGCGGGCAGACCGATCGGGGTGATCCCGCCGTATTCCATGCCGCTCTCGCCGACCGCCCTGTCCATCGGCGCGAACGACGCCTTGCGGGCGCCCAGTTGACGACGCACCACGCCGTTGACGTCGACCCGGGTGTGCGAGAGGACGACGCAGGCGGCCAGGGTGGTCTCGCCACCGCGCTTGCCGGCCACCACCACACAGTTCGCCGACTGCTCCAGCAGCCAGGGGCCATAGGTCTCGACGAGGAGCGCGGTGTCCGCGATGGCCGGGTCCGTATCGACGTAGCGCAGCTCTTCGGGCGCTACCGATCCGCTCCAGGCGCGGATCGCGGTGGCCACCGGCTCGACCAGCAGGTCCAGGCACTCGACGGCGGGCCGGACATCGTCAAAAGCATCCATCGGCACGGGCATACGCGACAAGTTAACAGTCGCGCTCTCCCGGCGCCGGGCCGTCTCAGCGGGCGAGCGGGATGCTCACCGACATGGTCATCTCGACCGGTTCCGTACCGTCGTTGCGGTAGCCGTGCGCGACCTTGGCCTCGAATGTCGCCGAGGCGCCGGCGGGCACAGTGTATTCCTCGCCGTCCACGATGAGCGTCAGCGTGCCGGACCGCACATGGATCAGCTCGACGGTGCCGGGCGGATGCGGATCGGAGGTGCTGTTGTCGCCGGGCATCAGCCGCCAGTCCCACAGTTCGTACGGCCCTGGCGCCTCGGCGCCGACCAGGAGCGTGGTGAAGCTGCCGGCCTCGGTGGACCACAGCCGGACGGCCTCGTCCGGCGCCACGATGCGTACCTGCGGGCCCTGCTCGTAGTCCAGGAGCGTGGTGATGCTGACGCCGAGCGCGTCGGCGATCTTGACCGTGGTCCCCACGCTCGGGTTCGTACGAGCCTGCTCGATCTGGATGATCATGCCGCGGCTGACCCCGGCCCGGGCCGCCAGCGCATCGAGGGTGTAGCCGCGCTCGGCGCGCCAGTGTTTGAGGTTGCGGGCGAGCGACTGCGTGAGCTGGTCGAGGTCCGTCACGGTCCGTCCAAGTCGGAGGTCAATATATTCGATTCCGCAGTTCAGTTTCCTGCACTACGGTGTGGTGTACTTCAGCGTCCGGTTCACTGTACTGCGAGGTTTCACCATGACAGCGGTCTTCGCCCTGGCCACCAGCCTTCTGTGGGGGCTCGCCGACTTCGGCGGCGGACTGCTCACCCGACGACTGCAGGCGCTGACCGTGGTGGTCGTCTCGCAGATGCTGGCCACTGTCGTGCTGGGCGCCATTGTGCTGGCCACCGGCGGCTGGCGGGAGGCCGGACCGCAGCTGTGGTTCGCGGTCGGGGCGGGTGTCGTGGGGCCCGCCGCGATGCTCTGCTTCTACCGCGCCCTGGCGCTCGGCCCGATGGGCGTGGTCTCCCCGCTCGCCTCGCTCGGCACCGTCCTGGTACCGCTCGGCGTCGGGTTCGTGGCGGGCGAACGGCCGGGGCTGTTGCAGGCCACCGGCATGGTGGTGGCCGTGATCGGCGTACTGCTGGCCGGCGGTCCGCGGATCAGCGGCGCCTCCGTCGCCCGCCAGACGATCGTGCTGACGCTGATCTCGGCGCTCGGCTTCGGCGCGGTGATGGCGCTGATCTCCGAGGCGTCCACGACGGTGACCGGGCTCTTCCTCGCGCTGTTCGTGCAGCGAGTGTGCAATGTCGCCGTCGGCGGCGCCGCCCTGTACGCCTCGGTGCGGCGCGGCACCCCGGCGCTGCCCGAGGGCGGTCTCGCGGCCCTCCGGGGTTCGCTGCCCGCGCTCGGCTTCGGCGCGGTGATGGCGCTGATCTCCGAGGCGTCCACGACGGTGACCGGGCTCTTCCTCGCGCTGTTCGTGCAGCGAGTGTGCAATGTCGCCGTCGGCGGCGCCGCCCTGTACGCCTCGGTGCGGCGCGGCACCCCGGCGCTGCCCGAGGGCGGTCTCGCGGCCCTCCGGGGTTCGCTGCCCGCGCTCGGCTTCGTCGGTATCGCCGATGTCGCCGCCAACGGCACCTACGCCATCGCCGCCCAGCACGGCCCAGTCACCATGGCGGCGGTGCTCGCCTCGCTCTACCCCGTGGTCACCTCGCTCGCCGCGCTCGGCGTCCTCAAGGAGCGGATGCGGGCGATCCAGACGGCGGGCGCCTCGCTCGCGCTGGTCGGCACGGTCCTGCTCGCCTCCGGCGGCTGATGCGGGCGGGCCCGACACGGGCCGGCCTGACGGCGCCTCAGGACGCTTCGTACGCCTCCCCGGCCTGCACGGACTCCTCGGCCCGCCACTCCCCCAGCGCGACCAGTTGCTCCGGGGTGACGCCCTCGGGGATCGGCACCGGCGCCGGCGTACGCAGCGGCGGCTGCCAGCCCTCCTGCGGGTCCCAGCTACGGACGACCTTGGCGGGCGCGCCGGCGACCACCGCATGATCGGGGACCTCACCGCGGACGACGGCGCCGGCCGCGACCACCACATTCCTGCCCAGCCGCGCGCCGGGCAGGATGACCGCACCCGTACCGATCCAGCTGCCGGCGCCGATGGCGACCGGGGCGGTGCGCGGCCACTGCTTTCCGACCGGCACATCGGGGTCGTCGTAACTGTGGTTGGTGGTGGTGAGGTAGACCCCGGGACCAAAGAAGCAGTCGTCGCCGATCGTCAGCCGGACATCCGCGATCACATGGCTGCCGCGGCCCAGCACCACACCGTTCCCCAGCGTGAGGATCGGCTCCGGGCCGAGATCGAGGTCCGGCATCATCCCCGCCGTCAGCGTCACGTCCTGCGCGATGATGCAGTGGTCGCCGATCTCGATCCACGGGTCGCCGAAGACCGTGCCCTGCGGGAAGGCGAGCCGGGTGCCGGTGCCGATCCGGCGGAAGCGGTACGGGCCCGGGCGATCGGCCGTGACGGCCGCGGTCTCTCGCACCCAGCGCGCACCGCGATGGACGGCCCGCGACACGGCCCGGCGCCGCCAGGCCGCGAGGGATGAGAACACGTTCTGGTTTGTCGGCACCCGCACACGGTACTCAGCCCGCCGGGCGACCGGCCGCGCGCCGGGCTGTGATCTTCGCCCCACCGGCGTCCGCCCCCGCCCGCCGGTGCGCCCGTCGTCTACGGTGCTGTTGGCGCGGCACAGAAGTGGCGAGGAGATCCAGAGATGGCAGGACGGGCGTTGATTTCACCGGTGGGCGGCAAGGAGCCGAGGGTCGATCAGAAGGCATTCACCGCCCCGACGTCCGTCGTGCTCGGCGAGGTCACCATGGCCGCGGGCGCCAGCGTCTGGTACCACGCGGTGCTGCGCGCCGACTGCGGCCCGATCGTGCTCGGCACCGACAGCAACATCCAGGACAACTGCACCGTGCACGTCGATCCCGGCTTCCCGGTGACCGTCGGCGACCGGGTCTCCGTCGGGCACAACGCGGTCCTGCACGGCTGCACCGTCGAGGACGATGTACTGATCGGCATGGGCGCCACGGTGTTGAACGGGGCGCACATCGGCGCGGGCTCGCTGGTCGCCGCGCAGGCGCTGGTCCCCCAGGGCATGCGGGTACCGCCCGGCTCGCTGGTCGCCGGGGTCCCGGCAAAGGTCAAGCGGGAGCTGACCGACGAGGAGCGCGAGACCATCAAGCTCAATGCGGCGATGTACCTGGAACTGGCGGCGCGGCACCGGGAAGCGGTGACGGACGCGGAGGGCTGAGCCGACCGCACCGCCGGCGCGACTCCACCGCCGGGCCGCTCCGGCCACGACGCGCCGGGTGCGGCCCGTATCGGGACCGCACCACGGCCAGGGACCTCAGCGGCGCCGGGAGAGTTCGGCGACGGTCAGCGCGGACGTCAGCAGCTCCGCGTCGAAGAGGGACGCATCCGCGAGGCGGTTGGCGTTGGCGTACGCGTTCATCATCAGCTTGGCGGTCCGCAGAGCCGAGGGGGACCTGCGGACCAGCGGCTTGGTCCACCGTGCGACCGCGTTGTCCAGCTCTTCCTCCGGTACGACCTTGTGGAGGATGGACAGCTCCTGCGCCTGCGCGGCGTCGAAGTTATCGGCGGTCAGTATCAGCTCACGGACCTTGGCCGCTCCTGCCTCGTTCAGCAGCCGCGGCATGATGCCTCCCCAGGCGGGAGGCACCCCGAGACCGAGTTCCGGCAGCCGGAAGCGGCAGTTGTCGGCCCCGACCCGCAGATCGCAGAACACCGCGAGTCCCACACCGGCCCCGACCACCCCACCGTGCAGCCGCGCAACGGTGACCGCGTCGGTGGTCGCGAGGGCGTCGCACACCCGGCGCGCCTTGTTGCCGAGACCGCGCAGAGCCACTCCGCTGGGGTCCTCGGCCAGTAGTGCCGGGAACTCCTTGCGGTCTCCACCCAGGCAGAAGTCGTCCCCCGCGCCGGACAGGACCAGCACCCGGGCGCCGGACTCATCGTCCAGGGCGCCGAGGACGGCGAGGAGTTCGTCGAGGATCAGCCCGGATATCGCGTTACCTGTCTCCGGGCTGTTCAACTGCACCTTGAGGACCGGCCCTTCGTGTGTCACGAGAAGGGTCTTGAAGTCGTGCATCATGGTCTTCCTTGTTCGTTGTTCCACGCTTCTGAGGGGTGCGGCGCATCAGGCATGCACTACCTGAAGCGCCATGAGACGGCGGAAGGCCACCCGCGGCGCCCAGACGGGAGCGGAGCTGATACGCAGGCTCGGCAGGCGCTTGAGCAACGAGGTGAGCAGGCACGTTGCTTCCAGGCGGGCCAGTGCGTTGCCGAGGCAGTAGTGCATTCCCCCACCGAAGCTCAGGTGGGGTGCCTTGCGGCGAATGTCGAAGAGGCCGGGCTCGGCGTACTGGTCCGGGTCGTGATGGGCGGCACCGACCATCAGCTGCACCATCTCGTGCCGGCGCACGGTCACCCCGGCGAGTTCGGTGTCCTCGGGGGCCACCCGGCTGATCATGTGTATCGGGGCGTCGTAGCGCAACACCTCGTCGATCGCACCCGGTATGTACTCGGGATGCACCCGCAGCCACTCCAGTTGCTGGGGGTGCTCCAGGAGCAGCCGCACCATGCCGGAGAGCAGATGCGAGGTCGTCTCCAGCGCCGCCAGGACCATGAAGAGCGCGAGGGCGTAGACGGCTTCGTCCGCGGCGTGCCGGTCCGATTCGAGTGCGTCCCAGGTCCGGAGCCAGCTCGACACCGGGTCGTCCCCGGGCGACCTCCGGCGTTCTTGCACCAGCCCGGTGAAGTACTGCCGCAGACGATGCGTCGCGGCGTCGGAAAGTGCGAGCTGACTCGGCGACGGAAACAATTCCTGGGTGAAAACCTGGTCGTGGGTAAGCGACCGCAGAAGCGGGTAATCCGCAGGGGGGATTCCCAGCCATTCGCCGATGGTAATCACCGGCAATTCGTCGGTGACCAGCGCGACAAAATCGGCTGGACCGTCCCGCAGTTCTTCTGCGAGCCGGTCAAACAGCCGCTCCGTCGTCCGCTCGACCGAAGACTTCATTATGCCCAGAGACTTTCGGTCGAACATATTTCCCAGCGACCGCCGCACCTGGGTGTGATACGGCGAGTTGAGCATGGGCAGGGTATCGCCCATCTGACGCGAGGCAGCCGCACTCCAACGCCCCGCATCATCCTGGCGAGTCCGCCAGTCGGTATCGGGCACCCGCCAGGATCTGCTCCTCAACACCTGGTGACACACGGTGTAGGAGGTTGCCAGGTGCCCGCCCCACGGAGCTTGAACAATTTCCCCCATTGCCCTGAGCTTTGCGTACAACGGCAATGGATTCGACTGTCCACCGGCCGTGCGCAGACGAGAGAAAAGTGAAACCACAGTACGCCGGTCAACGGGTGCGGTGGCCAGGGCGGACTCCACGGCGACTCCTTCTTCCAGAAGCTCACACGATAATTGCCAGCCCTGCATACCCCTGCGCTTGAACGTTCATGCGGACATAGAACGTTTACACTGTTGCAAACGTCACACCTTCCACCAGCTTAGGAATCCGCTCCACCAGCTGCCCTTCTGTGACTTGCCCTGAGGGGCCGGTGCATTTCCGGCGGTGGGCCCACCCGCCTGGAAAGACCTGGAGCCGCCCTTCTCCTCCCGTACCGGCGTGAAGCGGGCAGGCAGCGCGATGAGCGCCCGGTGGAACGGGCCGGGCCGCCAGGTCAGGGTCTCCGCCGGCACGCCCAACTCGATGTCGGGCAGCATGTTGAGGAGCTTCTCGATGGCCCTGATGGCGATCAGCTGGGCGGGATCCTTGGCCGGGCAGGCGTGCGGACCCGCACCCCAGGCAAGGTGGGCCCGCTTGCTGAACGTCTGCCGGCTCGCGGACAGACTCGGGTCCGCGTTGGCCGCCGCGAAGCTGATGAGCACCGGCTCGCCGGCCGCCAGTTTGGTCCCGGCGAGGTCCACGTCATGCACGGGATAGTGCGTGCCGTAGTTGGCGATCGGCGGGCTGTTCCACAGCACCTCGTTGATGGCGTCCTCGACCAGAACACCGCCGTGCTGGCCCCCGGGGTACTGCTCGTCGGACAGCAGCAGGCGCAGCGCGCTGGCGATGATGTTCTGCACGGGCTCGGTGCCGGCGCCTATGAGAAGGGCCAGCTGGTGGACCATCTCCTCGTCGGACAGCTGCGCCTGATGCTGCATCAGCCACGAGGTGATGTCCTCGCCCGGGGTGGTCCGCTTCAGCGCGACCAGCTCGAACAGCGCCCCGGCCATGGCCTCGTTGGCCCGCTCCACGTCGATACCGTCGAACAGGCTGGAGATGGCCACGATCAGCCGGTCCCCGAGATCCGCCGGGCACCCGAAGAGATCGTTGAAGACCAGCAGCGGCAGGACCTGCGAGAAGTCGGCTATCAGATCGGCCTTGCCCCGGACACGGAACTGGTCGATGAGGTATGCGGCGACACGGTCGACGTGCCGGCTCACCCGGTGCATGTCCAGACGGGCCAGACTGTCCGTCACCGCCTGCCGCAGCCGCAGATGATCGGCGCCGTCGGAGAACATGCAGTTCGGCCGGTACATCATCATCGGCAGTACGGGGCTGTCCAGCGGGACCCGGCCCTCGTTCAGGGCGCGCCAACGGCGCGAATCCCGTGCGAAGGTGTCCGGGTTCTGCAGGACATGGAGCGCCGCGGCGTAGTCCGTGACGAGTTCGGCCTCCACCCCGGGAGCCAGCTCGACGGGCGCACTGGGGCCGTTCTGCCGCAAGTGCTCATAGAAAGTGTCCGGAGCGGCGGCGAATTCGGGCCCGTACAGGGGTGCTCTTGGGCCACCGGCGTGCGCGGGGCAGCCGGGCGGCGGAGTCTGGAATTCCGAGTGAGATTGCATGCCTGAACTCCTAGTTGAGGCGGGACTGTAGATAACGGACGAGCGCGATCAGTGAATCCGCCGAGGAACGCTGATCCCGTGCGTCACAGCTGACAACAGGCGTCTCGGGAAGCAGGTCCAGCGCCTCACGGATCTCGTCGAGCGAGTGCGCGGGGGTCCCGTCGAAGCGGTTCACGGCGATGGCGTACGGGATTCCGTAGTGTTCCACCAGGTCCATGACAGGGAAGGACTCTTCCAGACGCTCGGGATCGACCAGGACCAGTGCCCCGAGCGCCCCGCGCGTCATGTCTTCCCAGACCTGAACGAAGCGCTGCTGGCCAGGCGTTCCGAACAGATACAGGACCAGCTTCTCGCTGAGCGTGAGCCGGCCGAAATCCATGGCGACCGTTGTCGTGGTCTTGCCGGGCGCACCTTTCGGGTCGTCAATTCCCTGGCCCGCCTGGGTCATTACCTCTTCGGTACGCAGCGGTGGAATCTCCGACATGGTTCCGATGAACGTGGTCTTGCCCACGGCGAAGTGTCCGACCACAAGGATCTTCGCCGCGGTCTGCACTGAATTGCGCAGGTAAACGCCGTCATCCAAAGCGAGCCTGGAGCCCATTCAACACCTCCTCAAGGATTTGCCGGTCGACAAGCTGAGCGCTAGGTATGGGCGCGCGAGAATAGAGATAGCCCTCCTGCGTCAGATCGGACACCAGAATTTTGACGACACCCACCGGCAATCGGGTGTGTCCGGCTATCTCGGCGATCGAGAGAAAGCCTCCCGAACACAGCTCCAGCAGACGGAGCTTCTCCGGATCGAGAGGCATTGTCCGGGGCGGTTCCGCGGCTACCGTGACCAGGGTGATCAGCGAGAAGCGGTCGTCGTCAAGAAGATCCCGGCCGTTGGTGATGACATACGGCCGTACTAATTCCGCTGCTTCGTGCGTCAGCTCCGGCTCGTGCTCGTCATCGGTTGTCATGGCTGAATATCAGCCCTCTCACGAGGCGGACTGGTCAGTGCCTTGCCAAGCTGCCCGACGAGCTGCTGCATACGGAACGTGATCTCCGCCATGTCAACGTCGGGTGATGCCGAAACCGCGAGATACGCGCCTTCGCCGGCCGATATGAGAAAGACCCAGCCATGGTCGAACTCCACCAGCGTCTGACGCCATTGCGGCCGGTTGGTGGGCACTCCGCCGGTGCAGAAGTCGGCGACCGTACGGCTCAGCGACTGCATTCCGCTCATTGCGGCGGCGACGGTGTCGGCATGGTCCCGGCCGACGTCCTTCGAGCGGGCCATGAGCAGGCCGTCGGCGGATACGAGAATGGCATGCTGCGCTTCGGGCAATTCCAGCGCGCTGTCAAGCATCCACGACAGATCGTAGTTCACTGAACCTCATGCCCTTCACTGCTTGCATTGGTGGAACGACGGCCGGATTGTGTGCCGCGCTGGAATGCCCCCATGACGGAAGCGGCCCTTGCGCTGTCGCGGGCCGGGGTTTCCGTGCTCTCGGACTCGGTCGGCACGATGGATATCGCACCGCGGCGACGGCGCTTCGGCAGACCGCCGGCCGTCGTGTCGTGAGCCTGGGGGACGGGAGCTGGTGGTGGGGGAACGGGCGGCCGGGGGGCTGCCTGATATACGGGCGCCGAGGCGCCGGATGCCTGGTGACCAGGAGGGTTCTCGGGCGGCAACGGGGTGGACGCGGCCACGGCAGGACTCTCCTCCGGCTCATGCAGGGACGTGAGTAGATCCTCGGGCAGCAGGACGACCGCGCGCACGCCGCCGTACGGAGAGGTGGAATCCACCGAGACGCTGAAGCCGTAACGGGCGGCCAGCACACCCATGACGGTGAATCCGAACTGCGGCGGATTACCGAGGCTGGAGACGCTGGCCGAATTCTCACTCGACAGCAGCTGGGCGGCTCGCGCCTTCTCTTCCTCGTTCATGCCGACACCGGCGTCGTCGACGACGATACATACGCCCTTGGGCACCGGCCGGATGTTGATCTCGATCATCGTTTCCGGCGCCGAATAGCTGGTGGCGTTGTCCAGCAGTTCGGCGAGCACCAGCGCCACGGGTTCGACGGCGCGGCTCACGATGGCGAAATGACTCTGCGACCGGATCTCGACGCGCGTGAAGTGGCGAATACGGCCCTTCGCGCTGCGGACCACGTCGTAGAGCGACGCGTTGTTCCGGCGCCGGCCGAGCCAGCCGTCGCAGAGCACGGCGATGGACTGGGCGCGCCGCGCAAACTGCGAATTCATGTGGTCGATGTCGAGCAGGTCCTGCAGAATCTTGTGCTCGCCGTATGCCTCTTGCAGCTTGGAAATCGCCAGCTGCTGCTCGCTCGCAAGACCCTGCAAGGTCCGCATGGCGGCCTTCAGAGTGGTCTTGGTCGCCTCTTCCGCGCGGTCCTTGGCCTCCTCGACGGCTTCCGTGTAGTGGTTCTCAAGATTGGCGTAGTGCTGCTTGAGCTCAACCTTTTCTTTTCGTAGCTCCGCGATCTTCTTTCTGCCGCGAATAATCGCGGTCGCGGCGACAGGGGTACCAGCGATCAATCCCCACAGCGCTGGATCCTGGAAGTATTGCGTCATAGGACTCTCTTCGGACGACGGAGCCACCAGGTGTCGTATGCCTGGCTGCGACGCGCAGAAACACTCGCGGTCCCAGACATACGTGAACGGCCGCGCGCAATCGCCTGCCAGAAAGCCATCGAAGGCCCGGCTAATGGCATAGTTCTCCCCGGGGTGGCGGTTTTCATATGGCCAATGCGCGGAATTTCTTTCTTGCCATAGCAGGTGACTACCCCGTTGGCAAGTGCGATGATCTTAGCATCACAGCAACGCCCGCCGTCCAACGGCGATCTAACCGTTACGGCATCTGAAGGAGATTCAACAAAGGCTCCCTTTGGGGCCATTGGGCGCCGATGCCGGGCCGCGGGGCAACCGGGAGGCCCACTTCCTGACGGTCCGCTGACACCCTGTCCTCCTGCACCGTCGCGAACGCAACGGGCAAGAATCGGTCAGCGAAGGTCAGCGGTGCGGGGCGTCGTGCACATATGTGATCTGGCCGCCGCGGACCCGGACGACGCGTACGGTCATTCCCCGGTCGGTCCCGCGCAGGTAGTGCGCCGTGCAATGGACCCATGCGCCCTTGACCGCGCGCAGATCCCTCGTACAGTCGACGGACCGCGGCCCCCGGAGGATCACCGGAAGCGACAGATGGCCCGAGATCGAGCGGGCAACTTCGGCGCGCGGGACGGAGTCGGTCGTACCGTCGACCTCACTCGTCGCGTCCCGGTCCGTCAGCCACTGGTTGCCTGCCGTGAGGCTCCCCGCCAGCAGAGCCGTACCGACCAGCACCAGGCCGACAGCTCGCAGATACCGCACGGCTCTCCTTCCAGCGTGCACTCATGATTCCCCGGCCGTGCCCACCGGCCGGATCAGGGACAATTCTTACGGGTCGCCCGGCGTCGGCAACACGAGACCCCCTACCGTGCGGCCACCCAGGCGACGAGGCGTCAAACGGACGGCAAGGGGCCCTGCATCTGCTCGCTGATCCAGTGCAGCGAGTCGGCCATGCGCTGGATGTAGGTGTGCCCGCTGTGCACACCATCCGGTATTTCGAAGAGCGTGGAGTGGATCGGCCCGCCGGTGTACTCGCTGATGAAGCGCTTCACATCGGGCACCGCATCCTCCTTGCTGCCCAGCTCGAAGGCCAGATAGACCTCCGGGCCGCCCCGCGCGGCCAGCTGCCGGGCCAGATGGCGTGGGTCGTTGGCGCGCATCTCGGCCGGATACCCCTGCCACATCGGCGAATCCGGCACCGTGTCAGGGCCGTTGACGATGGCCGCCTTGAATTTCCCCGGCTGCTTGAGCACGGCCTTCAGCGCGGCGAAGCCACCGGACGAGGACCCCATGAACGCCCAGCCGTCACGGCTGCCGTACGTACGGAAGTTGGCCCGCGCGAAGTCCGGCACATCCTCGGTCAGCCAGGTGCCCATCTTCGGCTGCCCCGGGATGTCGCTGCCGTCGTAGTACTTCTTGGCGGGATTGAGCACCGGCATCACCACGATGAACGGCAGCGTCTTGCCCTGCTTCGACCACTCCGCGATCCGCTCCTCCAGCGCGAACGGTGCCCCGGCCCAGTAGTTGAACGGATAGCCATAGGCACCGGGCAGCGCGATCAGCACCGGGAAACCGCTCTTGGCGTACTGCGGCTGGTGGTACTGCGGGGGCACCCAGGCCCATATGTCGCCGGTGAAACCGGACTTGCGGCCGTGCCACTTCGTCGTCACGACCTGTGTGCCGTCATCCCCCGTCGTACGGAACGGGGTGAAGACGGAGCGCGGGCCACGGGGCGGCACCACCCGGGGCTTGCCGTTGATCGCGTCCGCGGCGTGGGCCCGCAGCCGTGGCACGCTCGATGCGTCGACGACGTCCCCGCCGCTGCCGCAACCGGCCAGCAGCCCCAGAGCCACCACACTCACCGCAGCACCGACGCGCAGGCACTTCATCGGGACGTTCTCCTTGGATCCTTGGGCCGGCCGCGGGCAACCACGCTGCCACCGCGAGACCGGTCGAAAGACACCACCTTAAGATCGGCCGGAGCGCTCTCGACGCCCACCCCGGCCCTGGTGACCTGCGGGTCCGCTCTTCCGTGCGCTCAAGGACGTGGACCGTCACGTCAAATGCACCGACCGCGTTTCCCTCGTTAGATACGGCTGCTGCCTGTTTACCGGACGGTCGGTTCTGGCATGGTTGGTTCCCAGTTCGGAAGGGCGCGGCGCTGTGCCGTGGTTGGGGATGACCGATGACCGCGTGGGCCGATCACTGGCCACTGCCCGCCGTTGTGGGACGGGCCGTTGAGCACGAGCACGTATCCGGTCTGCTGGGCAACGCTCCGCTGGTGACGCTCACCGGAGCCGCCGGAGTGGGCAAGAGCGTCCTGGCCCGTGCCGTGCTGGAGGAGCACTGCGCCCGGCACGACCGCACGGTCATCCGGGTCGGCTGCTGGGACGGTCTGGCCGAGGGCGGGCTGACCGAGGCGCTGCTCCGGGCGGCGGGGCTGCCGGACACCGCCCGCCGGGACGCCGCCGAGGCGCTCGCCCGGCGTACGGCACATCCCTGCGTCAGCAGGCCGGCGCGCGGCCGGACGGACCGGGCGGATGCCCCAACGGCCGTTTCCCCGGCGGGCGGTACGGCCCTCGCGGCGCTCGCCGCGCACTGCCGGCAATACCGCGCGACCGTGCTGCTGGACGACTGCGACCCGCTGCTCGACGAGTGTGTACAGCTGGTCCGGCGGCTGCTGCGGGCGGAACCGGCGCTGCGGGTCGTGGTGACCGCGCGCCGCGCCCTGGGCCTGCCCGAGGAGCAGGTCGTCGAGATCGCGCCGCTCCCGGTGACGCTGGGCGAGGGGATCGCCGGACCGGCCGTCGAGCTGCTGGCCGCGCGGACCGGGCCCGCCGCGCCGGAGCTCCTGGTCGCGGTGTGCCAGGCGCTGGAGGGCTCCCCGCTGGCGATCGCGCTGGCCGCACAGCAGCTGGACCGGATGTCGCTGCCGCAGCTCGCGGCGCAGGTGGGCGCGGACGGTCCGCTCCTGTACTCGGGGCCGGCGGCGACCGTGCGGCACACCTCGCTCTACGCCGCTCACGCCGCGGGCTACGCCCTCTGCTCGCCCACCGACCGGCGGGTCTGGGCGAGACTCTCGGTACTCCCCGGAGATTTCGACCCCTGGCTCGCCGGCTGCGTCTGCACCAGCAGTGACGTTCCTGCAGCCGCGGTCGACGGCGCGCTGGAACGGCTCCGTACGGCCTCGGTCGTCGAACGCGTACGGGAGGCCGGCGGCGCCCACCAGGACAGCGGGGCCGCGCTGCCGCCGCGCTACCGACTCCCCCGCGCCGCCCGCGACTTCGGCCGGACCCAGCTGCGCGAGGCGGGCGAGGAGCTGGCGGCGCTGCGCCGGTTCCGGCAGGCCTGCGCGGCGCTCGCGGCCGAGGCGCAGATCGCCTGGCAGGGCCCCAACCAGCAGGTCGCGGTCCGTCTGGTGGAGGACGAGCTGCACAACCTGGACGCGGCGCTGACCCGCCCCCCGCAGGACGCGGAGGATGCGCTCAGCGCGCTGGAGATCGCGGTCTCGCTGTGGTTCCACTGGGCGGCCTGCGGCTTCCGCCGCGAGGGGCGGGCGCATCTGGACCGGCTGCTGCTGCTCTCCCGGGACGACACCGCGCTGCGGGCCCGTGCGCTGTGGCTGGCCGGCTATCTGGCGGCGCAGGAACATGCGCTCGCCACCGCGGAGGCGCTGCTCGACGAGGCGTGGTCGGCGGCCGTGATGCATGCGGACTCCGATGGGCTGGCCCGTATCGCGCATGTGCACGGCGTGCTGGCGCTGTACCGCGAGGACACCGCGGCGGCCGTGGTGTGTCTGGAGGAGGCGGCCCGGCACCGCTCCAGGGATCCGTGGTACGGCCCGGGGCCCGCCCACAGCTGGGCGCTGCTCGCCATCGCCCTGCCGGCGCTCGACGCGGAGCGGGCGAAGGCGGCGGCCCGCCGCGCCTGGGAGAGCCGGCACTCCGACGGCGATTTCTGGCTGTACTCGACGATCCTGTACGCGCAGGCCCTGATCGAACGGGCCCACGGCGACCCGGCGGCGGCGCTGCGGGCCTGCCGTAAGGCGCTGGTGGCCAAGAAGCTCATCGGCGACCCGCTGTTCATCGCGGGGGTCCGCAACATGCTGGCCGCTCTGCGGCGTGAGGTGCGCGGCGGGGCGGGGGCGTCGCGGCCCGACGAGGGGGGCCGGTGGTGGCAGCGCGGCGGCTCCGGACCGGCGGCGCGGCCCTTCTTCTCACGGCTGCGGGCCAGGTCCTGAGGCCCGAGAGGGCTCCGGTGTCCCGCCGGGCCGGTGGCCACGCTGTGTGACGCACCGACCCCGTTCGGGATGCGGGAGCGACCGGCCGGTCGCATGCTGGAGGGTATGAAGCGTGCCCCCGTGATCGTGCATCCGCCTTCCACAGGCGGTCGCCGTGTGACGCTCTACGGACAGGATCTGGGACGAGCGCTGCGCCCTGGTGACGTGGCCGCGATCCTGCGCCGGGCCGGTTTCTGCACCGCGAAGTTCGTCTGGGACGACACCGGCGTCTTCGAATGGCGTGACGGCGGACCCGACATCTGGTCGATGCCCTGATGTGCACCGCTCCTCAACCGATCAAAACAATCAACTGAGTTGAGCCTCTTGAACGTGTGACGCCCCGCGTGCAGAAACCGCCCGGCAGTCATGGCCGGGAGCGCCGGGCGCGCGTCAGTCGACCGTCGCGGCGACCGGGGCCTCCGCCGCCTCGCGCGCGGCGGCCGCCTTCTTCGCCCGGCGCTTCATGACGATGAACGAGCCGACACCGAAGAGCACGGCGGCGACCAGCCCGTACGACGAGAAGCGCTTGAGCCACGGCTCGGCGACGATGCCCACGTAGTAGATCAGCGCGGTCGTGCCGCCGGCCCAGATGATGCCGCCGAGGACGTTGGCGATCAGGAACTTCCAGTACGCCATCTTCAGTACACCGGCGAGCGGGCCGGCGAAGATGCGCAGCAGCGCGACGAAGCGGCCGAAGAAGACCGCCCACATGCCCCACTTGTCGAACTTCGCCTCGGCCATGGCGACATGGTCGGGACCGAAGTGCTTGGGGAACTTCCGGCCGGCCCACAGCAGCAGGGGCTGGCCGCCCTTGCGTCCGATCAGATACCCGATGGAGTCACCGACGATCGCGCCCACGGAGGCGCAGGCGCCGAGCACGAACGGGTTGATGTGATCCTGTGTCGCGGCGAGAATCGCCGAGCTGACGAGGACGATCTCGCCGGGCAGCGGAATGCCCAGGCTCTCCAGTCCGATGACCACCCCCACCAGGAGGTAGACGCTCACGGCCGGTACGGTCTCGAGCCACTCCTGGATGTGCAACGCCGATTCCTCCGCTGGTGTAGGGCCCCCGTGTGGGCCGTTGCCCGACGTCCATGACTCGGCGCCGGTCGATCCCCTGGCGCGCCGCAGCGCGCCCGGGAAGCGTACTCGATCGCACCGTCAGCGGGCCGAAACCACGTGCGCCGAGCGACATCGGGCGCCGCGGCACGAGGACGGCCCGCCGCGCGGTGCACGGCGGGCCGGGAAGATCGCTACGCGGATCGGCTCACTTATTGGGGCGCAGGGTCCACACGATGCTCATCTCGCCGGTCACCGCGCCGTCCTCGCGGGTGATCGCGATGTTCACCGGGAACTCCGGACGTCCGCCGGCGTCGAGCTCGGCGACCACCTCGGCCACCGGGCGGCCCAGCTCCGCGGTGGCGGTGACCGGCCCCATGGCGAGCTTCTTGTAGCCGATCTCGGCGCGCACGGCCAGCGGCACCGCGCGGCCGAGCTGGTCACCGAAGGCCGTCATCACGATCGCGCCGCTCGCGGACTCGGCGAGGGTGAACATCGCGCCGGCGTGCGGTCCGCCGACGTGGTTGTGGAAGTCGGACTGGTCGGGCATGCGGACCACGGCGCGCTCGGCGGTGGTCTCGGTGAACTCAAGGTTCAGGGTGCGGACCATCGGCACGGATGCCGCCATCATTTCGCCGATCGACGGCAGGGTCTCGGAGGACATGGCACCATGTTACCTAGCGGTAGCTTAGGTGTGAAGAGCCGGCCTCGATCTGGGCGTCGGGACCCGTGCGGCCGCCCGGCGATAACGCCGTGCCGACGGCCCCCTGCCGCGCATATCGTTGACGCCCATGTGGCGACAACAGCAACGCGGCAGGGACGGGCGGACGCGGTACCGGTTGGCCCTCCCGAGCTGGGCGGGGCGCAACTATCTGCTGCTCACCGGCGCCACGGTGATCGCGAACCTCGGCAGCTCCGGCGCGCTGATCGCCACCGCCTTCGCGGTGCTCGCCGCCGGCGGCAACGCCACCGACGTCGGCCTGGTCGCCGCCGCCCGTACGGTCCCGCTCGTCCTGTTCCTGCTGATCGGCGGCGCGGTCGCCGACCGGCTCCCCCGGCATCGCGTCATGGTCGCCGCGAACGCCCTCAACTGCGTCTCCCAGGGCCTGTTCGCGCTGCTCGTGCTGGCCGGAGAGCCGCGGCTGTGGCAGATGGCGGTGCTGGCCGCGCTCGGCGGCACCGGGCAGGCGTTCTTCGCGCCCGCCTCCGAGGGCATGGTCCTGGCCAGCGTCTCCGGCGATCACGCGGGGCGCGCCTTCGCCGTGTTCCGTATGGGCATGAACGGCGCGAGCATCGGCGGCGCGGCGCTCGGCGGCGCACTGGTCGCCGCGGTCGGCCCCGGCTGGGTGCTGGCGATCGACTCGGCCTCCTTCGCCCTCGCGGCGGCGCTGCGCGCATTCCTCGACGTCAGCGGGGTGCCCGCGCGTGCTCCCGGCGGCGGGATGCTGCGCGATCTGCGGGACGGCTGGCGGGAGGTCGCCTCCCGGCCCTGGCTGTGGGCGGTGGTGGTGCAGTTCTCGCTCGTCAACGCGGTGGTGTCGGCGGCCGAGGCGGTCTACGGACCGCTGGTCGCGGAGCAGCATCTGGGCGGGCCCGGCCCCTGGGGGCTGGCGCTGGGTGCGTTCGGCGCGGGCACCGCGAGCGGTGCCCTGCTGATGACCAAGTTCAGACCGCGCCGCATCCTGCTCGTCGGCTCACTGTGCGTCTTTCCGCTCGCCCTCCCGTCCGCCGCGCTCGCCGTACCGCTGCCGGCGGCCGGACTCACCGCGATCATGTTCGGCACCGGGATCGCGATCGAGGTCTTCGCGGTGACGTGGATGATGGCGCTGCACCAGGAGATTCCCGAGGAGAAGTTCTCCCGGGTCTCGTCCTACGACTGGCTCGAATCCCTCGGCATGGTCCCGTTGGCGACCGCGCTGGCCGGCCCCGTACAGGACCTCATCGGCCGGACGACCGCACTGTGGTGCTGCTCGGCGCTGATCGTGCTGCTGACGGCGGCGGTGCTGTGCGTGCCGGATGTGCGGCGGCTGACGCGGCGTACGACGCCGGAGGCAGTGGCAGTGGCAGTGGCCGGGGAGAATGCGCCCGCACGCGACGGCGCGGAGACGGCATGAGCGATCCGTCCCGCGCCGCAGCTCTCAGCCGACGCTGAACGCCCCTTCCGGCGGCACCGGGGACGCCACCGCCTCGGCATCCCGTACGGGCACCGCGTCCGCGATCAGCCGCCGCAGCGACGCACCGTGCTCGACCCGGGCCGGGAACACATCACCGGCCACCCGCCGGGCCAGCGCGGCGATCGGGAGCTCGGCGCGCGAGGCGAGCAGCACGGCGTTGCCGAAACGGCGGCCGCGCAGCACCGAGGGCTCGGCGATCAGCGCGAGATGCTCGAAGACCGTGGCGAAGTTGGCGAGTTGGCCGCGCAGAAAGCCGAAGGGCGCGCTGTCTGCGAGGTTCGCCGCATAGCAGCCGTCCGGTCGCAGCACCCGGGCGGCGGCTCGTACGTACTCGACCGAGGTGAGATGCGCCGGCACCCGCGAGCCGCCGAAGACATCCGCCACGATGACATCGGCGCTGTCCTCCGGCGCCGTCTCCAGCGCCGTACGGGCGTCCATCGCACGCACCGCGATGCCGCAGTCGCCGGGCAGCGGCAGCTCCTCCGTCACCAGCGCGAGCAGCCCGCGGTCGGCTTCGATGACGTCCTGCCGGGAGTGCGGACGGGTGGCGGCCAGATAGCGCGGCAGGGTCAGCGCCCCACCGCCCAGGTGCAGCACATCGAGCGGCCGCTCCGGGGCGGCCGCCTCGTCCAGGACGTGTGCGAGCCGGCGCACATACTCGAATTCGAGATGGGTGGGCGCGTCGAGGTCGACGTACGACTGGGGTGCGCCGTCCACCGTGAGCAGCCAGGCGCGCGGCCGGTCGACGTCCGGCAGCAGCTTGGCGGTGCCGCAGTCCACGGTCCGGGTGACGGGTATCGGCTCAGGTGCTTCGTCCACCGTCCCATTGTGCCGGTGCGGGCACGGCGTCCCGGCCGCGGTACGTCCGGTCCTGGCCCCGTACGTCTGGGGCCCTGGCCCCGTACGTCCGGTCGTCAGTCCGACCAGACCTGCCGGATCTCCGCGACATGGTCGGCCGCCTGCCGGCGCCCCGCGCGGGCCGCGTCGGCGCGCTTGGCGGGGTCCAGGACGTTACGGCCGAACGCCGACCTCGCCGCACGGTCGGGAGTGATCACGCACACCCGGGCGCCCTCGCGCGCCAGCTGCGCACCCTGCGACCGCGGTCCGGCGATCGGCCCGCCGCTGACCGCCATCGGCGCGACGACCACCACCCGGCCGTATCCGGCGGCCAGATCGGCATTGGCGCTGGAGTGCACCCCGCCGTCGATCCACCGTGTGCCATCGATGCTGACCGGCGGATAGATGCCGGGGACCGCGCAGCTCGCACCCACCGCGTCGAGCAGCGGCACACCGCTGGTGTCGTCGAAGGCGGTGCGCTCACCCGTGGCCGCGTCCACCGCCGTGATCACCAGCCGGCGGGTCGGCCAGTCGGTCAGGTCCAGGGTCCGGGCGATCACCGCGCGCTGCTCCGCCTCGGGGACGGTACGGGCCGCGAGCGCCAGCTTTCCCATCCGCACGCCGAACGACACGGTGTCCCGGGAGCGCAGCGCGATGGCCGCGAACCGGGCCAGTGCGGCCGGCCCCATCCGGGCGGCCGACCGGCCCTCGGGCGCGGCGAGCTGGTGCTCGTACATCGCCTCCGGGGTGAGGTGCTCCGCGGCCAGGTGGGCGCCGACGATCGATCCGGCGGAGGTGCCGACGACGACATCGGCGTCGGCGAGGTCGATGCCCGCGTCCGCGAGACCGGCGAGCATGCCGACCTCCCAGCCGATTCCGGTGAGCCCTCCGCCGCCCAGGACCAGTGCCGTACCCGCCATCAGACGTCCCTCCCGTGTCCTGGCTGCCGGCCCGCACCACGCGGCGCAGCCGGGCCACCCTGTCCATCCGTCCAACCATTGATCCGGGCGAGCAGTCTCGCACTCCACCGGCCGTCGGGACAGCACATGACGGCGCCCCGCACCTGGGAAGGTACGGGGCGCAGCCCTAGGACGGCACGCGGTGCCTCACTCCTCGACGGTGCGCACCGTGCCCGCGCCGACGGTCCGGCCGCCCTCGCGGATGGCGAAGCCGAGGCCTGTCTCCAGCGGCACCTCCCGGCCCAGTTCGACCGACACCGTCACCGTCTCACCCGGGCGGGCGACGGCGCGCTCGCCGAGGTCGAGGTTGCCGACCACGTCCGCGGTGCGGATGTAGAACTGCGGGCGGTAGCCGGTGGACAGCGGCGTCCGGCGGCCGCCCTCCTCGGTGGAGAGCACATACACCTCGGCGGTGAAGCGGCGCCGCGGAGTGACGCTGCCGGGCGCGGCGACCACATGCCCGCGGCGCACCTGGTCGCGGTGGAGCCCGCGCAGCAGCAGCGCGACATTGTCCCCGGCCTCGGCGGACTCCATGGGCTTGCCGAACGTCTCCAGCCCGGTGACCGTCGTCTCGGTCTCCGCGCCGAGCACGGCCACCCGGTCGCCGACCCGCACCGTGCCGCGCTCGACGGCCCCGGTGACGACCGTGCCGCGCCCGGTGATGGTCAGCACGTTCTCCACCGGCAGCAGGAACGGTGCGTCGACATACCGCTCGGGCATCGGGACATAGGTGTCCACGGCGTCCAGCAGCGCGTCGATCGCCGCCGTCCAGCGCGGGTCGCCCTCCAGGGCGCGCAGCCCCGAGACCCGTACGACGGGTACGTGCTCCCCGTCGTAGCCGTGCGCGCTCAGCAGCTCGCGCACCTCCAGCTCCACCAGGTCGGTGAGCTCCGGGTCGCCGGCGTCGGCCTTGTTGAGGGCGACGACGATGTGCCGTACGCCCACCTGCTTGGCGAGCAGCACATGCTCGGCGGTCTGCGGCATGATCCCGTCGAGCGCGGAGACGACGAGGATCGCGCCGTCGAGCTGCGCCGCGCCGGTCACCATGTTCTTGATGAAGTCGGCGTGGCCGGGCATGTCGACATGCGCGTAGTGCCGGGTGCCGGTCTCGTACTCGACATGCGAGATGTTGATGGTGATCCCTCGGGCGGCCTCCTCCGGGGCCCGGTCGATCCGGTCGAACGGGACGAAGGTGCCGCTCCCCCGGTCGCTGAGGACCTTGGTGATGGCCGCGGTCAGCGTGGTCTTGCCGTGGTCGACGTGGCCCATGGTGCCGATGTTCAGGTGCGGCTTGGTGCGTACGTATGCCGTCTTGGGCATGGTGTTCTTCCTCGCAACAATGCGGTGAGGACGGCGACTTGGCGCCGTGGGGACCCCTGGACCCGGCCGACCCTCCCCCTGCGGGGTCCGCCGGACAATCCGGAGAGGGTCAGCTTCGGACGCCGTCTGCCGCTGCAGCGGCCGGGACGGCTGCTGCTGCGACGGCGGTGGCTGCTGCCACCATGGCGGCGCCTGCGGGTGCGCAGTCCGCTGCGGCGATGGCCGCGAGGAGGTCGACGGCAGCCTTCGGCTCGTCCGCGACTGCGGACGGGAGCGGGAGGAAGGCGTGCCGGAACATGCGTCCTATGGTGCCGAGCGGCCGCGCCGGCGTCGAACGATTTATCAGGTGGCGGCGTTGGCGCACCGTACAGAGGGTGCGAAGGGAAGGGGCCCGCCGTACAGGTGCTCGCCTTACGGATGAAGAAGTCCCGGTACCCGGCCCGGCGCAGGCAGTACGCGAAGAGCCGGTCCGCGTCCGTACGCTCCTTGAACCGCAGTTGATGCAGCAACGCGGTTCACGACCACGCGGGCAGGATTACGGCTCCTGGACACCCTTGTCGGTTACGCTCCCGGGATGCTCGAACCCGCCGCAACGCCCGACGGCCTCGCCGCGCGCTGCACGCGTGTGCTGTTCTCCCCCTGGTCCCGGCTGGGCCTGCTGCTCACCCTGCTGGCCTGCGCCGCGGCCGCGATGCTGCTGTGGCAGCCGCAGCGCCTGCTGGCGGGCGGCTGGCCGACGCAGATGTCCGGCCCGGCCGCGTTGGTGGTCTTCGCGCTGGCGTACGCCGTGTGCACCACCGCCTTTGTCCCGCGCCCGGTCCTCAACATCGCCGCGGGTGCCCTCTTCGGCAGCGAGTCCGGTCTGGCCACCGCACTCGCCGGTACGGTGCTGGGCGCCGGCCTGGCCTTCGGACTCGGCCGGCTGCTCGGCCAGGACGCGTTGCGCCCGTTGCTGCGCGCCCGCTGGCTGACCGCCGCCGACCGGCAGTTGAGCGAACACGGCTTCCGTTCGATGCTGGCGATCCGGCTCTTCCCCGGACTGCCGTTCTGCGCCACGAACTACTGCGCCGCGGTCTCCCGTATGGGCTGGTTCCCCTATCTCCTCGCGACGGCGCTCGGCAGCATCCCGAACACCGCGGCGTACGTCATCGCGGGCGCGCGCGCCTCGACACCCACCTCCCCCGCGTTCCTCCTCTCCATGGGCTTCATCGCCCTCAGCGGACTGGCCGCGCTGATCGTGGCCTGGTGCAAACGCAAGGCACTGCGCGGACACTGAACGCGGGCCGGACGACACGGGTTCTGTGGCTGGGCTACCACTGGGCAGGCACAGTCCGTCCAGGACCCCTTGGCCACCCGGACATCTTCGGACGTTACGCTGCCCGGGTCGGCGGTGACCCACCTCTGCCGCCGTCGTCCGTTTTCTCCCCGCTCGCGCAGGTAAGCGCTTGATCACCCTTGGACAGCGTACTTTCCATGACTTGGTTTGAATCTTTCGTCCTCGGACTCGTCCAAGGGTTGACCGAGTTCCTGCCCATCTCCTCCAGCGCGCATCTCCGCCTGACCGCGGCGTTCGCCGGCTGGCAGGACCCCGGCGCGGCCTTCACCGCCATCACCCAGATCGGCACCGAAGCGGCCGTCATCATCTACTTCCGCAAGGACATCGGGCGGATCATCTCGACCTGGTCCCGCTCCCTGTTCAACCGGGAGCTGCGGCACCACCACGACGCCCAGATGGGCTGGCTGGTGATCGTCGGCTCGATACCGATCGGCGTGCTGGGCATCACGCTCAAGGACGCCATCGAGGGCCCGTTCCGCGATCTGCGGCTGATCGCGACCACGCTCATCGTGATGGGTGTGGTGCTCGGCATCGCCGACCGGCTGGCCGCCCGCGACGAGACCGGCGGCCGGCACCGCGCCGTCAAACAGCGCAAGACCCTCACCGACCTCAGCATCAAGGACGGCCTGCTGTACGGCGTCTGCCAGGCGATGGCCCTCATCCCCGGCGTCTCCCGCTCCGGCGCCACCATCAGCGGCGGTCTGCTGATGGGCTACACCCGCGAATCTGCCGCCCGCTACTCCTTCCTGCTCGCCATCCCGGCCGTACTGGCCTCCGGCGTCTTCGAACTCAAGGACGCCGGCGAGGGCCATGTCTCCTGGGGCCCCACCATCTTCGCCACGATCATCGCCTTCGTCGTCGGCTACGTCGTGATCGCCTGGTTCATGAAGTTCATCTCGAACAAGTCCTTCATGCCCTTCGTCATCTACCGAATCCTCCTCGGCATAGCCCTGTTCGCCCTGGTCGCCTCGGGGACCCTGTCACCGGACGCGGGCGAAACGGCGGGCTAGACAGCTCGCATCAGGGTCGGCCGGCGCCCTTCCCGCACAGCCACGTCTTGGTAGTTCCTCGTAGAAATTTGCATCTCTGCGCAGGTATTTACCTAGATCATCTCCCACTCGTCTCCCATCTCCCACTTGCGGGCGACGAAAAGCCGACCCCGGATCACCCACTTGGGAGGTGGGGTTGGCGATCCGGGGCCGGCGTCTTGCCCAATCGAGCCCCGACCTCGGCGCTGGCGCGCCGGACGGTGGCTCGGATTGGTGACCTAACGTGCTGCCTATGCGTGGCGCAGGAGCGGCGTTCCTGCCGATGGCGAGTGACCGCCAATGGGCAGCCTGTGCAGCTACCACCGACAGCGCCTGCAGCCGGCAGCGTCTTGATATATCAAGCGGACCCCGCGGGCGAAACGGCGGGCTGAGCGAACGGAAAACAAGCCCCCAAGAGGAGCGGCACCAGTCGCTCGGCGGGCTACTCGATGCCCTGCGCCCGGGCGTTGGCCAGCAGAGCCTTCAGCCCGTCGATGTCGTGGCCGACGAGCTTGCCCATGTTCGCGGCCGTCCTGTAGCCGCCGTTGGGACTGCACATGATCGGCGTGTTGCCGTAGGCGGTGGCCACGCACTCGTAGTCGGCAGCCTTGCCGTCCCTGTTGAGGTCGACGTTCGGATGGTCGAGGCCCAGGGCATGCAGCGGCTCGTGGACGATCGTGTTGCGCAGCTTGTACGTCTGCATCGGCCACGTGCCATCCCAGTACTCGGAGTCGATGGCGACGATGCCGCCGGCGCCGACACCCTTCGGTGGGTTGGGGCAGGGCATGCCCTGGCTGTAGCCGCCGCGCCCCATAGGCCGGTACATCTCCGTGATCTGGATGTGGCCGACCGGGCCGCACTTGCTGGGGTCGACGGTCTCGACGCCACCGATCTTCAGGTGAACACGGGCCGCGTTGATCTGGGATACGGCAGCCGTCAGATAGGGCGTGTAGCGGGTCTTCATGGCGGCCGTGGCGAAGGTGATCGTGTACTGACGGCTGGGACTGAGGCTGGTGACGCCCAGTTGGGTGGCCAGCTTCCACCCGATGCCCTTGGTGGTGATCGTCGCCGCCTGAGTGGGTGTGGCGGCGAGCGCACACGCGCTCGCCGCGAGGGCCGCAGCTAAGACCAGGGTCTTCCGCATGGGTTCTCCTTATGAAGTTGTGGGGGGAGTGTGACGGTCCTTTCGCGAGTCAGACGCACGAGCCGCAAGAATAGTTACATCGCCAACTAGATCATTTGCAACGGGAGTTGAGCAGACACAGCACAACGCCCCGCACCCTGAAGGTGCGGGGCGAAGCGAAGAGTCGATGGCCTGCGCCTTCCGACTACGAGACAGCCACGCTCTCGTCGGCCCATTCGAAGAAGTCGATGTCGCCTGCGGCCCAGCTTCTGATGCGTTCCTGATCTTTCCTCGGCAGATGACCGACCCCCTCCGGCAGGCGTGCGGGCTGCCGCAGGGTCCGCGCTCTCATGAAGTCATTCAGCACCGAGTGGGATTCCGCGATCACACCTGGTTGGTTCTGCGCCATCAATTCGCAGAATGCCATGGTGAGGTACGCCAAACCGGCCCTCGCGTCAACCGAGTAGCGCGGCGACCTCAGCAACGCCGTGGAAACGGTGCGACTGCTGCGCTCACTGCCTTTGAAAAGGGCGTAGGGAGGAGTGGGAGCATCCTCCGGAACGATGTCGTCCGGGGTAAGCGCAGCCAGCTGCTCAAGGATCCGAGCGCATCGATCGCGTGTCGGTTGGTCGGTGGCCGGGTCGGCGAGCCGGCGCATGAGCCACATGGCGGTGCACGACTCTCCGCCGCCGCGCAGATAGTACAGCCCGCCCTCGAAGAGCCGGCTCAGCCGGCCGGCAAAGCCGAGTTCACCGGTCAGGCCGATCACGCCCTCCTGGAGACAGTTCTCCCATGCCCAGAGGTTCGTATTCATGATCCGCACGAATTCGGACGGGCGATCGTCCCGGAAGCGCACGAAGGCTTGCGCGACCATCCCTTGCATGGAATCGGCATGCCGGAAGTCGGCGCGCAACAGATGCTTTGCGAATTGGGCGTGCGTACCCTTCGTCAAGCACTGGACGACGCGGTCAGCGGTCAGCTGAAGAGCGCTCCCGTTGAGCATGATGATATCGGCGCTCTTCGCCAGGAACTCGACGAGCGCCGCGTCTTCCGCGGCCGAGCGGCCGGAGTTCGCGGCCAGGCAGTGATGGTAGACCAGCGAGGCACCGTACTGGAACTTCCCGCTGGCCAGCGACAGGCAGATCTGCGAGAAGATCTCAAGTCGGCCCGAGACGATATTGCGGGTGATTTCGTCCCCGACCTGCTCAGGAGAGTCGGCGTGCCGCACCAGGTATTGGGCGGCGAAGTACTCCTGGAAACTCTGATGCGTGAACGAGTAACGTTCCTCGCCGGGTATTCCTCCGACCACGTCGGTGAACATCCAGGCGCGACCGCGGCACAGGTCGATCATGCGTCGCGCGAGCTGCACCGCGGTTGCACGGTCCGGTACGGCTTCCTGCAACAGGTTCTTGGCCGCAACCTCGCGCACCTGACTTTCCGTCATTCCGTACTGGTATTCGGGGGTCAGAAGCGTGTGATAGGCGATCTCTGCGAGCACCACTTCGAAGGCTTCGATGTCCCATACCGGATCACCGATCCCCCGGTGCGAGTCCCAGGTGCGCAAGAGCAGTTCGACGCATTTTTTGTAGATCTTGGGGCGACTGCGCGGGATTTCGTTGTAACCGGCGTGCAGCAGACAGATCACCGCAAGCATCAACGGGTTCTGGCGTAAATCGGTGATCGTCTTGCTGTGTTCCATGAAGTTCTCTACCAGCTGGTCCACCGTCGCGTCGCGACCGCCGGCGCGTCGGACGAACCACTTTCCCACGTACTCCTTCACCTGGCCGTCGTTGAAGGGACGTAGCACGTAGTCGCAGAAGAGCTCTTGATCGAGCCGGACGGAGGAGTAGCCCAGTCGACGAGACGTCACCACGAAGCGGGACAGCGGGTAGACGTTGCTGGCTGCCTCGATCACATCGCTCACATCGCGGCCCCGGACGGTGGTCGGCACTTCGTCCAAACCGTCGAAGATGACCAGGGCCGAGCCGTTGAGCAAGAGTTCTTCGACCATTCCGGGCGGTGCCGGTTTCTGGTAAAGGTCGCGCAGCGCGCGCTCGATCTCCTCGACCAGGTTGACCCCGCCCCGACTGAACCGGATCTGCCGCACCTTGAGCAGAAAGGCCACTCCCTTACCACGTTCACACCATTGGCAGGCGAGTACCTGGCTCACGGTCGACTTCCCGGCACCGGGGTCGCCGAGGATCACCGTACGGTCCAAGGCGTCGAGCATATCGGCGAAATGCAGGCGCGAAACCGGCTCCCTGGTTCCCGTGGTGTCCGAGCTGCCGCTCACGTCCATCTGCAGCATGGCGGCATCCGGCTCGACAAAGATCTCGCGGTACGGAATGAGAGTCCGCAGTTCCAGGTCGGGAAGCTCTATTTTCTCGTTGCGGTACAGAAAGGCATCGAGGTATTCCTGCTGCCAGCGCTCTCGTTCCGCCGCTGAGGCTCGCCCCTTGCTCCGGAGGGCGGCCAAGTGACGTTCCACGCTGCTGATCGCGGCAAGTTCCAGGGTGTGCCCGGCCCACGAGAAGCCTCCGTCCGACTCGGACAGCGCGAGTCTCATGGAGGCCGCGACATCTCGGCAGCCGCGGTCCAAAGCGGCGAAGAGCGCCCGGAGGTACGGCGTGAGCGCGTGGACATCGGTACCGGCCAGGGACTCGGACAACAGAATGCCGAGCGCCTCCTCGATACGTTCGCGTTGCACCCGCCACACCACGTCGTGACGGTCCGGTGCGGCCTCCTCCCGGCTCTCCCCGATCGGCCAGGGGTCATCCGTGCAGAGGTGAATGGCGATCAGCTGACGCGCCAGGGCGGTGAACGTCGGCTGTTGCACGATGTGCTTGATCTGTGTGTCGGTCACGCCGGCGGGGAGCTCGTCCAGCAGGCCCAGCGTGCTGAGATTTCCCCGGTGCGGGCCTCCGAGATGCGCCAGCACGCTCGCGGCGTCCCGTGGTTTCTTGACGCCGCGCTTGATCAACTCGCGCCGGGCTCGGCCCAGCAGAGGTTGAACGGCTTCTCCTGCGATGCGTCCGGCGAGTGCAGTGGCAATGCTGCTGGCTGGGTCCACGCGCACATCATCGCCCTGGACGCACAGTTTTGTCAGAGGATCGCCACGATCCTTCACCTACCGCCGGACTTGCGGCCCTCGGCCATGCTCCAGAGACGCGGTTCGCCCCTCGGCTCCCGAAGCCGCTCGGCGCATCGTCGTCGACTGGGCCGATACCCACGGCCTGAAGGCCCGAATTCCGGGCCGCACCTCAGCTGACGAACGCCTCCTCCAGCACCGCAGCGATCTCCGCATCCCACCCTTCCGGCAACGGCGACTCCTCCACCGGCGGCAGCCCGTCCTTCTCCTTGAATCCGAAGTACGCGTGAACATGCTGCACTGGTGCCCCGCTCTCGAGAGCGGCCCGGATAGCCGCCTGCCGCAAGGCGTACATGCCGACCGTCACCCCGGCGGAGACCGCGGTGTTACGCACGATCCGCATGACCCGCTCGCGCCGCAACTGCGGCAGCAGAAAGTGGTCGGAATCGGCGTTCTGCGCCGCAAGGTACACATCCAGCGCCTGGCGGGCCGTTGGCGCGATCTGGATGGTGCGCGGCTCCCGTTCCGTGCCCGTAGTCAAGCGCGGTGCGGACGGTTCGTAGTCGGCGACGCGCAGGTCTTCCACCTCATCCGGTCGTAGGCCGGCGACCAGCGACAGGGTCACGGCGACATGCGCCAGGGGATCCGTGGACGACTCGGCGAGCAGGAGGCGGGCATCGGCCGGGGCAAGAGCAGGACGTTGGGTCAGCATGCGCAGCACCGTAGCTGCCTGGACTGACAGACCGCATCAGTGCTACGGCCCCTGTTACCGCTCTGAAAGCTCCGGCCGTCGCCACGCACTCTCAGAACGGGCCCGACCGGCGGGGTCGAGAACCGTCACACCGCCCGCCCCCCTGACTCACCGCGCGTCGCTCCGGGGGTGCATGAGTTCTCCGGCGATGCCCCCTGCGGGTGACTCGTGCCGCGGTACGTAAGGGCATTTCCAGTCATCTTCGGTGTAGCGGCCCGAGAAGTGGCGCGCCGGCTGCTCGTACTCGTAGTCCACAAAACTCGGATTGACCGAACCGTTGTTCGTCACCTCGCGCCGACGAATCGCGCCCTGCATCGAGTAGAACTTCTCACCGAGAAGCATGAACTGCGCGAGCGAATTGAAGGCGATGGCCGGCTTCACGAAACGGCGGCTGGCCCTCGACGATCCGGGGTGCATGCCCACGATGAAAAAGGCGTGCCCGCCGGCGTGAAACCCGAAGTTGGGCTGGGTCGGGTCGGACGTGGCGCCCCGTTCGAGGCCGTAGGTACGACTGTCGATGTCATGCATGAACTGAAGGTGCTGCCATATGAGCTCCTCATGGGCGAGCTCGTCGACAATGCCGGGTTCGTCGAACGTCGCCACAAAGGTGCGGAAACTCTGACTCGAAAGCGTTCGCGGTAATGCGAGGGCATAGTCCAGGAGGTCGCGGTAGGTGGCCCGTGCCGACTCCTCGTCGCCCAGGCATCGGTAGTGCCCATGGGTGAGGGCGTTCCTCTTCAGTGCCGCGCGGGCACCGAGGCAACTGAACTCCGTGGTCTGGATGAATTGTTCAAGTTCAAGACGGATGGCTGTGTCCGGCGTGTTCATCTCTCTCCCTGGTGTGCGCACGGAAGGACACGACCGCGGGACCGGTACCGCTCTGCTCGCGAGAACAAGATGCCGCCTCCTGACTGATCAACTGCTGTCGACATCGACAGTGAGGGGCGCAGGCCATCACGACAAGGGGCAAACCGGACACGAGTTGTACCGCGTCACGGTGGATGACCGATGTGCCGTCCAGCCTCGGTCAGAGGGGCGAGCAGTCGGCGTCAGTAGTGGTCAGGACCAGGACGCCTCGGCTGATGCACGAACTGTCCCATCGGCGCGACACCGGGCAGGCTTCAGCGGTAGCCGGTGTCGTCGGCGGGCAGGCCGCGGTCCTGGACCTCGACGAGGTAGCGCCAGCAGTCCGGCTGGGTACCGTCGGTGTCGGTGAACCCGTAGAGGGGGGCGAGTTGTCCGCTGGAGACGACCTTGCCCGTCCAGCGCGCTACATCCGGATCGCCGGCAAGTGCGGCAACCGCCCGTGCGACATAGGTCGGGGACTCGGCGATGCAGAAGCGCGGCACGTTGGCGGTCGCGTCCCGCCAGTTCTCCTCGGTGACGCCGAAGGCCTCGAGCATGTTCTCCGAGCGCAGCCAGCCGGGGGTCACCGCGACGGCGGAGGCCCGGTGCGGGGCGAGCTCATGGCTCTGGGCCAGGGTCATCCGCTGCACGGCGGCCTTGACCAGGTCGTAGTAGAAGCCCTCGTGGTGGCGGTAGGCGGCGTTGTACTCCGCGGTCCCGTCGGTCATCTCGATCACCAGCCCACCGGGGTGACGGATCAGCAGCGGCAGCGCGTGGTGGCTGGTGATCGCGTGCGTGTCGATGCCCATGCGCAGCATCCGCAGCCCGCCGGCGAGGTCGTGCTCCCAGAGTGTGGTGCCGAACTGGGCGTACGCATCGCCGCCGAAGATGTCGTTGACGAGTACGTCGAGGCGGCCGTGGTCCCGGTCGATGCGCCGGATGAGGTCGCGGACCTGATCGCTGTCCAGGTGGTCCACCCGCAGCGCCGTCCCGGTGCCCCCGGCCGCGGTGATCAGTTCGCCGGTCTTCTCGATCGTCTCCGGCCGGTTGATCTCCGACCGGCCCGCGGTCCGGCTGCTGCGCCCGGTGGCGTAGGCGACGGCGCCCGCGCGGACGAGTTCCACCGCGATCGCACGGCCGGCGCCTCGTGTGGCGCCGGCGACCAACGCCACCTTCCCGTTCAGCGCACCCGCCTGCGCTTCGCCCTTCGCCATGGCCCGGCCTGCTCCCTTCCCGTCGTCCCCGCCCCGGGACATCCGGGGGCGGACGCGTCGGCCTCAGGCATACCCGTAGCGGCCGACGAGACAGGTACGTACGTGCGTAGCGGAATCGGGCCGGCGAGTATCAGGAGCTGAGGTGGTATTGGGTCCAGGGCTGGTGGGACGGTGCGGGCTCCTCGTGGGAGGGGGCGATGGTGCCCCAGGGGGCGAGGGCGTTGTCCCATTCGGAGGTAAGGGCGGACACGTCGGGGACGGACTCCGCCGACGGCATCCCGCCGGGGTGCCAGGCGGACGCCATCGGGTGCGCGGAAGGCGTGGGGTTCCAGGACGCCGTCTGCTGTGCCGGGATGGTGTATTCGGCTTCATGTACGTCGCCGGGGCCGCGCCGGTGGCGTCCCGCATGGGTTTCCCCCGGGCCCGGATAGAACCGCCCCTGGGCGGAGAGCTGTTGCGCGCGGGTGACCAGGCGGGTGAGGTCGAGCCCGAATTCGGCGGCGAGTTCGCGCAAATCGACCCCGGTCTGCCAACTGCCGATGAGTACCGCGTCCATGGCCGGGGACCAGGTCTGTTCCGATGCCCCCGTTCCGCCCGTGGCCTCGCGCGTCGAACCGGCGGGGCGGGTCCCGGTGGACGGGTTCTGGTGGGAATATTCGGCAGAGAGATCGGGCCCTGGCGAGGCCTCGTCGGGCTCCCGGGGTGGCGCGGCCGGTCCGGCGGCTGCGAGCAACTCCTCGGCGACGGCGCGGGCATCATCCTTGCCCACCGTGCGCCGGGCGATCCGCACTTCGCGCTCGTTCAACCCGAACAGACCGGCCACCGCGCCCGTACTGCCCACCGTCACCGCAAATGCCGCCAGCACCCGTGACCGGTCGGCCTGTGCCTCGTCCAGTCTGGCCTGCGCCTCCCGCACACGTTCGTCCCCAAGACAAAACGCTTCCGCCAGAACGGCGTTGCGGTCCCACAACTCTCTAGGATCCATACCCAGTCAACGGCTCTTCAGCGGAGGTGTCCCGATCTGGCTCGGCAAAGCACCCCAAAGCACCCATCGAACCACCAGATGAAAATCACCCTGCACGCCCGGCCTTGAACTGCTCCTGACATCACCCGCTGCCATATGCCCTGGTCACGCGACCGGGAAAATACTCGGCACGGATTGTCAGTGCCGTGGGTTACTGTCTTGATCGGTCACATATTCAGAGTTCCGTATGTTCATGGGGGGACCATGTCTCAGCTTTCCCGTTCCGCGCGTTCCCGTACGTCGTCCCGTACGGCGGCGGCGCTGCTCACCGGCGCGGTGCTGTGCGGAACGGCCGCCTGTACGGGGTCCGGCGGCAAGTCCGGTGACCGGTCCGGCGCGTCGGAGAGCATCAATGCGACGCCGGTGGCCGCGGTGCAGCAGGCCGTCGCCAAGGGCGCCAAGCTCAAGTCCGTGTCCTACCGCCTCTCCGGCACGATCCCGGGCTCGGGGACCGTGGAGGGCAAGGTGTCGTTGAGTCTTCGCCCGCGCGCCATCGATATGCGGATGAAGGCGTCCGGGGGCAAGGAGGAGGGCGAGTTCTCGGTACGGCTCGTCGGGGGCGCGGTGTATCTGGGCGGAGGCAAGGCCGCGGCGGCCTCGATGGGCGGCAAGCACTGGATCAAGTTCCCCATGAAGCGCAAGGTTTCCGAAGGGGCGGGCGGCTTCGGGGGGATGCAGCGGCAGGCCGACCAGGACCCGGCGGCGCAGGCGTCCTTGCTCCCGCAGTCCCATGACGTCAAGAAGGTCGGCGAGGAGACCGTGGACGGTGTGCGGACGACGCACTACTCCGGCACGGTCGCCGTGGCGGACCTCCTGAAGCGGCGGGCCGCCAAGAGCCCGCTGGACGCCAAGCGCCACCAGAGGGTGGTCGAGCAGTACAAGCAGCTCGGGGTGAGCAAGCTGAACCTCGATATGTGGGTCGGTCCCGGCCACCGCATGCTGAAGTTCCGCGAGCGCGCGCAGGCGAACCAGGGCCCGCTCGACCTGACCATACGCTTCCTCGACGTCAACAAGCCGGTCACGGTCCAGGCACCGCCCGCTTCCGACACGATGGACCTGGGTCAGAAGCTGAAGGAGGCAGGACGCCTGCGGGGCTAGCCGTCACCACCGCCGCGCAGCACGGGCTCATCGAGATGCGGCAGACCGATCGGGTTGGGGAAGGGCAGCACATCCGCGGCCAGGATGCGCCGGACCACGGGTTCCAGCGCCGCCAGCAGCCCCTCGGTCTCCGCCTCGGACAGCGAACGCAGGAGGCGGCCGGCCAGCCGGTCGGTGGCGTGCTCGATGCGGTCCCGTTCCTCCAGACCGTGTTCGGTCGCACTGCCCCGTGCGTCGACGAGGTCGCGGGAGCGCAGCCGGTCCGCCGCGGCCGCCCACTCCTCCTCGCTCCAGCCGCGGTCCTGCCGGATGGTGTCCCTGGGGACGCGGCCGGCCGCGGCGGCCAGGACCAGGGCTTCGCATCCGTCGAATCCCTCGTCGGCGAGCACGGCAAGGTGCGCATCGCCCCTGAACTCGCGCAGGGTGGTGACCAGTTGCCACAACCGCTCGACGGGGTCGGCGTGGTCGCACAGCGCGCGGTTGGCCGCGAACAGGGGCCGCGCGGTGGCCGATGCGTCGTCGACGATCGTCTGGAGCGGGGGCAGCAGCTCGGCGGCTCGGTGCTCCACCTCGGGGTCGATCGCGCGCAGTGCGTGTGCGGCGCGGCTGCCACGCTCGTCGAGGACATGCGCCGGGCCGGCGATGTCCCATGCCGCGGGCAGCGCTCGGGCCACCATCCCTGGGGCGAACACGCCGAGTACGGCCGTGGCCGCCGCGGGTTCCACGGCTCCCAGAGGAGCGGTGCGCGAGGCGAAATAGCCCATCCAGAAGCCCTTGAGGCCGAGGTCTTTCCCCAGGTCCCGGCACTTCTCGTCGAAGTAGCAGACCGCGTGCAGCGGCTCGGTCACCAGCCAGAGCGATCGTGCTTGCAGGTCCATGCGTCGCACGCTACCGCCGCCCGCGGCGCCACGCAGCGCACCGAGCGCCGGAATCGGCCATCGTCGCCCCCGGCACACCGTCACCACCCCGACCGGAATCGAGGACCAGCAGCAATGCCCACCCCCGCAGAGATCATTGACAGCGCCCTCGGCCGCATAGTGGCGGACTACGTCTTCCCGCAGCGAGCCGCCGAGGCCGACCGGGCGATCCGGGGCCGGCTGGCGGCCGGCGAGTACGACGCGCTGAGCGGTGCCGCGTTCTGCGAGGCGGTGACCGCGCATCTGCAGGAAGCCTGCCCGGACAAGCACCTCAGGCTGCTGTGGCAGGACGAGCCCCAGTCCACCGAGCCGGCGGACGACGACGCGGGCCGGGCGGCCTTCCTGGCGCTGCTGAGGGCCGAGAACCAGGGCATCAGTCGCGTCGAGCACCTCGACGGCAATGTCGGCTATCTGGACGTCCGGCGGATAGCCGACGCCGGGGAGGGCGGCCGGGCGATCGGCGCGGCGATGGAGCTGGTCGCGCACACCCGTGCCCTCATTCTCGATCTACGGGAGTGCCTGGGCGGCGCACCCGACGGCGCGGCGATGTGGTGCAGCTACTTCTTCCCCGACGGCCAGGTGCACCTCAACGACATCTACGAGCGCGCCACCGACTCCACCCGGCAGTACTGGACCGCCTCGCACCTCCCCGCGCCCCGCTATCTGGACCGCCCGGTGTACGTGCTCACCAGCGCGACCACGTTTTCCGGCGGGGAGGACGTGGCGTACACCTTGCAGGCGTACGGGCGGGCCGAACTCGTCGGGGAGACGACCCGGGGTGGTGCGCACCCCACCAACCGGCACCCGGTGACGGAGCACATCACGGTCACCGTGCCGACGGCGCGGACCATCAACGCCGTCACGGGCACGAACTGGGAGGGCGTCGGCGTGCAGCCTGATCGTGCCGTAGCGGCCGACAAGGCGCTCGATGTGGCGTACGAGGAGGCGATACGGCGCCTGGCGTAGCAGAGCGCGCCCCGGCCGTCAGCCGTCGGTGCGGCCGCCCGCTCCGAAGCCCGACTCCCAGGCCCACAGGTGGGTGCAGTTGGGGCACTGCAGATGCAGCACGCTGCCCTTGTTCGACAGGAGGTAGCGCCAGTGGTCGCCGCAGGTGCGGCCGTCGAGGCAGGTTCCGCAGCCCTGGTGGTCCTGGCACCTGGGGCAGGGGACCCAGGCCCGGCGGCCGATATCGGCGGTGGGGTCGAGCGGCAGCATGCTCAGCCCTGTCCGGAGGCCGGCAGCACGCCCGCGGCGACCAGCATGTCGTAGGTGGCCTGCTGCTCCGCGTCCAGGCCCGAGTAGAGGAGCCGGTACGCGTCCGCCTCGCCCTCCATCACCGCGATGGGGTCCCAGGCATCGCCCAGCGCCGCGAGGACTTCGGTCCGCCGCCGGGCTTCGTGGTCGGCGAGGTCGAGCTCGAATATCTGGTGGTCCGAGGTGTTGCGGTCGTTCATCGTGCGCGTCCCATACCACTTGCGGATGATTCGGACGTGTCTATCAAGAGGGACGGCGCTGAGGAAGCGTCAGACGGAGGGCACCGGCTCGGGGGCTTGATCGCCGGAAGAGGCGATGGCATAGCGTGAAGCATCGAAGCGGTATGAAACCGAGCAAAAGGGAATTTACAGGTCGGATTTTTCTACGGATGCGCCCGATATATCCATGAATTCGAGGTGTGATGCACTTCATCCCGCTCTCGCATCCGCCCCGCCCCGCCCCGCCCTGCACCTCTCCCGCGCCCCCTGCCACGGCGGCCCGCTGGCCGGTTCGTCGTCGGGCGGCCTTGTTGACGCGCCTCGCCGCCCCGGTCACGCTCGGGGCCTTCACCCCTCTCCCAGGAGGTATCGATACTCCGACGTACGGCGGCGACCGGGTTCAGCATTGTCATGCTCGCGGCGGGCGCTCTGGTGGGCACCGCCAACACCACGTACGCCGCCGCTCCCGGCATCCCCGACACGGCCGGCGCCACCGCTCAGGCCGGGCCCGGTCTGCTCGCCAAGCTCAGCCATGCGCAGGCCACCAGCAAGTTCCGCGCGGCCGGCATCAGCTGGTCCTCCAGCGGCGGCTGTTCGGACCGGAACAACGCCACCTGCACCTCGTTCGACCAGATCAACTCGGCCACCGTGGACGGCGTGATCACACTCAAGGGCGCCACCGGCTGTGCGATCAACCTCACCGGCGGCACCGAGACCGGCCACGCCAGCGGCACGTACAGCCACTGGAACGGCTACAAGGTCGAATTCAGCCTCTCCTCGTGTCTGACCAACTACATCACCGGAACCTTCACCTCCATCGGCGGCTCCAAGTGGAAGTCCGGCAGCGGGAACGTCTACTACAAGGAGGGCGATCACTGGGATGTGACGTACTACAACTGTGGTGGGTGCCTGGCCGTCCAGCGGGGGCTGGGCGGCTGACGGGGCTGGACGCCCCGCGGGTCCGAACGGGGCCTAGGAAGCGGCCGGGCCCCCGGCGCGCGGTGACGGGCCGGGCAGCCGGCGCACCGCGACCGCCGCGGCGTCGTCGCCCAGCCGCCCCCGCGTATGCACCAGCAGATCCGCCCGCAGCTGTCCCAGCAGCAGCTGTGGGCTGCATCCGCTCCAGGCGCCGGCGCGCTCGACCAGTGGGTAGAAGCGGCCCTTGTCGTCCCGGGCCTCGGTCACACCGTCCGTGTAGAGCAGCAGCAGATCTCCGGGCTCGAACGGGAACGTCTCGACCTCGTAGTCCGGGCCGCCGGCCAACGAGCCCAGCCCGATCGGCAGCGCCGGCCGCCGTGGGTGGAGGGTGATGACCTGCCCGTCGCGCAGCAGCAGCGCGGGCGGGTGGCCGCAGCTGATGGTGCGGAGTACGGGCCAGTGGTCGGGGATGTCCAGCAGGGCTACGGTCGCAAAGGTCTCGTCGGTGTCGGTCTCGATGACGGGGGCGGCATCGGGGGCGGAATCGGGTTCGGGGGCGGGGTCAGTGGCAGGGACAGGGTCGGCGGCGGAACCGAGGCCGGGAGTGGTGGCGGGGACGGGATCGGAGCCGGGGGCTGGAGCAGCAGCGGGGACGAGGCCGGCGGCCGCGCCGGGAGCGGCATCGGCCCTGGCACCGTCCGCCGTTACCGCTTCCGCCTCTACCCCGTCCCCGTCCCCAGCCCCGTCTCCAGCCCCAGCCCCAGCCCCAGCCCCAGCCCCCGGCACATTGCGCCACTGACTGCTGTCCCAGCGGACGGCGCCATCCAGATGGATGGCGAGTTTGGGCAGAGTGGCCTGGCGGTGGGCGGCCGCCCGGAACGCGCCGAGGATGAGCGCGGCGTGGCTGTAGGCGGGCAGCCCCTTGCCACGGACATCGCCGATGATCAGCCGGGTGCTCGACGTGGTGCGCGCCGCCGCGAACAGATCACCGCCCATCTCCGCCTCCTCCTCGGCCGGCAGATACCAGGAGGCGATCTCAAGCCGGCCGCTGCGCGCGGGCAGCGGCCGGAGCAGGACCTGCTGGGCCACACCGGCCACCGAGCGGCTCTTGGTGAGCCGGCGCTCGTTGCGGTCCCGTACGACGGCGAAGAGCACGAGCAGGGCGGAGACGACCACCAATGCGGCGATCTGCGCTTCGAGGTTCTCGGTGGACAGGACGCCGCGCGCGATGCCGATGAACACCTGGGCGGCCACCGCCAGCGCACCGATCGCCGCCGTCAGACGGGGCCCGGCGAAGGCCGCGGTGATCGCGGGAGCCGCGACGAGCAGAGGCCCCAGGTGGATGTCGGGCGGCGCGAGGACATCGATGGTGCAGACCGCGACGATCAGCCCGATCGGGATCAGCACCAGGACATGACTCAGTTCCTGTCGTCCCCGAAGGTGCATCAGCCGTTCAAAGGGCATGCTTCATGTTTGCACTCAGAAGAGTGAAAAGCCCGGATCACCCCTTTCGCCCTACCTGTAGCGCCGACCTTGCTACTCCGCCCGCTGAGCCACCTCTCGCCGCAGCGCCGCGATGAGCAGGTCGAGCGTGGGCTCGACGGCCGACCCTCCCATGAGGGTGAGGTGCTCCCGTACGCGGTGCACGCTGGGGTACTCGTCCGCGGGCAGGCTGCCGTACTCGTCCTGCCAGGCCTGCTCGTCGGCCGCGCGCTGGGCGGGAGCCAGCCGCATTACGCCGGCGTCCACGGCCGCGTGACCGAGGGCCGTGTCGACAAGCGTGTGGTAGTGGCGCACGGCGGTGGCGTCGTCGAATCCGGCCTGGAGCAGCAGGCCGATACCGGTGTCCACGGCGCGCTGCTCATGGGGCCGGCCGGTGACGCGAACGGTGCTGAACACGGCGATCTGCGGGTGGCGCAGCGCGGACCGGTAGGCACGCAGGACGAGGTCGCGCAGGTCGGCGGCCCAGTCGCCGCTGGGCGCGAACCCGGCCATGGACTCGCCGATGAGCCGGTCGGCCACCGCCAGCAGCAGATCCTCGGTGTTGCGGAAGTAGCGGTAGACGGCGGAGGGATCGGCGCCGAGGGCCGCTCCCAGTTTGCGTACGGTGAATGCCTGCGCGCCTTGGGAGTCGATGAGTTCACAGGCCGCGTCGACGATGAGATCGGCCGACAGGACGACGCCTGAACTGGTCGGCCGGCGCCGCTTGCGCTCGGCCGGGACGCGCTCGCTCTCCGCCACCGGACCCCTCCCGCTCCACTCCCACCCCGAGCCCCGGCGTGGGCCGCACCTGGGCAATGCCTGGGCGATGCCGGGGCCTCTACGGGCCAGTTAACCATCAGGTTACGTCAACACCGTTGACACAAGAATGTACGGGAGGTTTCATCAGCGGACACCGGCACGGATCACCACCGCGGCGCCGCACCCCGCGCCCTCTCTCACGCCTCCCCCGCCTTTTCTCACGCCTCTCCGCCTTCCCCACGGCCTGGCCGCGACCGGTCCGGCCCGCCCCGCCCAAGGAGTGAATGCCATGCCCTCCGCAGTGCAGCAGGACCCCGGCCCGGCGAGAATGCGCCGCTCTCTGGGGGTGAAGGACGGGGTGGCGATCGCCGCGTCCAGCACCGCAGCGACCACCAGCATCGGCATCGGGATGGGCGCGCTGGCCGCGTATACCGGGCGGCAGACACCGGCCCTGTTGCTACTGGCCTTCCTGCCGATCCTCGGCATCGCGCTGTCGTACGCCCGGCTCAACCGCAGCGAGCCGAACTGCGGCAGCGGCTACACCTGGGTGGGCCGGTCGATCGGCCCCTGGTCCGGGTTTCTGACCGGGTGGGTGGTGCTGGTCGGCAACGTGATCTTCATGGCGTACACGGGTGCGGTGACCGGGTCCGTCGTGCTCCAGTTCCTCAACAAGCTGGGCCTGCACAGCGTGCTCGGGCTCCAGCTGGATCCGGCCTCGACCGGCATCAGCACCGCCGTCGGGCTGGTCGCGCTGGTCGCCGTCACGGTCACCGCCATCACCGGCGTACGGGCCGCGACCCGGATGCAGATGTGGCTGCTGATCTTCGAGTACGCGGTCCTGCTGATCTTCTGCGGATACGCCCTGTTCGCCGGCGACCAGCCGTTCTCGCTGTCCTGGCTCAACCCGTTCGACATCGGCTCGCCGCAGGCGCTGGCGCAGGGGATGGTGCTCGCGGTGTTCTTCTACTGGGGCTGGGACGCCGCGTTCAGCGTCAACGAGGAGACCCGTAGCTCCTCCGACGCGGCCCGCGGCGGACTAATCGCGCTGGTCGCGATGCTGGGCCTGTTCCTCGTCGGTGCGCTGGCCTTCCAGCGGGTGATGAGCACCGAAGAACTCATCCGCAACGGGCCGCAGGCGCTCACCTTCCTCGGCAGCAAACTGGCACCGGAGCCCTGGGCCTCCCTTCCGCTGGCCGCGCTGATGTGCTCCGCGTTCGCCTCCCTCCAGTCGAGCGTCATCCCCACCGCCCGCGGCGCGCTGGCGATGGCCCGCGACCGGACGCTGGGCCCGGTGTGGCAGCGGGTGCACCCGCGCTACGGCTCCCCCGCCATAGGAACCCTGCTGATCATGGCCGTCGCCGCACTGCTCGCCGTGCTCGCCGTCGGCATCCCCAAGCTCAACGACATGATCCTCACCGCCGTCAACTCGATCGGCCTGACGGTGGCCCTCTATTACGGACTGACCGCGCTCGCCTGCGCGGTGCGCTTCCGCGACAGCCTGCGCGGCGGCGCGGTGCGCGCGCTACGGGACGTGGTCGTCCCGGCGGCCAGTGCGCTGACGCTGTTCGGACTCGGCGCATACCTCGTCTGGGACTACGCGACCATGACCGATCACTTCGAGGCGAGCCCCGACAACGGCTGGTTCATGCTGGCGCTGCCCGCGCTGTTCGTGCTGCTGGGTCTGGCGGCCGCCGCGTGGGCCAAGTGGGTACGCCGCGCCCCGTATTTCCGTACCGGCCGGGGCACGGACGCCGATGCGATCACCTTGCCGATGGACGCGGACGGGGCGCCGCTGCCGAGCCCGTCGAATGGCTGACCGTACGCCGGATCCGCCCACCGCCCCCGTGCACACCGAACCCCAGCGACACTTACGTATATCCCCAACGCAACTGGAGCAACTGCCACATGGACCTCAGCACCACCGTGGACCCCGAGCCGACCCCGGAAGCCACCACCCTCGATTCCCCCGGCAACGGCCCCGCCGACCTCGTCTTCCTCTCCGGCCCCGTGCACACCGTCGACCCCGCACGCAGCCGGGCGAGCGCGGTGGCGGTGCGCGGGGACCGTATCGTCGCCGTCGGGCACGACGCGGAGGTCCGCGACCTGATCGGGCCCGCCACGGACGTTGTCGATCTGCGGGGCAAGCTGCTGATCCCCGGGTTCCAGGACGCGCATGTCCATCCGGTCGGCGGCGGGCTGGAGTTGGCCCAGTGCGATCTGAGCGCGGCGGAAACGGCCGACGCCTACCGCGAACTGATCGGCAGGTATGCGGCCGCGCATCCGCAGGCGCCATGGATCACCGGCGGCGGCTGGTCCCTGGAGGCGTTCCCCGGCGGCATGCCGACCCGGGAGTTCCTGGACGCCCTGGTGCCCGACCGCCCGGTGTTCCTCGTCAACCGCGATCACCACGGCGGCTGGGCCAACTCCGTTGCCCTGGAACGGGCCGGGCTCACCTCCCGCACGCCGGACCCGGCCGACGGGCGGATCGAGCGGGACGCCGACGGCCGCCCGACCGGCATGCTTCAGGAGGGCGCCATGCAGCTGGTCGCCGACCTGATTCCGCAACCGAGCCTCGCCGAGCAGACCGCCGGCCTGCTCAGGGCGCAGCGCCTGCTCCACGGGTACGGAGTGACCGCCTGGCAGGACGCGATGCTGGGGCGCGCTCCCGGAATGGTCGACACCATCCCCGCGTACGTGGCCGCCAGGCGCGAGGGGAAGCTCACCGCGCGGGTGACCGGGGCGCTGTGGTGGGACCGGGCGCGTGGCGCCGAGCAGATCCCCGAACTCCTGGAACAGCGCTCGGTGTTGACCGGCGGCCGGCTGCGGGCGACCAGCGTGAAGATCATGCAGGACGGGATCGCCGAGAACCATACGGCGGCCATGCTCACCCCCTACCTGACCGCGTGCGGCTGTGCGTCCGACAACAGCGGCATCTCGTTCATCGACCCCGAGGCGCTGCGGAGCTACGTCACCCGCCTGGACGCGGAAGGCTTCCAGGTGCATTTCCACGCCCTGGGCGACCGGGCCGTGCGGGAGGCGCTGGATGCGGTCGAGGCGGCCCGGCAGGCGAACGGCCGGCGCGACACCCGGCCGCACCTCGCCCATCTCCAGGTCGTGCACCCCGATGACATCCCGCGCTTCCGCAGGCTCGGGGCGACCGCGAACATCCAGGCGTTGTGGGCGGCCCACGAGCCGCAGATGGACGAGCTGACCATTCCCTTCCTGGGCGCCCAACGGGCCGCCTGGCAGTACCCGTTCGGCGATCTGCTGCGCTCGGGCGCCACCCTCGCGGCGGGCAGCGACTGGCCGGTCAGCTCCCCCGACCCGATCGCCGCGCTGCATGTCGCGGTCAACCGCCGTACGCCGGACGACCCGCCGTCGACACCGGCCTTCCTGCCCGAGCAGCGCATCGACCTGGGCGCCGCGCTCGCCGCGTACACGGCGGGCAGCGCCTATGCGAACCACCTCGACGACACCGGCACCATCCAGCCCGGAAAGCTGGCCGATCTGGTCGTCCTGGACCGCGACCCGTTCGACGGCCCCGACGAGGAGATCGCGTCGACCCGCGTTCTGCAGACGTTCGTCGGAGGACGCCGGGTGTACGCGGCCGACAACGCCTGAGGAAACGGCCCGCGGCGCTCAGCCGCGGGCCGGTACGGCCGCCTCCGGATTCCGGGGCGGCAGATATCCGGACCGCACCGGAATCATCGCGGCGCGCCGCGCCGGCGCACGGTCACGCGCCGGCCTGGCGTCGGCGCCCGAACCGACTTGGGCTTTCCTCCACACCCGGCGGGCTTCTGGCGGCGCCCTTTCGGATGACGTGCGGATGGTTTCCGGTGACGAGGTGCGGATCTACTGGGCCCAGTCGTTCATCGGGGGTTCTGTGTCCGCGTCTGTGTCCGCGTCCGTGGCCCATGCCGCGTCCGCTTCTGTGGCTGCCTTTACGAGATTTCGCGCGGTGTTCTCCGTTGCCGGGATCCGCTTGCCGGTGATCTCGTTCCTGGCCCGGCTGCCCGCCGCGCTGTGTCCGATCGGCACCTTGCTGATGCTGACCGAGCTGGACGGCATCGGCCGGGCCGGGGTCGTCGCGGGGATGTTGTGGCTGGGGCAGGCGGTGGGCGGAACGCCGATCGGACGGCTGGCCGACCGCCGGGGGCATCGGCCGGTGATCCTGGTGGCTTCGGCGGCGAATTCGGTGGCGATCCTGGCGCTGGTGGGGGCGGTGCTCGGCGGGCTGCCGGTGGTGGTGCAGGCGCTGCTGGCGGGCCTGGTCGGGGTGACGATGCCTCAGGTGGGGGCGCTGTCGCGGACGCGGTGGATCGCGCTCACCGCATCGCGTCCAGAGGGAAGGGAGTTGACCGGACGTGCACTGTCCCTGGACACCACGATCGACGAGATCACCTTCATGGCCGGGCCCGCGCTGGCGGCCACGGTCGTGGTCCTGTGCCACCCCGCCGCGGGGCTTCTGCTCGCGGCCGTGCTCGGTGCCGTCTTCGGTGTGCTGTTCGCGCTGCATCCAACGGCTCCAGGGCCGGTACGGGGCGAACGGGCGGCCGCGGCCGGAGTGCGGCTGATCTCGCCCGCGCTGATGGTGCTGTTCGCGATGGCGCTGGCGCAGGGAATCATCTGGGGCGCCGCGAACGCCGGCGTCAGCGCGCTGTCCAAGCATCTGGGCGATGCGGGCATGGCCGGGTTCGTCTGGGGCGCGATGGCCGTGACCAGCACGCTGGCGGGGCTGGTCGGCACGGCGTTGCCGGGGAAACGGGATCCGACGGTCCGGCTCCGGCTCGCGATCGTGGCGCAGGCCCTGCTGGCGCTGCCGCTGCTCGTCGTGGACGGGTTCGTCGGCGCGGCGCTGGCGATCGCCGGGATCGGGGCGGCGGTGGCGCCGCATCTGATCGCGGTGTTCGGCCTCGGGGAGCGCATCGCACCGCCCGCGCGGATGGGCGAGGCGATGGCGCTCCTGGGGTCGGGGCTGATCGTCGGGCAGTGTGTGGCCGCGGTGGTGGCCGGTCCGCTGGCGCAGGCCTACGGGTTCCGCGCCGCGTTCGCACTGAGCTGCGCGGCAGGAGTGGCTGCCTGTGCGGTGGCGCTGCTGCTGGTGCGGGAGCGGCGGTTCACCCCGGCGTCCGCCGCACCCGCCCCTCCAGCGCCGTCCGCCACACCGGCACCGTCACCCGCTCCCCCGGCTTCCCCGGCGGCATCGCCCGCCGACCGCCCTGAGCGAAGAAGTCCGCGAGCGGCAGCGTCGCCGCGCCGACCGTGACGGCGTCGGGGCCGAGCATGCCGAGGTCGATGGTGACGCGGCCGGCGGGGTGGGCGAGGGAGTAGGCGGTGGCGTAGGTGCGGACGGCGGGCAGGATGTGCGGGCCGAGCTGGAGACCGGCCCAGCCGCCGATGAGCACGCGTTCGGGGCTGAAGAGATTGATCAGGTCCGAGATACCGGCCCCGAGGTACTCGGCGGTCTCGTCCAGGACGGAGAGCGCGACCGGATCGGGGGTGAGGGTGCTGTCCTGGGGGTGAGCGGCGGCGACCAGGACGCTGATCGCCGTCTCCTCGTCGGCGTCCACGGGCAGTTGGCCGCCCGCCTCCCGCCAGCGTTGCAGCAGTGCCTCGGATCCGGTGTACGCCTCCAGACAGCCGCGGGCACCGCACCGGCAGCGTCGGCCGCGGACGCTGACCGTCAGATGCCCCCATTCGCCGGCGCTGTCGCGGGTGCCGCCGTGGATGACGCCGTCGGTGACGATGCAGGCGCCGACGCCGGAGCCGAAGAGCACGATGACGGCGTCCTTGGTGCCGCGGCCGCCGCCGAACCACATCTCGGCCTGGCCGAGCGCCTTGGCGCCGTTGTTGATGAAGAGGCCCACGTCGGCGGGGAGTTCGACGGCGTCACGCAGCAGGTCTTCCAGCGGTACGGCGTCCCAGCCGATGGTCTGGCCGTGGACGACCGCGCCGCCCGGGCCGGTCCGGTCGACGATTCCGGGGACGCCGACACCGACGCCGAGCAGCCGGTCGGGGGCCATACCGCTCTTGCGCAGGACGGTGGCGATGCCGTCGGCGATATGACGGGTGATCAGCTGGACGTCGTATTCGCCGTTCGCCAACGGCAGGTCGGCGCCTGCCAGTTCAGCCAGGGACAGATCGAAGAGCTCGACCCTGACCCGGGTCTCTCCCACGTCCACGCCGATCAGAGCGCCGCTCGCCGGGGCCACCCGGAGCAGCGTGCGCGGCCGGCCGCCGTCGGATCCAACCATGCCGGCCTCCTCCAGCAGTCCGTCCTCGGTGAGTTCGGCGACGACATTGCTGACGGATCCTGAACTGAGGCCTGTTGCGGGGCCGAGTTCCTGCCGGCTCATGGGCCCGTCGAAATACAACCGTTGCAGAACCGCGGTGCGGTTGGCGCGCCGCAGGTCACGCACGGTCCGTTGGGTGCGCTCGACCATCTGGTTCCCTCCCGGCCCGCAACCTACCGCCGTTCGGGCTCTTGACGCGCCCTTCTCTCGGGCTTTAACTCACACCCTAAGTTAAGCCATGAGGCCGTTCAGGAACTGAACATGGCCGACCTCCGGACTCCTCAGAGAGAGGCGTATCCGTCATGCGCATACTCCGAGCCGCGACCGTCACCGCCACCGTCACCGCGCTCGCCGCGGCGGCCTCCGGATGCGGCGGCGGGACCAGCCCCGGTGGCGGGGGAAGCAACGACTCCCCCAAGACGCTGACGTATTGGGCGTCCAACCAGGGGCCGAATGTCGAGGCGGACAAGAAGATCCTCGGTCCCGAGCTGAAGAAGTTCGAGCGGCGGACCGGGATCAAGGTCAAGCTGGAGGTCATTCCGTGGCCGGATCTGCTCAACCGGATCCTGGCGGCCACCACATCGGGGCAGGGGCCCGATGTCCTCAACATCGGCAACACCTGGTCCGCGTCCCTCCAGGCCACCGGCGCGCTGCTCCCCTGGGACAAGCGGAACCTCGACGAGATCGGCGGACGTGACCGGTTCGTGGCGCCGGCGCTGGGCGCCACGGGCGCGGCGGGCAAGGACCCGGCCGCGGTTCCGCTGTATTCGCTGACGTACGCGCTCTACTACAACAAGCAGATGTTCAAGGAGGCCGGGATCAGCGAACCCCCGGCGACCTGGGATGAGTTGGTCGCCGACGGCAAGAAGATCTCCAAGGACGGCACGTGGGGCCTGGGTGCCGAGGGCGGCCAGCTGACCAACAACATCCATCAGGCCTTCGCCCTCGGCAAGCAGCACGGCGCGGACTTCTTCGACGCCGCCGGCAAGCCCACCTTCACCTCGGACGGCGCGGTCGCGGCGGTCAAGCAGTACGTCGACTTCATGGCCAAGGACCAGATCATCGCCCCGGGCAACGCCGAGTACGGACAGAATCAGTCGCTCAGGGACTTCGCCAAGGGCCGGACCGCGATGGTGCTGTGGCAGGCGGCGGCCACCACCTTCGCGGCCGACGGGATGAAGCCGGACGACTGGGGCGTCGTCCCGGTACCCGTACCGTCCGGCACTCCGGGCACCGGCCGGCAGATCAACTCCATGCTCGCGGGCATCAATATCGCCGTCTTCAAGAACACCCACAATCTCGACGGCGCGCGGAAGTTCGTGAAGTTCATGACGAGCGACGCCGAGCAGAAGCTGCTCAACAAGACCTACGGCTCGGTGCCGCCCGTCAAGGCCGCCCAGCAGGACCCGGCGTTCAACCGCCAGGACACCAAGGTGCTGCGCGAAACCCTCACCAGGAGTGCCGCGCCGCTCCCCCAGGTCGCCGACGAGGCGCAGTTCGAGACGTCCGTCGGCACCGCGATCAAGGATCTGTTCGCCGATGCGGCGGCCGGCCATCCCGTGACCACCGAGTCGGTCAGGGCGCGGCTGACCAAGGCCGAGCAGCAGATGGCGAAGTGAGCGGCCGGCCATGACCACCACCACGACCACCGCGCGCGAGCAGGCGCCGCCGGGCCGCGGCGGCCGTCCTGGCGGCAAGGCCCCCGCCACGCGCCGCCGGGTCCTGCTGCCCGCCCGGCTGCGCCGCGCCGGCCTGCCCTATCTGCTTCTGCTGCCCGCACTGCTGCTGGAACTGCTGGTCCATCTCGTACCGATGGTCATCGGCATCGTCATGAGCTTCAAGGAGTTGACGCAGCTCACCATCGGCAACTGGGACGCGGCCCCCTGGAAGGCACTGGGCAACTACCGGGTCACCGTCGACCTCGACGCACCGGTCGGCGCCGCGCTGCTGCACTCGTTCCTGGTCACCTGTGCGTTCAGCGTGCTGGCGGTCGGACTGTGCTGGCTCATCGGCACCGCGGCCGCGATCTTCCTGCAGGACAACTTCCGGGGGCGCGGCCTGCTGCGAGCCCTCTTCCTCACCCCGTACGCACTGCCGATCTACGCCGCCGTGATCACCTGGGCGTTCATGTTCCAAAGGGACAACGGCCTGGTCAACCATGTGCTGCACGACCAGCTGCACCTCACCGACGGCCGGCCCTTCTGGCTGCTGGGCGACAACAGCTTCGTCGCGCTGCTCGTCGTCGCCGTCTGGAAGACCTGGCCGTTCGCCTTCCTCGTCGTGACGGCGGCGCTGCAGAGCATCCCCAAGGATCTTTACGAGGCCGCGGCGCTCGACGGCGCGGGCCTCGTCCGGCAGATCCGGCGGATCACCCTGCCGTCGCTGCGGCCGGTCAACCAGGTGCTGGTGCTGGTGCTGTTCCTGTGGACGTTCAACGACTTCAACACGCCATATGTGCTCTTCGGGAAGGCCGCCCCGGAGGCCGCCGATCTGCTCTCCCTCCACATCTACCAGTCCTCGTTCGTCACCTGGAACTTCGGTACCGGCTCGGCCATGTCGGTCCTGCTGCTGCTGTTCCTGCTGGTGGTGACGGCCGGCTATCTGCTGGCCACCTCGCGCGGAAGGAAGCATGCCGATGGCTAGCACCGCTCACCGCCCGCCGCGCACAGCCGTCCGCAGGCGCTCCCCCACCGCCCCGCCCCGCTCCTTCCGCTGGATCCGCCGGATCTTCCTCACCGCACTGACCGGCTTCGTCCTGCTCCCGGTCTATGTGATGCTCAGCAGCTCGCTGAAACCGCTGGAGGATGTCTCGGGCACCTTCCACTGGCTGCCGAGCGAGCTGACGATCCGTCCGTATCTCGACATCTGGCGGACGGTGCCGCTGGCCCGGTACTTCACCAATTCGCTGATCGTGGCGGGCTCGGCCACCCTCTGCTCGGTGCTCATCGCGATCTTCGCGGCCTACGCGGTCAGCCGCTACCGCTTCCGCGGCAAGCGGGTCTTCACCCTCACGGTGCTGTCCACCCAGATGTTCCCGGGCATCCTCTTCCTGCTGCCGCTGTTCCTGATCTACGTCAACATCGGGAACTCCACCGGCGTCGCGCTCTACGGCTCCCGCGGCGGGCTGATCCTCACCTATCTGACGTTCTCCCTGCCGTTCTCCATCTGGATGCTGGCCGGCTACTTCGCGTCGGTGCCGCGGGAGCTGGACGAGGCCGCGTACGTGGACGGCTGCGGTCCGCTCGGTGCGCTCTTCCGGGTCGTGGTGCCGGCCGCGCTCCCCGGGATCGTCGCGGTCGCCGTGTACGCGTTCATGACCGCGTGGGGCGAGGTGCTGTTCGCGTCCGTCATGACCAATGACACCACCCGCACCCTGTCGGTCGGTCTGCAGGGCTATGCCACACAGAACGACGTCTACTGGAACCAGGTCATGGCCGCGTCCCTGGTCGTCAGCGTCCCGGTGGTCGCCGGGTTTCTGCTGCTCCAGCGCTATCTGGTCGCCGGGCTCACCGCCGGGGCCGTCAAATGAACCGTGCCGAAAGGCCCCCCACGGAAAGGAACGCCGTGACCGACCGGATCGACTTCGCCGCCCTGCCGGACGACTTCGCATGGGGCGTGGCCACGTCGGCCTATCAGATCGAGGGAGCGGTCGCCGAGGACGGCCGCGCGCCTTCCATCTGGGACACGTTCTCGCACACCCCGGGGAAGACCGACAACGGCGACACCGGCGACCGGGCCTGCGATCACTATCACCGCTGGCGCGAGGACATCGCCCTGATGCGTCAACTGGGCGTCGGCGCCTACCGGTTCTCGCTCGCCTGGCCGCGGATCGTGCCGGAGGGCGACGGCCGGGTCAACGCCAGAGGTCTGGCCTTCTACGACCGGCTCGTCGACGGCCTCCTCGAAGCGGGCATCGCCCCGTGCGCCACCCTCTACCACTGGGATCTGCCGCAGGCGCTCCAGGACCGCGGCGGCTGGCCCGTGCGGGAGACCGCCGAGCACTTCGCTGCGTACGCCGCGGTCGTGGCCGGGAAGCTCGGCGACCGGGTCCGGCAGTGGGCGACGCTGAACGAGCCGCTGTGTTCGGCCTGGATCGGCCATCTCGAAGGCCGGATGGCGCCCGGCCTCACGGATCTCACGGCGGCGGTGCGCGCCTCGTACCATCTGCTGCTCGGGCACGGCCTGGCCGTACAGGCGATCCGGGCCGGGGCACCGGATGCCGAGGTCGGCATCGTCAACAATCTCAGCACCGTCGAGCCTGCCACCGGCTCCGAGGCCGATGCCGCGGCGGCGCGGCGGATGGACGGGCACACCAACCGCTGGTGGCTCGACCCGGTGCACGGCCGTGGCTTCCCCGCGGACATGCGCGAGGTGTACGGCGTGGAGCTGCCGGAGCGCCCCGGTGACCTGGACACCATCGCCCAGCCGCTGGACTGGCTGGGGCTGAACTACTACTTCCCGGCCGTGGTCGCCGCCGAGCCGGCCGGACCACCGCCGTTCGCCCGGCAGGTGCGCCGGCCGCATGTCCCCCGTACGGGCATGGACTGGGAGATCGACGCGCACGGCATCGAGACCCTGCTGCTGCGGCTGACCCATGACTACGCGGCACGCAAGATCTACGTCACCGAGAACGGCTCCGCCTACCCGGACGTGGTCCGCCCCGAGGGCACCGTCGAGGACCCCGAGCGCACCGAGTATCTGCATCAGCATGTGGCGGCATGCGCCCGCGCGGCCCGTCAGGGCGCACCGCTCGCCGGATATTTCGCCTGGTCGCTGATGGACAACTTCGAGTGGGCCTACGGCTACGACAAGCGCTTCGGCCTGTTCCATGTCGACTATGCGACACAGGCCCGCACCCTCAAGGACAGCGGCCGGCACTACGCCGAGCTGATCCGCAGCCATCCGCGCCGCAGCACTCCGCGCGCGGCCTGATCCGCATCCGCCCGACGGACCGGCCCCCACGCCATCGCCGGGGCCGGTCCGTCGGGCGCGTCGCGGCCTTACTCGATGACGAGCGCGACATCGATGTTGCCGCGGGTGGCCTTGGAGTACGGGCAGTACTGGTGGGTCGCCTCGACCAGCTGCCGCCCGGTCTCGCCCTCAAGGGCGGCCGGCAGCTCCACCCGCATGACGACGGCCAGGCCGAAGCCGGTGTCGTCCTTGCCGATGGAGACCTCGGCGGTGACCGAGACATCCTTGGTGTCGATCTTCATCTGGCGGCCGACATTGCTCATCGCGCTGGCGAAGCAGGCCGCGTAACCGGCGGCGAAGAGCTGCTCCGGGTTGGTGCCGGCGCCGTTGCCGCCCAGCTCGGGAGGCATGGCCAGGGCGAGGTCGATCTTGCCGTCGGAGCTGACGGCGCGGCCCTCGCGGCCGTTGGCGGTGGCGACAGCGGTGTACAGCGCGTCCATCACAGTTCCCCTTCGTTGGCGCGGCGGCCGTTCCCCGGCCGCCCGATGACGGCAACAATCGCACACATCTAAATTGCCAGCAACTCAGTTGCGCACAACTAAATCGCTTACGGCGAGCTAACCTGGACCCCATGACCCCTACGACCAGGCCTCCGGTCCCCGACGCCGAACTGCTCCGCCTCGACCACCAGGTCTGCTTCTCGCTGCACGCCGCCTCGCGCGCCTTCGGCAGCGTCTACCGGGACGCCCTCAAGGACCTGGGCCTGACCTACCCCCAGTACCTGGTCATGCTGGTCCTGTGGGAGCACGGCTCGCAGCCGGTCAAGGCCATCGGCGAACAGCTCCGGCTGGACTCCGGCACCCTCTCCCCGCTGCTCAAGCGCCTGGAGGCAGCCGGCCTGGTCCGCCGCGAGCGCAGCACCGAGGACGAGCGGTCGGTCACCATCCACCTCACCGCCGACGGCGATGACCTGCGCGAACAGGCCCTGCCGGTCCCCCGCAGGATGCTGGCGGCGACCGGCCTCACGATCGATGAACTCCGCACGCTCCGGGGCCTGTTGGGTCGCGTGACCAGCGCACTCGACGAGGCCTGACACCAAAACCTCCCCAGTCCGCCGGCGCCCTGCCGTGCCTCTCGCCCGCCTGCGGCGTTAGGAACGTAGATGTCTTCCGCAGCGCCCGCAAAGCGAGGCGTGACCCCGTCATACGCCCTGGCGAGCCCATCACTCCATTGAGCTACCAAGGCTGGGGAGTCATCGGGACGAAGGCGTATAAAGGGTGGCCAAACCAGCCGGGGCCGCCGGCGAACACCCGCCCAGGACGCGGTTGGCAGCACGCCCACAACAAGCGGAGGAGCGCCACGTGAATGCGGCAGAAGTTGTCAACGCCTTGCTGGTCCAGCGATTCGGGGTCGCCTTGGCCGACGTCACCGACGAGACCCCGCTGCGCACCCTGCGCATCGACTCCCTGGCCCTGGAAGAACTCCGGGTACTCATCGAGGACCAGCTGGACATCGACCTGGAAGAGGTGCCGCTGACCCCGCGCGACACCGTGGGCCGGCTGGTGGCGGCCGTCAACGGCATGGTTCCGGCGTGACGGCCCGCCGGCAGCCGTTCTCCGCGGCCGTGACGGGACTGGGCATGGTGACCGCGGCGGGCGTGGGGGCGAAGGCCACCTGGCACGCCGTCACCCAGGAAACCTCGCCCGGCGGAGTGGCCCACCAAGAGGAACTCGCCGATCTGCCCTGCGACTTCATGTACACCGCCGATCTGGACACCACCGAGCTGCTCGGCGTGGCGACCCAGCGGCTGATGGACCGCTTCTCGCAGCTCGCGGTGGTCGCCGCCCGCGAGGCGATCGCCGACGCCGGTCTGGACACGGACACCTGGGACGGCAGCCGCGTCGCGGTGGTCATCGGCTCCGCGCACGGCGGAGTGACCTTCTACGACCAGCAGCATGTCGCGATGGCGGCGCGCGGCGCACGACGGGTCTCCCCCAAGCTCGCGCCACTGACCGTCGTCAACAGTGCCGCCAGCAGCGTCTGCATGGATCTCGGCGCGCGGGGCCCCAGCCTGGCCGTGGCCACGGCCTGCTCCTCCGGAACCGTCGCGCTGGGCACCGCACACCAGCTGCTGCGCGCCGGGGTCTGCGATATCGCCATCGCCGGCGGCGCGGAGTCGCCGATCTCCCGGCTGCTGATCGCCAGCGCCTGCCAGATGAAGGCGGTCTCCACCCGCCGGGAGAATCCGGCCGCGGCCTGCCGCCCGTTCGATGCGGGGCGGGACGGTTTCGTCGTCGGCGAGGGCGCGGGCCTCCTCGTACTGGAGCGGCCCGAGCACGCCGCGGCGCGCCGGGCCCCGGTCCGTGCTCATGTCCGCGGATACGGCGCCTCCAGCGACGCCTACGCGGCCGTGGCCCCGGACCCCGACGGCAACGGCATCGAGCGGGCCCTGCGCAGCGCGATGGCGGACGCGGGGGTACAGGCCGGCGACATCGGCCATGTGAACGCGCACGGCACCTCGACGGTGGTCAACGACCTCATCGAGGCCACCATGCTGCAGCGGGTGATCGGCGACCATGCGCTGGTCACCTCCACCAAGGCGATGACCGGGCACACGCTGGGCGCCGCCGGCGGCATCGAGGCCGCGCTCACCGTCCTCGCGCTGGAGGAGCAGCTGGTGCCGCCGACCGCGAATCTTGAGGTCCCGGATCCGCAGATCCCGGTCGAGATCGTGCGCCAGGAGGCCCGGCCGGCGGCGTTCGACTGCGCGGTCAAGACCTCGCTCGGCTTCGGCGGCCACAACGCCGCGCTCGTACTGACCCGCTAGCGGCCGACGCCCATCCGGCCGTTCCCGCCGGTCTCCCCGAGAAGGAAGCAGACATGTACGAGGAAACGATCCGATCCTTGTCGGTGAGCGGGGTGTCCTTCGCCTACCGGCGGCTGCGGCAGCCGGAGCGGATCACCGAGCCCGTCATGGTGCTGGGCGGCGCGCTGCAAGGGATGTTCGGCTGGCCGCAGATGGAAGATCATGTGGGGCCGGTGGCCGACGTGGTGACCGCCGACCTGCCGGGTATGGGCAGCGCCGACCCGCTGCCCCCGGGACCGAGCAACGACCTCATGTGCGCGGCGATCGAGTCGATCATCGACGATCTGGACGTACCGCAGATCAATCTCTTCGGCTTCTCCTACGGGGCGGGCCTCGCCTACGGGTGCGCCCGGCGCTTCCCCGAACGCATCGCGCGGCTCGCCCTCGGCGGCGTGCCCGCGCACATCAGCGCCGCGCAGCTGGACCTCTGGCGCCGGGCCGCCGACCACCTCGCGCGCGGCAATACCGAGGACTTCGCCACGTTGGTCACCGAGGCGCTGATGTGTCTGGACGCCCGCCGGCATGTCACACGGCGGAAGCTGGCTTACCGCTATGTCAGGCGCTCGATGATGCATGCCGCCCGGCATTCACGGCATGCCGTCGACTCGCTGCGCCGTGCGATGTCGGACCGTCCGGATTTCTCCGGCCGGCTGGCCGACGTCCCCACGCTCGTCTTCAGCGGCGAGCACGACACGGTGACCTCCCCGGACCGGCAGCGGGACTTCGCGGCCACCATTCCCGACAGCCGCTTTCTGACGATCCCCGACGCCGATCACTGGGTGGTGCTCGAACGCGCACAGGACGTCGCGGACCTGGCGGTCCGCTTCTTCACCGATGCGCCACTGAGCTCGGCGCCCTGCCTCGCGCCGGTCGAGCGCGAGGAGCCGTCGGTGACCGATCCGGCGTGTGTGTGATCCACGGGCGGGTACTGCCCGAGCCGGCATCTGCGGGCCGGGAGCCTGGACGCTCCGGAACGGCATCTCGACGCCATGGAGGACGATCAGCCATGAACCCCCACTCCGACACCCTCACCACCGCCGACGGCCGGACCGCGCTGCACATGGAGCGCCGGCTCGCCCATCCGCCCGAAAAGGTCTGGTCGGCGATCACCGATCCGGCACAGATCGGGCAGTGGTTCCCCTCCGACGTCACCGTGGAGCTCCGGCCCGGCGGGGCGATGACCTTCACCATGCCCGGCGTCGGCGATATCACCATGACCGGCACGGTCACCGATGCCGACGAGCCCCGGCTGTTCGCCTTCACCTGGGGCGAGGACCATCTGCGCTGGGAGCTCACCCCGGACGGGGAAGGCTCGCTGCTGACCTTGGTGCACACCTTCGGCGACCGGTTCGGCAGCGCCAGCTTCGCCTCCGGCTGGCATCTGTGCCTCACCGCGCTGTCGCAGCTGCTCGACGGTGAATCGACGGCGGTGGACCCCGACACCGGCGAGCTGCACGAGGCCTATCTGGAGCAGTTCGATCTCGGGCACGGTGTGGTCGAGGACACCCCGGACGGCCCGCGGATCCGCTTCGAGCGCCAGCTCGTACGGCCTGCCGAGACCGTCTGGGCCGCGCTGACCTCGGGAGACGAGCCCATCGCGGATGCGCCCGCGCCGGAGGGCTTCACGACGCACAAGGTGCCGGCCGGGCCGGTCACCGAGGTGGCGGCCCCGTCGGTCCTCGCGTACCGCTGGCATCGGCAGGGCACGGTCCGCTGGGAGCTGGGCCGGGGCACCGGCCATGGCGCCCGTCTCGTCCTCACCCAGACCGGCCCCCACGGCTTCGACACCGCCACCGCGCTGGACGCCTGGCACGACCGCATCGAGCATCTCGCGGCGCGGCTGCTGGAGGACTGAATTTCCGCAGCCGCTGTACCGGTCAGCCCCTATAAGAACTCCTAACGAAATGATCTTCGAGGTGGTTGGATCACTCCGGGACCGTTGATCCGGGGGTGTGGGGTGGCTCGGCCGA
>NZ_QUAC01000035.1 GCF_003389455.1 Streptomyces inhibens | reverse complement strand
GCCGCGCAACTCGGGCGCGTCCGGTGCGGTGAGCGCGGGCCCGGCGGTGGCAGGCGGTGGCCGGCGAGCGCCTCGTCCGCCCGGGGCCGGTCGCCGCGGTCGTCCAGGCCGGGGCCGGCCGCTAGCTGCGCCCGAACTCCAGGACGAGATGATCCTCGACGGGCCGGTAGCCGAGCCGCTGGTAGATGACGTTGCTGGTGGGGTGGGCGAGGTCCGTGAAGAGCAGCAGCTCATGCACCCCCTCGTCCTGCGCAGCGCGGGAGACAGCGGCGGTCGCCGCCCCCGCATAGCCGCGTCCGCGCAGCTCGGGCGGGGTGTAGACGGGAGCGACCCGAGCCATGCCGAAGAGCGTGCGGGTGACCCCCGCCATCGATACGGGGCGGCCGTCGGCCTCCCACAGCAGGCAGCGGCCGTGGGCGATACGGTCGTCGACCGCTCGGGCGTCGCGGGGCGGCGGATCGCCGACCTCCGCGGCGAAGGCCGTGAACCAGGCGAGAAGGAGGTCCCGGTCGGCCGTCGTGGCGAGCCGGGCCGCACCGGGAGGTGCGGGGGCCGGCGGCGTCAGCTCGCCCAGCCGGTAGAGCCGGTGGTGTTCGGCGGTGCGCACCGTGCCGCCATGCCGTCGCTGCCAGGCCGCGGCGACCGCCTCGGCCGTCGCCCGGCCGGCGTTCACGCCCGGTACCGCGAGCTGCTCGTGCGCCAGCACGTCCACCAGCTCGGCCGCCGCCCCGTCCGGCATCGGCGAGAGCAGCACCGTACGCGGCGGCGTCCACACGAACGCGGCCCCGACCGCTGACTGCCCGTCCCGCCGCCACCAGCCGAACGACGGTGCGTCCTGCCCGTAGGTATCCGTGCCGATCACCCGCAGGGAGGATGCCACCGACAGCAGCACGGTGTGCTCGGCCGGCCGGCCGCGCAGGAACGTGCCGGCGGCCGCGTCGAATGCGTCGAGGTCCCGGGTCGTGGTCCAGGTCATGCCACACCTTCCCGTGGATTCCCGGCCGGCCGCACCCGGTTTTCGGCTCGGGCTCCGGGGCCGGTTCACGCCTTCGCACGGTCACACGGTCGGACGGGCACGCGGTCACGCCGTCAGGTGGTCGGACGGGCACGCGGTCACGCGGTCACGCGGTCACGCGGTCACGCGGTCACGCGGTCAGACAGTCACGCGCCTTCGACGACGAGGGGCGGGCTCGGAAGGCCGGGGCGGCGGGGCAGGAAGACGGTGCGCAGGACGATGCGCGGGGCGACGAGGCGGGCGGGCGGCGCGGTGAGGCAGAAGACGTCCCGCCAGATCGCGCCGACGACGGGGTCGATGGCGGCGCGGGCGAACAGCCGGTCGAGGTACCACGTGCTCAGTCGCTCGCCGAGGCTCGCCTTGGTGTCGTCGGGGCTTGCATACGGCCGGTCCGCGCCGACCGCGGCGAGCCAGGCGGGTTCCACCGCACGGGCCACCGCCCGCTGTGCCTCGGCGATGACCCCGGGGCGCAGACCGCCACCGTCCGCGAGCGTGCTGCGCACCGCCAGCGCGCCGAGCGCGGCGACCGACATCCCCTGCCCGTACACGGGGTTGAAGGTGCAGCCGGCGTCCCCCAGGACGAGGAACCGTTCGGGGAGGGCGCCGGGCCGCTCGAAGTGCCGGCGGCGGTTGTAGGTGTCGCGGAAGCCGTGCACCGGCGAGAGCGGTTCGGCCTGCGCGAGCAGTTCATGGACGTACGGGTCGCCGATCGTGGCGCTGAAGGCGGTGAACTCCGCCGCGTCCGTGGGCGGGTGGTGCCCGCGCACCCCGGACAGCGTCAGCAGCCACTTGCCGTCCTCGACCGGTACGTAGGCGGCGCCGCGCGGGCTCTCCGGCCAGCCGGGGATGTTGACGCCGGCGTCGGGCGCGGTGTCCGGGTCCTTGGGGCGGTACATACGGGTGGCGTAGGCGAGCCCCGCGTCCACGGTCTCCTCCTGCGGCGCGGACCTGCCCAGTTCGGCGTACCACTGGGGCGTCCGGGAACCGCGGCCCGAGGCGTCCACGACGAGCGCGGCCGACAGCTCCCGCCCGGATCCCTCGCCGCGCTCGCCGTCCCGTGACCGGACGCGTACCCCGGTCACCCGGCCGGCGTCCCCGGTCAGCCCGACGGCCTCGGTGGCCTCCAGGACCTCGACACGGGTGGGCGAGTCGGCGGCCGCCCGCAGGACCCGCTCCCGTACCACCGCGTCCAGCACCGGCCGGGTGACGCTCAGCGTGAGATGACGGCGCTCGTCGAAGCGGCGCTGCCAGCCGGTGGGCGTACGGGTGAGCAGATCGCGCGGCAGATACAGGCTGCGCGCACCGGCCTCGGTGAGCGCGGCGACCGTGCCGGGCAGCAGCTCTTCGAGGGCACGTCGGCCGCCGCTGAGGAGAATGTGCAGATGGCGGGCCTGCGGGACGCCCTTGCGGAAGGCGCGCCCCTCGGGATAGCGGTCGCGCTCAACGACGGTGATCGCGTCGACGTGTCCCACCAGGGCGGTGACGGCCAGCATTCCGGCGAGCCCGCCACCGATCACGATCGCGGTGCGCCCGCCATTGGAGTGCTCTGCCATCCCTGCCTCGCTCCCCCGCCGGCCGGCCCGTCAGCCGTACCGCCTGCTCGTTGCCGTTACCGGATCCGGTACGCCCTGCCCGGGATTCGCTCGCCGGGCCGGGGACCGGTCACCTCCGCGGAACCTGATCATTGACGCTCTCAGACTTCAGTGCACACAACACCGATGTCAACGCCCCTTTCTGCCAACCGACTCGATGGGGGAATAGGGCTCGCCACGGACCACCAGCGATCGCCCGCTCAGCACCGGTCACGGACCGTCGGCACGGCTTCTTGCGCGTCCTTTCCTCCCTCGCATCACCTCAGTCCCTAACATCCCGCTATGAGGTGAGCCTGCGTCTAGACTCCCGGCTGCGGACGCGACTCGTCCGGCAACGGTCTCACCGGCAAGGGATTCGTCTCACCAGCAAGAGATTCAAGGACGCTTGTGACATTCCAGCAGGTTTCTGAGCCGTCTGACGTATATGACGTACTCGTCGTCGGTGGAGCGGGCGTGGACACCATCGTGCCGGTCGGCGCGCTGCCGCTGCCGTCCGCCGATTCCCATCCGGTGCCGCCCATTCATGAATGGGTGGGGCACACCGGCACCGGCGTCGCGCTGGGCTGCGCGGCGCTCGGACTCGCCACCGGTTTCCTGGACTTCATCGGCGACGACCATCCCGGCAGCCTGGTCCGTGAACGGCTGGCCGGTACCGGCGTCGACTTCCGGCCGCTGGTCTCGCCGCACGGCACCCGGCGTGCGGTCAACCTTGTCGCCCCCGACGGCCGTCGGATGTCGTTCTACGACGGCCGCGACCCTGTCGACCTGCGTATGTCCGCCGAGCACTACCTGCCGGCTCTGCGCCGCGCCCGGCACGTCCATCTGTCGATCATGCACTTCACCCGCTTTCTGTACGACGACATCGAAGCGCTGGGCCTCCCCGTCTCCACGGATCTGCACGACTGGGACGGCCTGACGGACCATCACCGGGAGTTCGCGCTCCGCTCGGATGTGGTGTTCCTCAGCACGGCCGGGGCGGGTGAACGGATCGGGTCCGTCATGCGCGAGATCCTCCACGACGGGCGCGCCGAGGTGGTGATCGCGACGGCCGGTGCGGGCGGCGCCTACCTCCTCACCTCCGACGACCGCACGCCGCGACTGGTGCCGGCCGCGGTCCCGCCCGGCCCCGTCGTGGACAGCAACGGCGCGGGCGACGCCTTCGCCTGCGGTTTCCTCTACGGCCGGCTGGCGGGCCGGCCGCTCGAGGACTGCGCGCGGCTGGGCGCCGTAGCGGGGGCCTATGCGTGTACCTCGCCGGGCACCCACACCACCCTGGTCGGCCCGGACGATCTCCGTGCCGTGCTTGCCGATACCGCGGCGGCCGCCGCCACCGTCACCGCACCGCACGGTGACGAACCCGGGCTTCCTGAGCCGCCGGCAGCTCAGGTCTCCCGCACCGGGGCATAGGCCTCCGCTCCCAGTCCGAAGGTCCAGGCGACGCCTTCCCGCGCCGTACGGGTCCAGGGCGGCACCCGCAGCCAGTAGGTGCGATGGGTGCCGTCCGGCTCCGGCGTCGAGTTGACCACCTCGACCATCACCACCGGCTCGTCGTCGTCGAGTTCGATACGCCACAGAATGCCCGCCTCGTCGCGGTGCATCGGCTGCGCTCCGGACTCTTCGAGGTAGCGGTCGTAGCCGTAGAACTCCAGCATGACCCGGCGGAGTTCGGCGTTCTCCTCCTTCCGTATGCGCTCCGGTGTGAGGTCGGCCAGCCCGTCCAGGAATGTTGCCGGGACCGGCATCCCGCGCCAGGCGTACAGGGCGAAGCCGTCGGGGAAGGCGAGCGCCGGGCCGTCGCCCCGGTCCAGCCGCCCGGCCTCGTCGCGATGCAGCTCGACCGGCCGCTCGGCGATGATCGCCACCTTCTCGTACGGCCACCACCACCCGGCGGTGCGGGCCACGGCGGCGATGCCCGCCAGCCGCTCTCCCGGCTCCGCGAGCGCGGCGAGCCAGGGCGCGTCATGCTGTCCCAGCACCGCGTCCAGCAGCGCCAGCCGCACCGCGGGCTCACCCCCGGGCGTTTCGGCCAGCGCCTCGACGACGCCGGTGCGGATCCGCTCGGTGAGCGCCCGGGTGGTGTCCCACAGCCGGCCGCCGGTCAGCTCCCATCGCTCACCCCAGCCGACTCGGCTCAACTCGGCATGCAGCGCGGCCCGTTCGGCTGCCCAGGGCCGGGTCCGCACCGCGTCCCGCACGCTCACCCCCAGCTCGGCCCGCGACGCTGCCAGCACCCGCGCCGTCGCCTCCCTCGGCGATCCGGCCCACTCCACCCGCTCCGGCTCCGCGAGCCCGGCGAGGCGATAGGCCAGCCGCACCCCCGCCTCCGCGGCCACCCGGTCCGCCGGCCCGGTCGCGGCCGCCACCGCACGCCACCCCGCCGACGCGGCGCCCCGACCGTCCCCCTGCCCCTCTTCGGCCACCGCCCGCATACCCAACTCCCCGTACTCGCTTGCCATTTCGCCGCGCACCCTGCCGTCCCCCGTTCCCCCTGCTGCTGCCGCCTTGCGCCACCCCGGGCTCCGTATGCCCCGCGTGCCCCGCCGGACACGACGGACACGCCTTAGTCCGCCACCAAGCGCACCGAGCCCGGCACGTACTCGCGTTGGCGCACCACGCGGTACCAGCCCTTGGGCAGCGATATCGCGGCATGCTCCTCATGCACCACCCGGCCGCCCTCGGGCAGATGCAGCAGCGCGGGCCCGAACGCCCCCGTCTCGCGTCTCAACGCACCGGCGCCGACCACCGCATGGGCATGGCCGGTGACCTCGCCCAATGCCAGCACCATCCGCCCCCGCACATCCCGCGGTTCTTCCGGCAGCCTGCTCACATGCTCCGGCAGCGCGGCTTCCGCAACCGGCACGATCAGCACATCTCCCTGTCGGTACACGCCGTTCCCTCCCCCTCGTTCGCACTCCTCCGCTCTGCCGAAAACGTTAGGGGGTGGGTCTAACAATCGGCTCTGACCTGCGGAAAGCTGGGGGAGAGTGCGTCATACGTGGCCGGCGACCCGGGCGCCGGCGGCGTTGTCAGTGGCGGTTGATAGGAATAGCGGCCATGAGCATCCACCAGCACGTGGAAGAGTGGGACGGCCTGCCCGTCCACGACTTCCCGCAGGCCACGGACGATATGTCCGCCCTCCCCGAGCCCGGGGCCGTCGCCTGGCGGCTGTCCGTCCATCCGTACGACGACAGCGACGACGACACATTCGAGCAGCGCTGGCAGCGCTTCACCGAGACCGTGGAGCTGTCGGGCGTCCGCGCGCTGGTCCTGGGGCAGTGGGGCGAGGTGTACGACGAGTCCTCGGAGGTCGTCGTGGCGGCGGTCGTCGCGGCCAAGGACCGGCTCACGGGCCTGCGCGCCATCTTCCTCGGCGAACTGGTGGCGGAGCAGGCGGAGATCTCCTGGATCCAGCAGTCCGATGTCACACCGTTGCTTACCGCCTTCCCCGCGCTGACGCGTCTGACCGTGCGCGGCGGCAGCGGCCTGGTCTTCCCGCCGGTGCGGCACGATGCGCTGCGCGAGCTGCGGTTCGAATCGGGCGGGCTGCCGGCCGCCGCGGTCCGGGGGATATGCGAGAGCCACTTCCCCGCACTGGAGTCGCTGGTCCTGTGGCTGGGTGTGCCGGAGTACGGCGGCGATTACGAGATCGGCGATCTGGCCGCCGTGCTCTCCGGCAGCCGTCTGCCCGCGCTGCGCCATCTGGGGCTGCAGAACAGCGAGATCCAGGACGAGATCGCCACGGCGATCGGCTCGGCCCCGGTCGTGGCCGGCCTGCAGACGCTGGATCTGTCGATGGGCACGCTCACCGATGCCGGCGCGGAGGCGTTGCTCGCCGGCCAGCCGCTCACCCACCTCAAGAAGCTCGACCTGGATCACCACTACCTCACCGACGCGATGGTGCACCGGGTGCGCGAGGCGCTGGAGCCCAGCGGCGTCGAGATCGTCATCGACGAGCGGGGCGAGGAGGACGAGGACGACGGCACGGTGTGGCGCTATGCCGCGGTGACCGAGTAGATGACGGCCCTCGCCCACCCCGCTACCGTCACCCGGGCCTCCGCTGCCGCCCTCACCCGCGCCTCCACCGCCGCCGTCACCCGGGCCTCCACCGTCGCCCGCTCCGCGGCCGGCGGCCTGCCCCGCTTCGCCGTGGTCGGCAACCCCGAGAACCGCCGGGTGACGCTGTTCGCCGATGCGGTCCGCTCCGCGGGTCTGCCCGCGCCGCGCCTGCTGGCCTGGGCCGATGTGCTGCGCGACGGCGCGCGGTTCACACCGGGCGAGATCGTACGGATCGACTCGCCCGGGGAGAACGCCGAGGTCGAACGGCTGCTGCGAGGGGCCGCCGACCCGACCCGGGTCGAAGGCACGGCGCGGTGGTACACCCGCTTCACGGCGGCGGTGCGGGAGGTCGCCCGTGCCGCCTCGGCGGGCGGCGCCACCCTCCTGGACGATCCGGCCGAGCTGGCGGTGCTCTTCGACAAGCGGCGGTGCCACGGCGTGCTGCGTACCGCGGGGGTGCCGGTTCCCGAGTCGCCCACGTCGGGGCCGGGCGCCGCGGCCGTCGGCAGCTGGGCGGAGGCCAGGTCGGTGCTGGGTGCAGCCGGGTTGCGGCGGGCGTTTCTCAAGCCGGCGCACGGCTCATCGGCGTCCGGTGTGCTGGCGCTGGAGAGCGACGGCCGAGGGCGCTTCCGTGCCACGACCTCGGTCGAACTGGGTCCGGACGGCAGCCTGTTCAACTCCCTGCGGGTGCGTCGTTACGGCAGCGAGCCGCAGATCGCCGCCATCGTCGACGCGCTGGCACCGGACGGTCTGCACATCGAGCGCTGGATTCCGAAGGCGGCACAGGCCGGCCGGGTCGCCGATCTGCGGGTGGTGGTCGTGGACGGCCGGGCGACCCATGCCGTCGTCCGCACGAGCCTTTCGCCGATGACCAATCTCCATCTCGGTGGAGCGCGCGGTGATCTCACCGCGGCGCGGGCGTCCGTCGAGGCGTCGGGGGCCCGTTGGACCGATGCGCTGGCCGTCTGCGAGGCGGCCGCCGCCTGCTTTCCGCGCACTCTGTGTGTGGGCGTGGATCTGCTGCCCAAGACGGGCTGGCGGGGCTTCGTGGTGGGCGAGGTGAATGCCTTCGGCGATCTGCTGCCCCGGCTGACCGGCCTCCCGGGAAGCGGGGCCGAGGGCCTGGACACGTACGGCGCGCAGGTCGCCGCCGTACGCAGCACACAAGGAAAGAGCGGAACGTACCGTGCACGCCCCTGACACTCCAGCGCACGCCCCTGAATCACCAGCGCGCGCCCCTGAACCGGTGGCCGCGGCGGCCCGCACGGCCGAGACCCCGGAAAGCGACGAGAACCTCGATATGAACGAGATCGTGGGCAGCCACGACCTCCTTCTCCTCACTCTCGACACGCTGCGCCACGACGTGGCGCAGGAGCTGGCGGCGGACGGCCGGATACCGCATCTGGCCCGGTATCTGCCCGGCGGCCGCTGGGAGCGCCGGCACGCCCCCGGAAGCTTCACCTACGCCTCCCACCAGGCGATGTTCGCCGGTTTTCTGCCGACCCCGGCGGCTCCGGGACCGCATCCCCGGCTGTTCGCCGCGCGGTTCGCCGGCAGCGAGACCACCGCGCCCGGCACTTGGGTCTTCGACACCCCCGACCTGGTGTCCGGCCTGGCCGCGGCCGGCTATCGCACGGTGTGCATCGGCGGGGTGGGCTTCTTCAACCGGCAGGCGGCGCTGGGCTCCGTGCTCCCCGGGCTGTTCCAGGAGAGCCACTGGGAGCCGGAGTTCGGTGTCGCCTCCCCCACCTCGTTCGAGGCACAGGTCGCCCGCGCCGAAGAGGTTGTCGCCGCGCTCCCGGCGCGGCAGCGGCTGTTCCTGTTCGTCAATGTCGCGGCGCTGCACCAGCCGAACTGGTTCCATCTGCCCGGCGCCACCCGCGAGGCCGGTGACAGCCGCGCCACCCACGCCGCCGCGCTGGAGTACGTCGACCGCCATATCGGCCGGCTCTTCGCCGCCGTGAGCAGCCGCCGCCCGTGTTTCGCCATCGTCTGCTCCGACCATGGCACGACCTACGGCGAGGACGGCTATACGGGCCACCGCCTCGGCCATGAGTCCGTCTGGACCGTCCCTTACGCCCAGTTCACGATCGAGGCCGCCCGATGACCGTCACCGAAACCGCCACCACCTCGCGCCCGCCCGGCTCGTCTGCCCCTGCTCCTTCCCCTGCCCCGACCGCCGACCCTCCGTACTCGCCCGACTCGCCGGACTCGCCGTACGAGAGCTATGTCTACGCCTACCCCCACAAGACGGCCTACCGCCGGCGCCCGGACCGTCCGGCGCTGCGTGACCTGTGGGCGACCGAGCCGCAGGACGCGCTCTCGCTCTATCTCCACATACCGTTCTGCGAGGTGCGCTGCGGCTTCTGCAATCTCTTCACCCGCATCGGCGCCCCGGGGGAGATGACCTCGGCGTATCTGGACGCCCTGGAGCGCCAGGCGATGGCCGTCCGGGACGCGCTGCACACCGATGCCCGGTTCGCCGCGGCGGCGTTCGGCGGCGGCACCCCCACCTTCCTCAGCGCCGCCGAGCTGGCGCGGCTCTGCGATATCGCGGAGCTGCGGATGGGCGCCGAGCTGCGCACGGTGCCGCTCTCCGTGGAGACCTCCCCGTCGACCGCCACCGCGGACCGCCTGGGTGTCCTGGCCGAGCGCGGTGCGACCCGGATCAGCATCGGGGTGCAGAGCTTTGTCGAGGCGGAGGCGCGGGCCGCGGTCCGTCCGCAGCGCCCGGCCGAGGTGGCGGCCGCCCTGGACCGGATCCGGGAGTCGGGCGTTCCGGTGCTCAACATCGACCTGATCTACGGCATCGACGGCCAGACGGAGCGCAGTTGGCAGCGGTCCCTGGACACCGCGCTGGGCTGGCGGCCCGAGGAGCTGTATCTCTATCCGCTGTATGTGCGCCCGCTGACCGGCCTGGGCCGCAAGGATCCCACGGCGCCCGACCCGGAGTGGGACGCCCAGCGCCTGCGGCTGTACCGCTACGGCCGCGACCATCTGCGGGCCGCCGGCTATGAGCAGGTGTCCATGCGGATGTTCCGCCGCCGGGACGCGGCCACGCCCACCGCGGGCGGTGCCGACCACGCCTGCCAGACCGACGGCATGATCGGTCTGGGCTGCGGCGCCCGGTCCTACACCTCGGCCCTGCACTACTCCTTCGACTACGCCGTCGGTATGACCCGGATCCGTTCGATCATCGACGCCTACCTGTCCCGCCCCGCCGCGGACTTCGCACACGCCGAATTCGGCTGGGAGATGACCGGGGACGAGGCGCGCCGCCGCCATCTGCTGCAGTCGGTGCTCCAGGCGGAGGGTATGGCGGTCGCGGACTACCGTGCCCGGTTCGGCAGTTCGCCCGCGGACGACTTCCCGGCGGAGCTGGCGCGCTGTGCCGAGCGTGGCTGGCTGGACAATTCCGCGGCCCCGGGACTGCTGCGGCTGTCCCCCGAGGGGCTGGCGCATTCCGATGCCCTGGGCCCGATGCTGTTCTCGCCCGCCGTACGGTCCCGCATGGCCGCCTACGACCTCAAGTAAGGCCCAATGCCATGGACTTGACGATTCTCTACCGCGGCCCGCTGGCGTCCTGCGACTACGACTGCCCGTACTGCCCGTTCGCCAAGCGGCGGGACAGCCGCGAGCAGCTGCGCGCCGACCGCGCGGCACTGGCCCGCTTCGCCGACTGGGCAACGGCGCAAGGAGAAGGGGACGCGCCCGGTCCCGGTGACCGGCTGTCGATCCTCTTCACCCCCTGGGGCGAGGGTCTGGTCCGCTCCTGGTACCGCCGCACCCTCGCCGAACTCAGCCGCCTCCCGCACATCCGGCGGGTGGCGATCCAGACCAATCTCAGCTGCCGCACGGACTGGCTGGCCGAGGCGGACCTCGACGTCCTGGCCCTGTGGTGCACCTACCACCCGGGCCAGACGCCGTACGACCGGTTCCTGGCGAAGACCCGCGAGCTCGCCGCGCGCGGCGCCCGCTTCAGCGTGGGCATCGTGGGCCTCCCCGGCCATCTCGACCATGCCCGCAAGCTCCGCGCCGACCTCCCCGAGCAGGTCTATCTCTGGGTCAACGCCGCCGAGGGCCACAGCTATACGGACGAGGATGCCGCCCTCTGGACGGAGCTCGATCCGCTCTTCCCGTTCAGTCGCCGGCCGCACGAGAGCGCCGGTCTCCCCTGCCGGACGGGCGAGTCGGTGCTCTCGGTGGACGGCGACGGCACGGTACGCCGCTGCCATTTCGTCCGCACCGAGCTCGGCAATCTCTACGACGGCAGCTATCGCGCGGCGCTGCGCCCCCGCCCCTGCCCGCTGGCCGTGTGCGACTGCCATATCGGCTATGTCCATCTGGAGACGCTGCCGCTGTACGACGTGTTCGCGGGCGGGGTGCTGGAGCGGATCCCCAGCGCCGCGGCGCCGGCCGGCCGGGGAGCCCGGTCCGTGCGCCTGGCGGGTCAGGCCTTGCGGCCCACCCCACCGTAGAAAATGGTGTTGTTGAGGTCCCGCGGGCCGGGCACCTCGCCGTCCGGCCGCCACAGCGGCACCCGTACGACGCCCGGCTCCAGCAGCGCGAACGGCCCGAAGAGCGGCTCGATCTCGGCCTTGGAGCGCAGATTGAGGGTGGCGGTGGCGCTCTTGTAGACGTTGATGACACCGTCACGCGCCTGCACGTCCGTGCGGCCCTCCGCGTACGCCTCGTAGGGCTCACCGGTCGCATGCGACAGGACGAGATGGCTGCCCGCGGGGAGCGCCTCGGCGAGGGTCGCGACCAGGGCGGCGGGGTCCTCGTCGTCCCGGACGAAGTGGAGTACGGCGACCAGCAGCAGCGCCACCGGCCGGTCGAAGTCGATCAGCTCCCGGACGGTCGGGTGGTCCAGGATCGCCTTGGGGTCGCGGACATCACCGAGCACGAAACCGGTGCGCTCGGCGTTGGTCAGCCGGGCCCCGGCGTGGGTGGCGACGATCGGGTCGTTGTCGACGTAGACGACGCGGGTGTCGGGGGCGGTCTCGCGCGCCACCTCATGGGTGTTGGGCGAGGTGGGGATGCCGGTGCCGATGTCGATGATCTGGCGGATGCCGCCGGCGACGAGTTCGCCCACCGCCCGGCGCAGGAACGCCCGGTTGGCGCGGGCGCTGTGCCGTACCTGGGGGTGGACCTCGATGACCCGCTCCGCGGCCACCCGGTCGACCTCGTAGTTGTCCCAGCCGCCGAGGTAGTAGTCGTACATCCGGGCCGGGTGCGGCCGGCTGGTGTCGATCTCGTCGGCCGAGAAGCCCGAGTGCTCGGGTCCTTGGACGTACGGTCCGATCTCCGGGACTTCGGAGTCCGGTGCCCCCTGGGGTATGTCCTGCTCGCTCACGCCGTCCTCCGTTCGGTGCGCCGGCCCGGCGCCGCGGAGAGCAGGAAGTCGGCGTGGCCGGCCTTCGCGCCCTCGATGAAACTCACCATTTCGTGGTGGGTGTAGATCAGCGCCGGGCCGTCCGGGTCGGTCGACTGCCGGAGCGCGATCCGGCCGTCCCCCAGCTGCATGGCCTCGACGCACTCGCCGCCGTTTCCGCCGCTCCACGGCTTGTGCCAGCCCTCGGTGCCCAGTTCTTTGGCGGGCATGCCGTTGTAGATGCGTATGCGATCCATGGTTCAGATCTCCTTGCGAAAGCCACCCAGAATGGCCTCGGTGGTGTGTGCCGGCGCGGCCTGCGCACACATCCGGTCCAGGGCCTCCAGGAACTGCGAGACGTCATTGCGCTGGTCGAAGTACTCGGCTCCGACGAGGGTCTCCGCGTAGGCGATGTCCGGGAGTTCCGGGATCGGGAAGCGGAAAATGTGGAAGGGGCCGTACATGGCGGGGTGCGGGCCCGCGGCGAAGGGCATGATCTGCAGCCGGACGTTCGGCAGCGCGGCGCCCTCCATCAGCCGGGTGATCTGGTCACGCATCACCTTGGGCCCGCCGATCGGGCGCCGCAGGACGGTCTCGTCCATCACCACCCACAGCATCGGTGCGTTGTCGCGGGTCAGCAGGGACTGCCGCTCCATGCGCAGCGCGACGATGCGGTCGATGTCGGCCCCGGAGGCGTGCGGCATACCGGCCCGCAGGACGGCCGCGGCATACTCCTCGGTCTGCAGCAGCCCGGGGATGTAGTGCGGTTGGTAGGCCCGGATGAGGTTGGCCTCGCTCTCCAGGCTGACGAATGCGCTGAACCACTCGGGCAGTACGTCCCGGAAGCGGTGCCACCAGCCGGGCTTGTTGGCCTCGCGGGCAAGGGAGAGAAAGCCCTCGATCTCGTCCTCGTCGGTGACGCCGTAGGTCGCCAGCAGCTTCTCGACGTACGGGAGTTTGAGGCCGACCTCGGCCTTTTCCATGCGCCGAATCGTGGCGTGGGTCACATCGAGGGCCGCCGCGGCCCGTTCGAAGGAGAGTCCCGCCTTCTCGCGCAGGTCCTGCAGTCGCTTGCCGAGCACCACCCGCAGGACGGTCGGCGCGCCTGCCGACCGTGGGTCCGCCACGTCCGATCGCCTCCAACTGACTTCAGTGATCAGCAGTGTGTCATGCCGTCAGCAACACGAACAGACTGCACTTACGATTCTGCAAATTACAGAGTGATCCTTGCCATCGGTGACCAACATCGCACATAGTTACGTCGTGGCTTCCTCCAACAACGCTCCTTCGTTAGGGCGCTGTGGCGGCTCCGTCGCCCAGTACCCGCAGGACGCGTTCCACTTGCCGGCGCGACGCACGTCCGTGCCCGAGGCGCGCAGACGCGCCAGTGCGCTGCTGCGCGAGTGGGGCGCGGATCAACAAGTCCGCGACGACGTGGAGTTGGTGGTCTCCGAGCTGTTCACCAATGCGGTACGGCACACCGACAGCGAGAAGGTCGGCTGCGAGCTCGCCCTCGTCGGGGCGCACATACGCATAGAGATCACGGACCAGGGCGGGCCGGGGGTTTCGGCCCCGCATCTCCAGCCCGGCAGCGTGGACAAGGAGTGCGGACGAGGGCTGTTTCTCGTCGGCGCACTGTCCGAAAGCTGGGGGTCGCGGCCGGCCGACAGCGGTCAGGGCCGGGTCGTCTGGGCGGACCTGCCGTACTCCTCGCACGCACACTGAGGCCCCGCTCCGCATCGGCGAAACGGGGCCTCCGTCATGCCATGGGGCCGCTCTCGGGCCGTGGCCGTATTACAGCGGCAGCAGATCGGGCCGCTTGGGCTCGACATGGTCGCCGGAGGACTCGCCGCGCAGCCGGCGTCCGATCCACGGCACCAGATGCTCGCGCGCCCAGTGGATGTTGTCCCGCCGCGCCTCGGCCGCCGACCGCTCGGCCTCCGGGGGCCACGGCTGGTCCGGGTCGGCCGGCACCCGCAGACCGAGCACCTGGGCCGCGCGCAGCGCCACCCGGGTGTGGCCGTCGGCCGACAGATGCAGCCGGTCATCGCTCCATGCCCGCCGGTCCTGCACCGACTTCAGCGACCACAGGTCCAGGACCGGGCAGTCGTGCCGGTCCGCGATGGCCCGGACATGCGCCGTGTATGTCGCGATCTTGCCGCGCAGATGCTTGAGCACGGGGACACCGCGGGTGTCGAAGCCGGTGCAGAGCAGGACCGTGCCGACCGTCTGATGCAGGTCGGCGACCGCCGCCTCATAACGCTCGGCGACCGCGTCCGGGTCGGAGCCCGGCCGCAGGATGTCATTGCCGCCGGCACAGAATGTGACCAGCGCGGGAGCGAGCTGTTTCACCCGGGGCACCTGCTCCTCGACGATCTGGTCCAGGAGTCGCCCCCTGACCGCGAGGTTCGCGTAGCGGAAGTCCCCCTCGGCCTGCTGGTCCGAGAGTAGGACCGCCAGCCGGTCCGCCCAACCGATGTACGCCCCGTCAGGGCCGGGATCCCCGACCCCCTCTGTAAAGCTGTCCCCGACGGCTGCGTACGACCCGATGGCGCCGTGGGCGCCGTTGCTGATGTTCTTCGAATCGTCTGCCACGTCAGGACATACTTCACCTTGAGAAGTGACTTACGCCACCGTAACCAGGGGTTGACGAGGGGTGATTAATGCCACCAGGTCAAATTCTCCTCAAATTGGAATAATGATCGATCACACACTGTTCCTTGAGCGCCGCATCGCACTCCTTCACACCACCGACGCGATTGTTACGACCTGATTGTCTATTGCATCAATGTCGTATCGTCGGGGATGCCTCGCCCCGTCGACGAGCAGCGTCGGCGAACGACCACAAGGAGCGCCCGTGACGCAGCAGACGCCGCAGGTCCCCCAGGCCCAGCCCGAGCTCGCGGAGGTCCGCAACTTCCGTGACGTGGGCGGACTGCCGACCGTGGACGGGCGTCGCGTACGGGAGGGCAGGCTGTTCCGCAGCGGACACCTTGCCCATGCGACCGAGGCGGACGCCGACTTTCTGGCCGGCCTCGGACTGCACACCATCTTCGATTTCCGCAACGCCTCGGACATCAAGCTGGAAGGCCCCGATGTCACGCTCCCCGGCGTTCGCAACGTGAACATTCCGCTCACCGACCCGGCCGACGGCGCAGAGTTCTGGACGATGGTGCGCGACGGTGAGCTGGACCAGCTGCGGTCCGCGCTCGGCGACGGCAAGGCCGCGGCCCGTATGGCCGCGACGTACCGCCACATCATCACCACCCGCACCGAGGACCACAGCCGGGTGCTGCACTCCCTCGCCGAGGACAGCGTCCCGGCGCTGATGCACTGTGCGGCCGGCAAGGACCGCGCCGGGCTCTCCGTCGCGGTGACCCTGCTGGCGGTCGGTGTGGAGCGGGACGCCATCGAGGCGGACTACCTCAAGTCCAACGATCCGCACCGCCGCTACAAGATCCGCCGCTCCGACAACTCCGCGGTCGGGATGTCGCAGGAGGTCATGGAGCTGCTCGCGCCGCTGTTCGGAGCGCATATCGACTACCTCACGGCCGCCTACGACGCGATCGAGCGGACCTGGGGCTCGACGGAGAAGTACCTCACCGAAGGCCTGAAGCTGACACCCGCCACCCGCGAACGACTGCGGAACCAGCTGCTGACGGACTGACCGCAGGACGCCTGACCGCCCGTCGGGCGACCGACGGACGGTGCCCCCTCAGCTTCCCGGCACACTCCTGTGGCAGGCTCCACGGGCATGATCGACAACTATGAGTTCTCGGGCGACCCGGCCCGTCTGGACGCCGCGCTGGTCCACCGGTGGCTCTCCACCGACGCGTACTGGGCCCTGGGCCGTACGCGTGCCCAGCAGGACCGGGCGATAGCCGGTTCGCTGAACTTCGGTGCCTACGACACGGTGACGGGCGCCCAGGTCGCCTACGCCCGGGTGATCACCGACCGGGTCACCTTCGCCTGGCTCTGCGATGTCTACGTCGCCCGTGAGGTGCGGGGCAAGGGGATCGGCAGGGCGCTGGTGGCAGCGGTCCGCGACCACCTGGCGCCGTACGACCTGCGCCGCATCCTGCTGGCCACCTCCGACGCCCACGGGGTCTACGAGAACGTCGGCTTCCAGCCACTGGAGAACCCCGGCCAATGGTGGCCTACGGCCGCCAGTAGCGCCCGTTCACCGGCTCCGTGCCCTGACGACGCGGTGCCCATCCGGCTCCGTGCCCCTTACGGCTCCGCGACCCACCCCGCGACCAGGACCAGCCCCGATGCCCGGTGCACCGCGAGGAAGCCGAAGGGCCGGTCGTAGCGGGCCGAGATCTGCTGTGCCCGGTACGGCGGGGGCGGGGGCACGGAACCCGCGGCGACCGGCATGACCGTGACCGCGGCCGCGCGGAAGCCGAGCGCGCCGAAGGTCGCGGTCGCCGTCTGCCGGGCGGCCGACACCGCGATCGGCTGCTCGCTGATCCCCGGGAAGTGTCCGCGGGAGGTGTCGGAGGCGGCTGTGAGCCCGAAGAGGGCCGCGTGCTTCAGCAGATCGTGCTCGCCGTCGACGGTGAACCGTGTGGCGGTGAGGTCGAAGCACGGGACGCCGTCGTAGCTCGGTACGGTCGTCACCGTCAGCCCCGGCCCGCCGCCCTCGGTCAGCTCCGCACCGGACGCCGTCGGGTAGGCGCCGTCCAGGGCGGCGACACCGTGCCGCAGCACCTCGCCGCCCGGCGTCTGCGGCCCGCCGAGCAGCAGATGGACGTCCAGGCCGTTGTCGCCGGCGACCCGCACCGCGGTCAGCGGACCGGCCGGTGTGTCATGGACCGCTACCTGCTCCACCTCCGTTCCGGAGCGGCTCAGGGCCCTCAACTCCCGCCCCGCCCAGGGCCCTTCGGCCACCTGGGCCGGGTACTCCCGGAAGGGCTGCACCCAGGTCGTACGCACCAGCAGCGCGCTCGCCAGCACGAGCAGCATGTCGGGGGTCACCTGCACCGGCATCTGCTCGATCAGCCCGTCGGTGTGCCGGCGTGCCCAGGCGTCCATCGCTTCCTGGTCCGCGGCCGGGTCGGCGGTGAGCTCACCGTGCAGATCGAGCGGCAGGCCGTCCAGCCATTCGGGGTGCAGCGCGAGCGTGCGCCGGGCCCACAGCGCCGCCGCGGCATGGACACCGTCCGCGGCGTCCAGCGCGGCGAGCAGGTCACAGCCTTCGCGTACGGCGTGCTCCGCGTCGGTGCCCAGCGCCTCGGCCAGCTCCTTGCGGGCCGGGCCGGCCGACGGTCCGGCGAGCAGGGCCAGCAGCGGCCAGACACCGGCCGCGGTCAGCACCGTGCCCCGCTCCCCCAGCGTCTCCCGCACCCAACGAGCCGTCATGTCATTGACGGCACGCACCGTCGTCGCGGCGACCATCGCATCCCCCACCTGCGTCGTCAGCGGTTGGCGACCGCCTGCTTGACCAGCGTCCGCCCGAAGTCCCACATCAGGCCGCCGCCACCGTGGGCGTCGTCCATGACCGCCGTGAACGCCTCCACGAAGCGGTCCACCTCCCGCTCGCCGATGATCAGCGGCGGAATCAGCTTAATGACCTCCAGGTGGTCGCCGGAGACCTGGGTGAGGATGCGGTGCCGTTGCAGCAGCGGCACCACGACCATCTGCGCGAACAGGCCCTTGCGGGCCGCCTGGAGCATCGTCCAGCGGCCGCGCAGACCGAGCGACGTGGGGCGGCCGAACTCGATGCCGATCATCAGGCCGCGGCCCCGTACGTCGTGCAGCAGCTCGTACTTGTCGATCAGCGCGGCGAGCCGGGAGCGCAGCAGCTCGCCGGTGTGCCGGGCGTTCGCGACGATCTGCTCGTCCTCCAGCACGGAGAGGACCGCGAGGCCGGCCGCCATCGCCTGGGCGTTGGAGCCGAAGCTGGCGGAGTGCACCAGCACCCGGTCCATGGACGAGTAGACCTTCTTGAAGATCCAGTCCTTGCCGAGGGTCGCGCCGACCGGGACATAGCCGCCGGACAGCGCCTTCGCCACGCACACCAGGTCCGGTTCGACGCCGTCCTCGTGCTGGTAGGCGAAGAAGTCGCCGGTACGGCCGAGGCCGGTCTGCACCTCGTCGGCGATCAGCAGGGCCTTGTGCCGGTGCAGCAGCTCCTGTGCGGCGCGCAGGAACCCGGGCGGGGTGGGGTGTACGCCCTTGCCCTGGACGGGTTCGACCACGAACCCCGCCACATCGCCGCGCCTCAACTCCCGCTCCAGCGCGGCCAGATCGCCCATCTCGACGGCGGTGTCGGGCAGCAGCGGGGCGAAGCCGTCCCGGAAGCCGTCCTCGCCGTTGACCGAGAGCGAGCCGGTGGTCAGGCCATGGAAGGCATGGGTGCAGTAGAGGATGCGCGGCTTGCCGGTGGCGTAGCGGGCGAACTTCAGGGCGGTCTCGACGGCTTCGGTGCCGCTGTTGCCGAAGAAGACCCGGTCGAGGTGGGGCGCGTAGGACAGCAGCTTCTCGGCGAGCAGGCCGGGCAGCGGCTGGCAGTCGAAGCGGGTGAGGTCGGGCAGTTCGGCGTCGAGCACATCGTGCAGCGCCTGCCGGACGACGGGGTGGTGCCGGCCGAGGCCCATCACCCCGAATCCCGCAAGCATGTCCAGGTAGTCCTGGCCGTCGCTGTCCCAGAAGTAGGCGCCCGCGGCCCGCTCGTAGACCTTGTCAAAGCCGATGGTGTGCAGCATGCGCGGGAGCTGGTGGTTGAGATGGCGGCTGTGCAGGTCGTAGCGCTCACCGCCGCGCTCGGCGAGCAGCTCGGTCAGATCGAATCCGGTCACGAGGTGCTCTCCTTACGGGCCAGCGCGCCGCTGATCCGGCCGGCGATCTCCGCCGGGGTCAGGCCGAGATCGGCCAGCAGCTCACCGCGCTTGGCATGCGCCAGAAACTGCTCGGGGATACCGAAGGTGCGCAGCGGCACATCCACGTCCGCGTCGCGCATCGCCTGGCCGACCGCCCAGCCGACGCCGCCGTTGCGGCTGTTGTCCTCGACGACGGCCACCATCGCATGCTGCGCGGCGAGTTGCGCGATGGCCTCGTCGACCGGCTTGACCCACCGCGGGTCGATGACGGTCGCATCGACACCGCGCGCCGCGAGCAGCTCGGCGACCCGCAGGCAGACCGGCGCCATCACGCCGACGGCGACCAGCAGGACGTCGGGGTGCGGGGTGCGGTGGAGCACGTCGACGCCGCCGATCCGGTCCACGGCCGGGATCGGGTCGTCCACCGACTCCTTGGGGAAGCGGATGACGGTCGGCGCGTCGTTCACGTCCAGGGATTCCCGCAGCTGGGCGCGGAGCTGGTCGGCGTCGCGCGGTGCGGCGATCCGCAGGCCGGGAACGACGCCGAGTACCGACAGGTCCCAGATGCCGTTGTGCGAGGCGCCGTCGGTGCCGGTGACCCCGGCCCGGTCCAGGACGAAGGTGACACCGCACTTGTGCAGCGCGACATCCATCAGGACCTGGTCGAAGGCGCGGTTGAGGAAGGTGGCGTAGACGGCGACGACCGGGTGCAGTCCGCCGGTCGCCAGCCCGGCCGCCGACACCGCAGCATGCTGTTCGGCGATGCCCACGTCCCACACCCGGTCCGGGTAGGCCTCGGCGAACTTCCCGAGCCCGACCGGCCGCAGCATCGCCGCCGTGATGGCGACGACGTCCTCGCGCTCGGCGCCGATGCGGACCATCTCGTCGCCGAAGACGGAGGTCCAGGAGGGGGCGCCGGGCGGTGCGACGGGCGCGCAGGTCAGCGGGTCCATCACACCGACGGTGTGGAAGTGGTCCGCGTCGTCCTCCAGGGCGGGCGGATAGCCGCGGCCCTTCTCGGTCAGACAGTGCACCAGCACCGGCCCGTGGAAACCCGCCGCGCGGCGCAGCGCCGACTCGACGGCCGCGATGTCATGGCCGTCGATCGGGCCGACGTACTTCAGGCCCAGGTCCTCGAACATGCCCTGGGGCGCGAAGGCGTCCTTGAAGCCCTTCTTCGCGCCGTGCAGCGACTCGTAGAGCGGCTGCCCGACGACGGGGGTGCGCTGGAGGAGGTCCTTGCCACGGGCCAGGAAGCGCTCGTAGCCGTCGGTGGTGCGCAGGGTGGCGAGGTGGTTGGCCAGGCCGCCGATGGTCGGCGCGTAGGAGCGCTCGTTGTCGTTGACGACGATGATCAGCGGGCGGTCCTTCGCGGCGGCGATGTTGTTCAGCGCCTCCCAGGCCATACCGCCGGTCAGCGCGCCGTCACCGATGACGGCGACGACATGGTCGTCCTTGCCGCGCACCTGGTTGGCCTTGGCCAGGCCGTCGGCCCAGCCCAGGACCGTGGAGGCATGGCTGTTCTCGATGACGTCGTGGGCGGACTCGGCCCGCGAGGGGTAGCCGGACAGGCCGCCCTTGGCCCGGAGCTTGGAGAAGTCCTGACGCCCCGTCAAGATCTTGTGGACGTACGACTGATGACCGGTGTCCCACAGGATGCGGTCGGCGGGCGAGTCGAAGACCCGGTGCAGGGCGATGGTCAGCTCGACCACGCCCAGGTTGGGGCCCAGATGGCCGCCGGTGCGGGCGACGGCCTGCACGAGGAAGTGCCGGATCTCCCCGGCGAGTTCGGCCAGACGGTCCCCGGGAAGCGCCTTGAGGTCGCGTGGTTCCCGGATGTGTTCCAGCATCGTCACGTTCGGTCCCCCTCTACTGGTTCGGCTGACGATGACCGGCCCGGTCCGGCCCGTCTCGCGCGCGGGCGCGAGACGGG